>CAUHQV010000008.1 GCA_959608625.1 uncultured Flavobacteriales bacterium
AGCTGGTTCAGAGCGTCTGCCTTACAAGCAGAGGGTCGGGGGTTCGAATCCCTCTGCTCCCACACTTACTCAAACACAAAAAAGGCCTGTGATATTTCACAGGCCTTTTTTGTTTTGGTAAACGATCGGGATCACTGGGGGTATATGTCCATCTCCCGCAAAATCTTCTCCGTCCGGTTGATACACTGTTCGATGTGATCGTGGTTGGGATATTGGAGCAGGGATTTGCACTCTTCCAACTCTTCAAGCTTCCGGGCGCACAGTTTATCCCGATGATTTTTCAGTACTTCAGTGATAGCTGTCAGCACGTAGGCCGCTATCGTCCCGAGCCAGTAGGCGTAGACCCCGGCGGCTTCCGTCAGATTTCCGGCTTCGGGGTTTCCCTGTCCGCAGGCGCATTTTTTGTAGCCCAGGTAGGCGCATTCCATTTTCCAGTATTTCTCGGCATCTGCGCCCGGAATATCGTATTTGTCGCACTGGTGAACCCTGCGGATGAGGAATTCGTATTTGAAAGGCATCATGTCTTCCATGTATTCTCCTATGTTTCTATACTTATTAATATAATACAAATTTTACCCCTCAAATATAGTGCAAGTTAGGCCAATATTGTATCGTCTGTGGAAAAAATAACGGACTTTTAGGCACTATTTTTTTGTTATCGGTTGTTTTTCCTTTTTGCAAATATTTGCCGGGCCTTTCTCCGGGTTTTAAAAAAAGGACGAACGCACACGTTTTTAGGAATTTATTGATAGAAAAAATCGTTAAAATTCCGGATATTCTGTCAAAAAAACTATCTTTGCGCTCGAAAGACGAACGATGGAACGACTGACCCGTTATAAAAAAGAGATTTTTTCCGGCCTGCTGCTGCTGTTATTCCTGTGGTATCTGGGCGGGATATCCCTTTTCCAGCATTCGCACATCATCGATGGGCAGATCATCGTCCATTCGCACCCGTATACCGGTACGGCGGATCATCCGGGGCATACCCATACCCCGACACAGTTGTTGTCCATCGCCCAGATGCCGCAAATGCTCGCTCCCGATGCGGGCGTTCCCCCTTTGCCGGCGGTCTTCTACTTTTTTGCCGCTGTCTGCCTGGTATTTTTGAATTTGCACCCGCAGCGGACGGGCGCCTTCCATTACACGCTCCGCGGGCCTCCCGCATGTTGAACGATCCGAAAGCCGGCCTTCCGGCTTTTTCCCAGTATGCACCGATGTGCACACGGGATTGCTATTGTGATTGTTTAACAGGCAGGGTATAGGTGTATATCCTGCAAAACACCAGACTTATGAGATTATTTTTAGCCGGGATACTCTGTGTATTCCTTTTCCCTGTTTTGTCCTATGCGCAGGCGGACGGACCACAACCCAGAAAAACACAGACGGATGCCAACCTGACCGGGCACGTACAGGATGCCCGTACGAAAGAACATATGCCGTTTGTTTCCGTGGCCGTACAAGGGACCACCATAGGTACGTTTACCGATGCTACGGGCCATTATTTCCTGAAGAACCTTCCCGAGGGAGAGCATATCCTTGTCGCGTCGTCGGTGGGGCACGGCCGCAGTGAACAGAAAATACGCGCCGTGCCCCACCGGACGCAGGAAGTGAATTTTCTGCTCGAACCCCAGGCTGTCGATATGGACGAGGTGGTGGTGACCGCTACCCGGAACGAAACGAACAAGCGGCAGGCCTCTACGGTGGTCAACGTGGCTTCCGCCAAACTGTTCGAGAATACCGCTTCCTGTAACCTGGCCCAGACGATGAATTTCCAGCCCGGCCTGCGGGTGGAGAACGATTGCAGCAATTGCGGATCGACCCAGATACGTATCAATGGGCTTGAAGGACAGTATTCTCAGATATTGCTGGACAGCCGCCCTATCTTCAGTTCCCTAGCCACCGTTTACGGACTGGAACAACTGCCCGTATCGATGGTCGAGCGGGTAGAGGTGATACGCGGTGGCGGCTCGGCCCTTTTCGGTTCCAACGCGATAGGGGGGGTGGTGAACATCATCACCAAGGAACCCTTGCGCAACCTGGTGTCGATCGCCAATACGACCAACATCCTGAAAGGCGGCCGGTCGGATATCAACACTTCGTTCAACGGGGCTTTCGTGACCGACGATTACCGGGCGGGTGTTTACCTGTTCGGGATGGTGAAAAACCGCCAGTGGTACGACCGCAACGGGGATGGTTTTTCGGATATGCCCAAGATCAGTTCCGAAACGATAGGCTTCCGCGGGTATTACAAAACCAGCACGTATTCCAAGATAACGGCCGAATACCATCATATTCACGAATTCCGCCGGGGCGGCAACAATTTCGACCTCCCCCCGCACGAAGCGGATATTGCCGAGCAACTGGAGCACAGTATCGACGGGGGTGGCCTCCGGTTCGATTATTCCACGCCGGATTACCGCCATCGCTTGGGGCTCTATACCTCGGGGCAGGGGATCAATCGGAAGAGTTATTTCGGTACCGAGCAGAACCGGGATGCCTACGGCCGGACTACCGATCTGACCCTGGTGGCCGGCGGCCAGTACACGTATGCTTTTGAAAAGCTGTTCTTCATGCCTTCCGAACTGACCGTCGGGGCGGAATACAACCATAACGACCTTCACGACCAGATCATCCGCCTGAACCGCGACCTGAAACAGTCCACCAACATCATCGGCGGGTTCTTCCAGAACGAGTGGAAAAGCGAAAAACTGTCTCTGTTGGTCGGCGCCCGTATCGACAAGCACAACCTGGTGAAGAACGTCGTGTTCAGCCCCCGGGCCAACGTGCGGTACAGCCCTACGGAAAACGTCGGACTGCGGGTGAGCTACTCCAGCGGGTACCGCGCCCCGCAGGCCTATAACGAAGACCTGCACGTGGATGCCGTGTCGGGCGTGTTGTCCATCATTCGTCTCGATCCGGACCTCAAACCGGAGTATTCCCACAGTTTCAGCGCTTCGGTGGATATGTACCGCAATTTTGGGAAATTGCAGACGAATTTATTGATTGAAGGTTTTTATACTTCCCTCAAAGATGTGTTCACATTGGTGCGCACCGACGAAGTGGACGAGCAGGGGAACATCATCAAGGAACGCCGGAATTCTTCCGGAGCCAAGATTATGGGCATAAACCTGGAAGGGCGGATGGGTATCCCTTCGGTATTCGATCTGCAGCTCGGTTTTACCGTCCAGCGCAGCCGGTACAATAAGCCGTTCACCTGGGCGGAGGATTCCGACCTGGAGCCCCAGCGGAAGATGTTCCGTTCCCCCGATACGTACGGTTATTTCTCGGCCAGTTACGACGTGGTGCGGAATTTCAAGATCTCGCTGTTCGGGAATTATACCGGCAGTATGCTGGTGCAGCATACCTACGATGACGTATCGACCGAAAAGGACACTCCGTCGTTCTTCGATATGGGCGCGCGCCTTTCGTATATCGTACGTACGTCGGGCAATTTTTCCGTCGAATTCAGCGGCGGGATGAAGAATATTTTCGACAGCTACCAGAAGGACCTGGATTACGGGCCGCTCAAAGACGCGGCTTATATCTACGGGCCTTCACTCCCCCGGACGGTCTTTTTCGGGGTGAAGATGGCTATGTGATTTTTATACTATCTGATGAAAGAAGGGGCTGAATTTCAGTCCCTTTGTTTTTGTGCATCCAAAACGGTTCAGGCGTTTTTAAAAGCGCTTTTTCCGGCAAAAACGGAAGTCCCGCCCAGTTCCTGTTCGATACGCAGGAGCTGGTTGAACTTTTCGATGCGTTCTCCGCGGCAGCCGCTGCCGGTCTTCAGGTGCCCGGTGTTCGAACCGACCGTCAGGTCGGCGATGAACGTGTCGACCGTTTCCCCGCTGCGGTGCGAGATGAAACAATTATACCCGTTTTTGCGGGCCAGTTCGATCGTTTCCAGGGTCTCGGTCACGGTGCCGATCTGGTTCAGTTTGATCAGAATCGAATTCGCCGCCCCTTCGTCGATACCTTTTTGCAGCAGTTTTTTGTTCGTGCAGAAAATATCGTCGCCCACCAGTTCTACTTTTTTGCCCAGATCTTCCGTCAGGTCGCGCCAGCCTGTCCAGTCGTTTTCCGCCAGGCCGTCCTCGAGCAGGACGATTGGGTATTGCCGAGTCCAGTCTTCCCACAGCCTTATCATTTCTTGGCTCGATAAGAGCTTGCCCGTACTTTTGAACAACCGGTATTTCCCGTCTTCCCACAGTTCGCTGGTGGCCGGGTCGAGGCAGATGCCTACATCTTTGCCGGGTGTGTAATGCGCTTGAGTAATGGCTTCCAGAATGATTTCGACTGCTTCTTCGTTGGATTTCAGGTCGGGCGCGAACCCGCCTTCATCCCCCACGCCGGTGCTGTATCCTTTGCCGTTCAGTACGGATTTGAGCGAGTGGAAGACTTCCTCCCCCATGCGGATGGCCTCCCGAAAGGAAGGCGCGTTGTACGGGGCGATCATGAACTCCTGAAAATCCACGTTGTTGTCGGCGTGCCGCCCCCCGTTGATCACGTTCATGCAGGGCACAGGCATGATATAGGCGTTGCACCCGCCCAGATATTCGTACAGCGGGATCCGGCGGCTCGCTGCACAGGCTCGGGCATAGGCCATGGATACGGCCAAAATGGCGTTGGCACCGAGTTTTGATTTTCCGGGGGTGCCGTCCAGGCCGATCATCCGGTAATCGAGCTCCCTTTGGCCGGAAAGGTCTTTTCCTACGAGCGCCCCGGAGATCGTTGTGTTCACGTTTTCGACAGCTTGCAGGACGCCTTTCCCGTTGTAGCGATCGGGATCGCCGTCGCGCAGCTCCGTGGCTTCGCGCTCGCCGGTGGATGCTCCGCTGGGCACCATGGCGCGGGCCTGCGTTCCGTCTTCCAGGGTGAGGTCGGCCTCTATGGTCGGGTTTCCTCTCGAATCGAGTATCTCGATGGCTTTTAGTTTTGAAATTTCCATGATTTTATAAATTTATGGTTGATGTCAATAACCGGGTAGTGGACAGAGAATATGTCCAGGCAAGGGATGAAGCGGCGCGCAAAGGCGGACGGGGTATAAATACAAATTTCCTGCTCATAATCTAAGATCGATTAAGTGAAGCAGGAACTATCAGCTGTTTTGCCAGCGGTTTATCACAGGGAAGTCCCATTCCCTTTTCCCAAAGATAAAGAAATATTTTTGAAGGGAAAACCTAAAATTCTCTAAAAGTCCCGGCCCGGTTTGACCAGGCAGGCGGGCAAATATTAACCGGGAGGATGTTGGATAATCGGTTTTTTGGGCTTACTTTTGTCTGTAAACAGGCCGCGGATGCGGCGGAAAAACGAAATTGCCATGAAAAGCACCTGCAAGACCCCAATGGGCGAATTGGAGATACATACGCTCGGCCATGCGAGCCTTCTGCTGCGTATCGGCAAATACGCGATCTATGTAGACCCGTACAGCGAGGTATATGACTATACCGGCATGCCCAAGGCTGACCTGATACTGATCACCCACGATCATTACGACCATTTGGATCCTAAGGCACTCAAACCTATCACCGCCGTTTCGACGACCCTAATAGGAAATCCCGACGTAGCCGAACAGGTCGGCAATGCCCTCAGCCTGCGCAACGGGGAAATGACCTCCTGGAACGGGATCGCCATCAAAACGGTACCGGCCTACAATACTACCGGACGCAAACCCGACGGGGAATTCTTCCACCCCAAAGGCATAGGGAATGGTTATATACTGAATTTCGACGGGTTCAAGGTGTACATCGCCGGCGATACGGAGCTAATTCCGGAAATGTCCTGCTGCAAAGACATCGATGTGGCGTTCCTGCCGAAGAACCTCCCCTATACGATGAGCGACGAAATGTTCGTGCAGGCTGCCCGTACGGTCGCTCCGAAAATACTTTACCCGTACCATTATTCCGAGGTGGACATCGACGCCCTGCGCAAAGCTCTGCCCGGAATGGAGGTAAGACTCTGATCCGAAAAACAGATGAAATTATCGCTGGACATCCCTATTCCCCGCTTGGAGCGCGGAGTGGATTATCACTCCCGTATATTGCTGCTGGGTTCGTGTTTTGCTTCCAACGTGGGCGATCGGTTCTTTCAAGCCCGGTTCGATGCCGACGCGAATCCGTTCGGCGTATTGTTCAACCCGTATTCCGTACTCGACAGTATGGAGCGGATATTGCGGCGGAAGCATTTCACCGCGTCCGATTTTTTCGAGTCCGACGGCCGGTACCTTAGCCTTTCCCTGCACAGCGACCATAGTTACCCGGATATGGGAACGGCACTGCAACGGGTGAACGGATTGGTGGATGCCCTCCACGAAAAGGCAAAAGAGCTTACCCATGTGTTCTATACGTTCGGAACGGCCGAAGTGTTCCGTTACCTGCCTACGGGGGAGATATGTGCGAATTGCCATAAGGTTTCCCAGAAACATTTTTCAAAGGAGCGGATGACGGCCGAAGAGATCGCCGGGCTGGCCCGGAGGGTAGAGGCTCAATGGCGGGCCGTTAATCCGGATGTGATACTAATATATACAGTGAGCCCTGTGCGTTACCTGAGCGAAGGAGCGTTGGGCAACAGTGCCAGCAAGGGAACGCTTTTCTGTGCGATAGAGGAGTTGACGGACGGCGAAAAGAACGTGTATCTGCCGGCCTATGAGGTCGTGATGGATGAACTGCGCGATTACCGGTTTTTCGGGGACGATATGGTGCATCCCAATGCGTTGGCGGTGGAATACCTCTGGCAGAAAATGGGTAATGTATTGTTTTCCGCCGATACGCGCCGTACGATGGAGCAGGTGATGGCGGTCGTCCGGGATGCGGCGCACAGGCCTTTCCATCCCGAAGGCGAGCGGTACCGCCGGTTTTGCCAGGCTGCCCTCGACAAGATAGCAGCTTTACTGGAGCGCTATCCCCGGATGGATTTTTCCCGGGAAGAACGTTTTTTCAGGGAAGGCGGCGGGATATAGCGGCAGGGCATTCCCAGGCAGTTTTTGCTAAAATTTTCATAGATTGTAAATCTAAGGCCCCGTTTTAGTTAAAGATGTGCAAAATGTGTTTGCGAAATCAAAAATATTAGCCAATTTTGTGCCTTGCGAAAATACAAAACATTATACGCGATGAGAAAAACTTTTAAAAGCATTAAGACATGGGCCGTATCGGCTTTGTGCGTGGCCTTGCTTGCTGGCTGCACCAAGGACGATTTCATAAACAAGATATCCGATACGTACTCAACCCTTACTAACGGCAGTTCCCAATTCTTTGCCAAGGACGACGGGGATAACAACGGAAAGCCGGACGGAAAGGTATGGAATATCCTTGATACCAAAGGGGAGGTAAAATACTATATAAATCCTACTGTATACATGATCTCCTGGAGGTCGGAGGCAAAAGTCAGCGACGCCTCTTCTGAATATGTACGGTTGATCAGGGAGGAAATGGATGCTTATGGATATGTCAATGTGGACAATGAAGACGAGGCCGATATTGTGGTCAATGCGGTCAATTTCCGTTTGCAATATACTAATGTCGTGTGGGTTCCCGGGGCGGATATCAATCCATATTACGATTTCTGGGGCGGCTATTACCCGTGGTTGTATCCTTTTGTCATCACGGTGTATACTAATAAAGTGTTGATCGAAGCGGTGGACGCCGAATCCCTGAGGGTTTACCGTGACTGGTACAATAATATATGGAAACCGGCCAATCCGGATAAGTATCCTTCCTCGGGTAATGTGCCGGAAGATAAACGCCCGCTGACTGTATGGAAATGCGACATAGCGGGGGAATTGAGCAATGAAAGCAATTCGGTGAACGATTCCTATGTGTTCAATCTTATTCCGCAGGCATTCAGACAGTCGTCTTACATGGATATAAACTGATAATTTTGTGTCAAAATCATAAAACTGGAAAAAAATGATCAATAAAAAATATATAGCCGCAGTAGCTTTGCTGCTCTGTTTTGCCATTCAGGCTACAGCCCAATCCGTCGTGGTAGAAAGATCCGGGCGGGCCGCTACCTCGTACTATACGCCGGAAAGGGGGATTATATTGGAACTCAATATGGGGTATACCAAGGGTCTGGGCGATGCCGACAGTTACGCAAATTCCACTCCGTTGCCATCCTACCGTATTTCGGTGGGCTATTCTTTCGACGACCGTTGGAAAATAACGCTGGCTTATCAAAAATCTTATCTTCAGCAGGATATGGGATTCAGAACTTTTATCATGGGATATGAATCTGTTTACGGACATGCCGTGCGAAACATGGATTTTAACGACGTCCTGCTTGGCGGAGATTATTCTTTTCCGGTATCGCGGTGGGTGCGCCCGTACGTGGGACTTTCGATAGGTATGTCGTCCATCGGGATGCATACGGATGTGTCTGGTACCTATCGGTTTGAGGATTCCAAATGGATGTTCACGGTATCCCCTGAGGCCGGTATCCGAGGGTATTTTGACAAAAATCTCACGGTGGGATATAAAGCGTCGGTGTCTTACAATCAATATTTCGGAAGCCTGAAAATCGTAGACGCTTCCGTATCGTCGCCGTCGCTATTGCGCATCGGCGCCGGTGTTTTTGTAAAATTCCTTTAAAGGATCACCTGGCCAGAGTAAAGAATCCCGCCAAAAGGCGGGATTCTTTTTTGTATTTGTAGAAAATGGGTAGAAGAATCGGAAAATTTGACGGCTCAAAAAAGTGTTTTTTAACCGAAAATGCTTAAATTTGCAGGCTCATTGTACCGTTTATATAAAAAGGCAAGACGAAAAATGATCAAGATTACTTTCCCCGACGGGAGTGTAAAAGAGTACCAGAGCGGGATCACCCCGTATGAAGTGGCCAAAAGCATCAGCGAAGGTTTGGCCCGTAATGTCATATCCGCATCGGCCAACGGCAAGACGGTGGAAACCACTACACCGCTCGGCGAAGATACGGCGCTGGTACTGTATACCTGGGAGGATGAAGCCGGTAAGCGCGCTTTCTGGCATTCTTCAGCCCATGTGCTTGCCCAGGCTATCCTGAAATTCTATCCCGATGCCAAACTGACGATAGGCCCTGCGATAGAGAACGGTTTTTACTACGATATCGATTTCGGCGACGAAAAATTCACGGAAGCCGACTTCAAAAAAGTGGAGGACAAATTCCTCGAACTGGCCCGGGAGAAAAGCGATTTCCACCTTCGGATGGCTTCCAAGGCCGAGGCATTGGATTTCTATAAAAAAGAGAACAACCCCTATAAGGTCGAAATGATTGAAGCGCTGGAAGACGGGACGATATCGTTCTGCGACCACAGCGACTTTACCGACCTCTGCCGGGGCGGACATATTCCCAATACGGGTCTTATCAAGGCCGTAAAGATCCTTTCCGTAGCCGGTGCTTACTGGCGCGGGGACGAGAAGAACAAACAGCTTACCCGTGTGTATGCCATTTCTTTTCCGCAGGCAAAACTGCTTGCGGAATACCTGGAACGCATGGAGGAGGCCAAAAAACGCGACCACCGCAAGTTGGGTAAAGAGTTGGAGCTATTCACTTTCTCGCAGAAAGTGGGGGCCGGACTTCCCCTGTGGTTGCCGAAAGGCACGGCCTTGCGTCGCCGCCTGGAGGACTTTTTGACCAAGGCCCAAAAACGGGCCGGATATGAGATGGTAATGACCCCGCATATCGGCAGCAAGGAGCTGTACGTTACTTCGGGACACTTCGCCAAATACGGGAAAGACAGCTTCCAGCCGATACATACGCCGGAAGAAGGGGAAGAATATTTGCTCAAGCCGATGAACTGCCCTCACCACTGTGAGATATACAACTCCCACCCTTGGTCGTACCGCGACCTGCCGAAACGCTATGCGGAATTCGGTACGGTGTACCGTTACGAGCAGTCGGGGGAACTTCACGGGTTGACGCGCGTGCGCGGGTTTACGCAGGACGATGCGCACCTTTTTTGCACGCCGGACCAGCTCCTGGAAGAATTCGAGAACGTGATAGACTTGGTGAAATACGTGTTCGAATCCCTCGGATTCGACGAATATACGGCACAGGTTTCGTTGCGCGATCCGAACAATCCGGATAAATACATCGGCAGCGATGAGAATTGGGAAAAAGCCGAGAGCGCCATTATCAAGGCGGCCAAGGACAAAGGGCTCAAGACCGTGGTCGAATACGGCGAAGCTGCATTTTGGACTTCATGGTACGCGATGCGATAGGCCGCAAGTGGCAGTTGGGCACGATCCAGGTGGATTACAACCTGCCGGAGCGTTTCGGGCTTACCTATACCGGGGCGGACAACCAGCCGCACCGTCCGGTGATGATACATCGGGCGCCTTTCGGTTCGATGGAACGTTTCATCGCCATTTTGTTGGAATCCACCGGAGGCGTATTCCCGTTGTGGCTCACTCCCCAGCAGGGTGTGGTACTGCCCATCAGCGACAAATATAACGACTATGCCAAGAAGGTGGCCGCTGAACTCGACGCAAAGGATGTTCGGGTGGAAGTGGACCAACGCAACGAAAAAATAGGAAAGAAGATCCGCGATGCGGAGATGCAGAAAATACCGCTGATGATTGTAGTGGGCGAAAAAGAGGAGGCCGATGGTACGATCTCCGTACGCCGCCATACCAAGGGCGACCTGGGTACGATGACGGTAGACGTGCTCGCCGGTACGATCAACGAAGAAGTAAGCAAATCGATAAAACAATTCAAATAAGTCTAACTAAACATTTTTGAGCCATCGCTTTAAATAACAACAGAAGGCCCTTTAGGGGCAGGGTAGAACCCCAGGCCCCCCAGCACAGCATCAACGGTCATATTCGCGCCCGGGAAGTGCGTTTGGTGGGCGAAAATATCGAACCGGGCGTATATACGCTCGAGCAGGCCCAGCGTATAGCGGACGAACAAGGTGTGGACTTGGTCGAAATTTCCCCCACAGCCGATCCTCCCGTATGCCGGGTGGTGGATTACAGCAAATTCCTTTACGAGCAGAAGAAACGCCAGAAAGCGCTGAAAGCCAATGCGACCAAAGTGGTGCTGAAGGAGATCCGTTTCGGCCCGCAGACCGATGAACACGACTACGAGTTCAAACGAAAGCACGCGATCCGTTTCCTGGAGGAAGGTTCCAAGATCAAGGCGTACGTGTTTTTCCGCGGGCGTTCGATCATTTACAAAGACCAGGGAGAAATCCTGCTGCTCCGTTTGGCCACCGATCTGGAAGAATACGGGAAAGTAGACCAGATGCCCAGAGTAGAAGGCAAGCAGATGTTCATGCTGCTTTCCCCCAAGAAAAAGAAATAAATGCCGGATCGGCGTTTTAAGATAAACATCAGAGAGTTACTCAAAAACATTTCAAGTAATGCCTAAATTAAAGACCAAATCCAGTGCCAAAAAGCGTTTCAAGCTCACGGCCAGTGGAAAGATCAAAAGGAAACACGCTTTTAAAAGCCATATCCTGACCAAGAAAGAGACCAAGCGCAAGCACAACCTGACCAAATCCGGTTTGGTGGATGCTGCCGATATGGGGAGCCTGCGCAAGCAGCTTTGCCTGTAGTCCGGTCTTTTTTCATGAAGACGGACAGGAAAAAAAGTTTGCTTTCCTGCACAGTTAAACACTGTCGGTTTTGCCGCCCGGCGTTTTCGGATGCTCCAACGGCCAGTTATTAACCCTGCGGCGAGGCTCCTGAAGTGCGAAGGATGCGATATCCGACGCCGCACGCCGCAAAAAAACATGTAAAATTATGTCAAGATCAGTAAATGTCGTAGCTGCGCGCGAGCGCCGCAAAAAGATCCTCAAACTCGCCAAAGGTAACTATGGCGCGAGGAAAAATGTATGGACGGTAGCTAAAAATACCGTTGAAAAAGGTTTGGTTTACGCTTACCGCGACCGTAAGCAGAAAAAACGCAATTTCCGTGCTCTGTGGATCATACGTATCAGTGCGGGCTGCCGTGCGTACGGTATGTCTTACTCGGTACTGATGGGCCGCCTGAAGAAAGCTGGTATCGAGCTCAACCGCAAGGTGCTTGCCGACCTGGCCCTGAACAACCCGGATGCGTTCAAAGCGATCGTAGAGAAAGTAAAGTAAACCGTTAACCGAAACGAGAAAACTCCCCGATGTTTTTATAGCCGCCCTTTTTAAAAGGGCGGTTTTTTTGTTACTTTGTATCTATGCAAAAAACTTTGGAAATACTCCCCGAAAGCACTGCCCGGATGCTCTACGACCGGATGGCGGCTCTGTGGAGCGGGACTCCGTCGCCCCGGGAGGTGCGCACGGAACTCCGCTCGGTATTCGAATATGCCGTCTCTTCGCTGTTGGAAGGGGATATCCGGACTTTCGGCACGCAGTATTCGCGGATAGTTTACCTGTGCAACAAACACGGTGCGGGTGAAGAACTGTCAGCGGCTATGTTGGTCTTTAACCGGGCTATGGCTGTAGATACGGAAGATGCGGGCGGTCTGAAAAATTTACATTCTTTGACTTCGTTGCTCCTTTTCATTCTATACGGGTTCAGCGGGATCGAGGCGCGGGATGAAGTATTTTCCGGATTCCCGGGACAGACAGGTCGAAGATTTCCCCGGGCAACAGATAATAAAACGACAAACTCAGATACGCTGTCCGGTGTGGTGACCGGTATTTCAGAGATCAGGGCAGAGAATGCCAAACGCTATTACGTGCTTGAACTTCTGCCCGAAGACGGGTCGGAGAATCCTGTCGGGCGCTTGCAAGTGACGGTAGCGGAAAGTTATCCGGGCGGGTACCTGCGCCGCGACCTCATGCGTTTCCGGGAGCTTTTGAAACCTTTTTCCTTTGTCCGTATCGTCGGAGTGCGGGAAGGGAGCTCCTCTCGGATATACCATACTACATCTTCGTCGCTGGTCGTATTGGAGCCGGACTATCTGGTGGATGTGACGGATATCGCAGGCTGTTTCGGGGCAGACTCGGCCAATCCGAACGTTTTCCTACTCTCAAAACTTTCCCCGGAGCGGGATTCGGAGGCGATGTTCAAGGGGACGCTGATAAACGACCTGCTGGATGCTTACCTAAGTGATGAGGGTGCCCGTCCTGATGCGGTATTCCGCAAGGCCTTATCGAAAAACCTATTGAAAGCCGCCCGTTACGGCGGGCAGGCGGTCAAACGGATCTGGGATTCCGTACTGGCGGAACACGGGGAGAATATCGCCGCTTTCGCCCGGAGCCTGCAGGATCAGCGGATCAGCGTGGAACCTTCGTTTATTTCAGCCCTGTACGGGATGCAAGGGCGCCTGGACGTGTTGACCGAATATCCCGGCGATCCGCTGCTGAAAAATATATACGAACTTAAAAGCGGCCGTGCCCCGGCCGGTACAGCTCTTTGGCGCGCCAACCAGATACAGGTGGCGTGTTACGATATGCTGCTCACCAGTGTGTACGGCCCCCAGCGGAGAGGTACGTCGGCTCTGTTCTATTCGTCGGCGCGGGAGGCGCCCCTGCGCAATTTCCTGTCTTCCCCTTCGGACAGGGAGGCTATCGTATCCCTGCGCAATGAGATCGTTTCGATCATATACCGGCTGGCCGAGGAGGATTACGCGCCATTGGAGGCCATTTCCCCGGAACGTTTCGGAGAGTTCCCGCCTTATCTGGAAGAGGCGCTAAGGGCCTATGCGGATTTCTATGCTGGCCTTTCCCCGGTGAAAAAGAAATACTATCACGAATTCTTGTCCTTTTCCCTGCGGGAGATGCTGGCGGCCAAAACGGGAGCTTTTACCAAGGCTGGCCGGGAAGGTACTTCGGGCCGGGGATATTCTTCCCTCTGGCGTGATACGGTGGAAAGGAAGCGGGATAACTTCGCTATTATCGACTGTCTGGAATTCGATTGGTATGACAAGCGCGAACACCTGCTTCATTTTGTGATCCGGGAGCCGGTGGAGCATACGATGCGACCCGGCGACGTGGTCGTGCTTTATCCTTATATCGATGGAAAAGAGGATGCCCTGAAAAACCGGATCGTCAAGGGAACGATCCGGGAGGTCGATGCCGGCCGCCTTGTCTTCAGCCCGCGGGGCACGCAGGCGGAAATTCCTTTTTTCCGGAGTTTCGACCGCTGGGCGCTGGAGCACGATGTCATGGAGAAAGGCTATTGGGCGGGTATATCCGGGTTGTTCCCGTTGCTTATGGGACGCTCGACCGTATCCGGAGCGGTATTCGGGACTCTGGTGCCCGAAGTAGAAAATTATCCGTACAGCAGTGACGATAAACTGACGGCGAACCAGAACGAGGCTGTACGGGATGCTCTTTCGGCCCGGGATTATTTCCTGTTGCAGGGGCCTCCCGGTACCGGGAAAACATCCGGAGCGTTGATGGGGATCGTACGGAACACCCTCTCCCGCTCGCAGGACAATATCGCGATCATGGCTTTTACCAACCGGGCGGTAGCGGAGATCGCGGAAAAACTGCGGAAGAATAAAATAGATTTCTTGCGTTTGGGGCACGAGTCCGCTCGCGGGGAAGATAAGACCCTTTCCGGTGCCGCCGAAGGCTTGAAAATAAACAACATCCGGGATTTTATCGCCTCCCGCCGGGTCGTATTGTCCACGGTATCGGCTTACATATCCCGGATGGACGACCTGAAAGATATGTGGCGCCCTGATGTGGCGATCGTGGACGAAGCTTCGCAATTGACGGAGGTGCAATTAGCAGGGGTATTGTGTGCTTTCCGGAAATTTATCCTGATCGGCGACCAAAAGCAACTGCCGGCCGTGACTGTGCAGGGCGAATCCTATACGCAAGTAAAGGATAAAGATTTGTCGGCCCTTTCCCTGGCGGATTTGCGGGGCTCGCTATTCGAACGGCTGTGGAATTATTCCCGGGAAAAAGGTTACGTGGGAGTACGTGCGATGCTCGACACTCATTTCCGGATGCACGACGATATTGCCGCGCTGGTCAACCCTTTTTACGGCGGAATGCTGCGCAGCGGGTGCTCCCGGCAACAGGAAAAAAGTGTTTTGCCCCGGTTGCATTTCATTCCCTCGGCTTATGAGCCGGTGTTCAAGCGCCACCAGGGGGAGGCGGTACGGGTCGCCGGGTTATTAAAAGAGATCAAATGCCGGTACGGCAAAAAGTTCACGGCCGATACGGTAGGAGTGGTCACTCCCTGGAGGGCCCAGATAGGGGTGATAAGGAGTGCGATAGACGATGCGGAAATTCGGGAAAAAGTCACGATAGATACGGTTGAACGCTTTCAGGGAGGGGAAAAAGATATTATGATCGTTTCGATGGCGGTCTTCAGCCCTTCCCAGATGGCGCTGCTGGAATCGGTCGATGCAAGCGGGGCGGTGGATCGCAAACTGAACGTAACCCTTTCCCGGGCCCGGGAAGAATTGATACTATTGGGATACGAGCCGGCGCTGGCGGCCAGCCTATTCTATGCCCGGGTGTTGGAGGCTATACGGATGGAAGGAAAGTCCATGAAACCTAGAGGGCTGTCTGTCAAGAAATAAAATCCATTTCATTTCGACAATCAAAACAAACGTCGATTTTTATTTCGTTTATAGATAATAATGTCGGATATTTGGGCCGCAAACGGTTCCCATTGCGATGGGATTAAAAGGGAACGCTGTGAAAATCGGCGACAGTTCCCGCTGCTGTGAACCCTGGCCACTTAAAAAGTGACCGATGCTTTTAAGATACGTCACTGGTATCCCGCCAAAGGATGCTGGGAAGGCTTTAAAAGTGGGGTAAGTCAGAAGACCTGCCTTTGCATATGGATTTTACAGCCTGCGGAGAACGGGCCGGATAAGTCAATATGGCGAAGGTATTCTATAATCTGCACCTTTTGCAAAGCCCCCCGGGCTCCATATAGCTTGCTGTAAGATCTGCAAAACACGGCAAGCATGGATCACAAAGTTGTTTTACCGATCGGAGAAGCCACCCTGGGAACAAGGGCGGATTTTTCACGCTTGCTTGTGCCGTTTTGCCGGGAACAGCAAACACTAATACTATTTATAAACACAAACAAGCAATCGAAAAATGAAAAGCATGATTTTCCACGCCCTCGTCGCCTTGGCTGCCCTGGCTTTCGTGGGGTGCTCCAAAAAGGATGAAGCTCAACAGGTAAGCGTCGATGTGACTTCGATCCCTGCCACCGAAGCGCAAACGACCAAACAGATCACGGTTTCGTCCAACACATCCTGGACAGTGACCGGTCAGACGAATTGGTGTAAGGTAAGTCCCGCCAGTGGAGAGGCAGGCGATACCCCGGTGACGGTCACCGTAGAATCTACCGATGAATACGATACGAGAACCACCACTCTGACCTTTGCCGGCAGCGAAGCGCAAAGCGAAGGCGTAGTCGTAACCCAGGCGCAAAAGAATGCCGTCGTACTGGAAAAGAAAGATTATAATTACGATTTCAAAGGAGGCGTACTCGATGTGACACCACAAGCCAATGTGGACTTCACGGTCAATATTGTCCTGACAGGGGAAGACTCGTGGATAAAACAGGTGGAATCGCGCGCGCTGGCCGGGAAGGCCCTTTATTTCGACGTGGCCAAGAACCTGACGGGAGAGCCCCGTACGGGTAAGATCGAGATGAAAGACGCAACTGGTAGTGTTCTGCTCACCTTGAACGTGGTGCAGTCGGCCGACGGTACGATCGACTTTCCGGATACCGATTTCAAGGCTATCCTGGTGGCTAAATACGATAAGGACGGCGACGGTGAAATATCCCTGGCTGAAGTGAAGGATGTAACGACTCTGGATCTACGCGACAAGAGGCTGAAATCGGTCGAAGGGATAGAATATATGCCGGCATTGAAAGTCCTGTATCTCGATTACAACGACTTGACAGAGATCGACCTGAACGGTAACACGGCCCTGACGTCCGTTTCCGCCCAGGGCCAGGGGTCTGCGATGAGCGACTATGAGAACCTCAACCCCACGCTTACCTCTGTAAAAGCCGATAAATGCACGAAACTCACTACGTTCGACGTAGGCTTTAATCCGCTTTTGAAGACGCTGGATGTAAGTTCGTTCGTGGCTTTGGAAAACCTCACATGTTCCGAGTGCGGACTGTCGGCCCTGGATATCACCAAAAACGAAGCGCTGCTCGAAGTGTACTGCTCGAACAATGCGATCACGGCACTCGATCTGGGCAATAACCGCCTGCTGGGAACTCTTAACTGCTCGTCCAATAAACTTACCGCTTTGGATGTAAGCGCCTGCACCGGCATGAAAACGCTGAATGCCCGGAGTAATCCGGATTTGAAGGAAATATGGCTCCAGACCAATCAGACGATCAACCGTTTGCAGAAAGATTCGGCAACGGAAGTCAAGTATAAATGATTCGTAGTGTTTAAATAAATTTGAATAAAAAAGAGCGGCCCCGGAAAAACCGGGGCCGCTTTATTTTTCACTCCCCTCTCTGTTGGCAGGAGGAGGTAAGGAAGAAATTACTCTTTTACACGCTCCATGTAAGCGCCCGTGGCCGTGTCGATGCGTACTTTGTCGCCTTCGTTGATGAACAAAGGCACGCGGATGTTGGCGCCGGTTTCTACCGTAGCGGGTTTGAGGGTGTTGGTCGCCGTGTCGCCTTTGATGCCGGGTTCGGTAAAGGTGACGGTCAGAACGACGTTCGGCGCGAGTTCGCAGGCCATCGGGATGTGGTCTTCGGCATTGTAAAGCACGTCGACCATGTCTCCGTCGCGGAGGAATTGCGGTGCGTTTATCATTTCCTTCTGGAGGGTGAGCTGGTCGTAGTCCTCCTGATTCATGAAATGATATTCGTCCCCTTCGTTGTAAAGGAACTGGTATTTGCGGTTCTCGATGCGGATCGGCTCTATTTTATGTCCGGCAGGGAAGGTGTTTTCCAATGTGCGGCCGGTAGAGAGGCTGCGCAGTTTGGTGCGTACGAACGCAGGGCCCTTTCCCGGTTTTACGTGCTGGAATTCCACTACTTTGAATATATCGGAATTTAGCCGGATGCAAAGTCCGTTCTTGATGTCGTTTGAAGTTGCCATGTCTGTGTCGTTTTTTTAGTTGATTATTCTTCTTCGAGTTCGGGATCGGTCACTCCGGCGTATCCGCGCATGATGCCCCGTTGCGAACCGCGGACAAAAGTGACAATGTTTTCCCGCTCTATGGATTGGGGCATGGTTTTTTCGATGATCTCCAAAGCCTGGGATATGTTGTGCCCGCTTTGGAACAGGATGCGGTAGATGTCGCGGATCTCTTCTATCTTCTCGTTGGTGAATCCGCGCCGGTGAAGGCCGATCGAGTTGACCCCCACATAAGAGATAGGTTCTTTGGCTGCTTTGGCATACGGAGGCACGTCCTTGCGGATCAGGGTTCCGCCCGCCACCATAGCGTGGGCTCCTATTTTCGTAAACTGATGGGTGCCGGCCAGTCCGCCGATGATCACATAGTCGTCCAATTCGCAGTGGCCTGTCAGCCCGACGTAATTGGCCAGGACTACATGGTTGCCCAGGATGCAGTCGTGGGCTATGTGAACGTAAGCCATGATCAGGCAGTCGTCCCCGATACGGGTAGTCCCGGCCGCTTTGGTACCGCGGCTTACGGTCACCCCTTCGTGGATGGTAGTCCGGTCTCCGATCACACAGGTGGTTTTTTCCCCCCGATACTTAAGGTCCTGGGGTACGCTGGAGATGACGGCGCCGGGAAATATCCGGCAATCCTTGCCGATCCGGGCGCCTTCCATGATGGTCACGTTCGGGCCGATCCAGGTTCCGCTGCCTATTTCCACATCGGCTGCAATGGTAGTGAACGGCTCTATGATGACATCGTCCGCCAGACGCGCATCGGGGTGTATGTATACAAGTGACTTCGGATCCATGTTATTTTGATTCGTCTTTTCGGGTGATGAGTGCCATTAATTCTGCTTCGCATACCATTCGTCCGTTGGAATAGGCACGGCCTTCCATATGGCAAATACCGCGGCGGATAGGACCTACCAGTTTCAAACTGAATATGAGCGTATCGCCGGGATGTACCTGGTATTTGAATTTAACACTTTCGATCTTTATGAAATAAGTCAGGTAGTTTTCCGGGTCTTTAAGTCCTTTTAGGGCTAAAATACCGCCGCACTGGGCCATTGCTTCGATCTGAAGAACTCCCGGCATTACCGGTGCGCCCGGGAAATGGCCGACGAAGAACGGCTCGTTCATCGTTACGTTCTTCAAACCGACTACGTATTCGTCGGAAAGTTCCAATATTTTATCTACCAACAGGAACGGCGGGCGGTGAGGCAATACCCGGATGATATCGTTGATATCCATCAATGGCTCTTTGTTCAGGTCGAATTTGGGAACCGGGTTGCGCTCTTCGTTATGGATGATGCGGGAAAGTTTTTTGGCAAACTGTGTGTTGGCCTGGTGTCCCGGTTTGGTGGCGAATATTTTCCCACGGATGCGGCGTCCTATCAGGGCCAGGTCGCCTACCACATCCAGCAGTTTGTGGCGGGCCGCTTCGTTGGGGTAAAGCAGGGAGATGTTGTCCAGGATCCCATCCGAATTGACGGTGATATTCTCTTTGTGGAATATCTCTTTCAGGCGTCCCAGCGTGTCGTCGGATATTTTTTTATCGACGTAAACGATCGCGTTGGTCAGGTCGCCGCCTTTTATCAGGCCGTCCTTTATCAGGTCTTCGATCTCGTGCAGGAAACAAAATGTCCGGCAGGGGGCGATCTCTTTCTTGAAATCGGCCGGCTTGTCCAACGTTGCGTTCTGCGTGCTCAGCACATGGGTGCCAAAATCGACCATCACCTGTAGGCTGAACCCGTCCGAAGGCAGTGCGATAATCTCGCTGCCGGTTTCGGGATCGTTATAGGAAACGATGTCGGTCAGTTCGTAGTATATCCGGTCGGCTTCCTGTTCTTTCACCCCGGCTTTTTCAATGGCTTCGATGAAGCATTTGGAAGAGCCGTCCATAATGGGAGGCTCCGGGCCGTCGAGTTCTATGATCACATTGTCCAGATCGGCTCCGAATACGGCCGCCAGGATATGTTCGGTGGTAAATACTTTCACACCGTTTTTTTCCAGCGTAGTGCCGCGGGAGGTGCAGCATACCAGGTTGGCATCCGCTTCTACGACAGGAGAACCTTCGAGGTCCGTCCTTACAAATACATAACCCGTATCCGTTTCCGCCGGTTTGAGGGTCATGGTGACCTTTTTACCTGTATGTAATCCGATTCCGGAAAGAGAGGTTTGGGATGCTATGGTCTTTTGTTTTTGGCTCATTTTTTCTGAAAAAACGGGGCCGCGGGCCCCTTTCGTTCGGATTATTCTTTTTCTTCGAGTTTCTTGTTCAGCTGGTCTATCCGGCGCGCTAAGTTAGGGAGTTTTCTGAAAACCACATAACTTTTCAGGTAATCCTTATAATAGAATGAGGGAGTCCCCATTACGGTAGTGCCGGCGGCGATGTCGGATATCACGCCGGATTGGGCTGCCAGGCGTACTCCGTCGCCGATGTGGAGGTGTCCGGCTATTCCCACCTGACCGCCTACAATACAACCGCTGCCTATTTTGGAGGAACCGGCTACCCCGACTTGTGCGGCGATGGCCGTGTTTTCCCCGACCTCCACATTGTGCGCGATCTGTATAAGGTTATCCAATTTGGTTCCTTTGCGGATCAACGTCGAACCCATCGTGGAGCGGTCGATAGTCGTGTTGGCTCCGATTTCGACGTTGTCTTCCAGCACGACGTTGCCCGTCTGGGGGATTTTTTTATACGATCCGTCTTCCTGGGGAGCAAAGCCGAACCCGTCGGCACCGATCACGGCACCGGAATGGATCATACAGTTGCTGCCGATCTTCGTATCCCGGTATATTTTAGCCCCGGAATAGATCACACTGCCTGCTCCTATTTCCACGTGTTCGCCGATATATACGTGAGGGTATATTTTTACATCGTCGGCTACGGTCACCCCGCTTCCTATATAAGAAAAAGCGCCCAGATATACGTTTTGTCCCAATTTTACGTCGTCTCCCTGGTAGGACGGCTGTTCGATGCCGGTCTTGAGGGATTTGAGGTAATTCTCGTAAAATTCGAGCAGGACGGTGAATGCCGTATATGGATTGTCCACCCTGACAAGGGTGGACTTGATCTTTTCCGTAGGAACGAAATCTTTCGAAACGATGACCACCGAGGCGTCGGTGGAGTATATGTACTGGGTGTATTTGGGGTTTGCCAAAAAGGTGATCGCCCCTTCGGTAGCTTCCTCTATCTTAGCCAGACGGTCTACCAGAACCGTTGCGTCTCCTTCGATGGTTCCCTGAAGGATTTCGCCTATTTGTGATGCCGCGAATTTCATTGCCGCAAATTTACGAAAAAATAATATGCAAACCGGTAAAAAACGGAAGAAGGTGTTGTCCTGTTTTTCGGATAAAATAAGCATTAACGGGAGTGCGTTGTCCTGTTTGTTGATAACTTTTCCACATCGGCTTGCCCCGTCCCCGGTAAAGCGTTATTTTTGTAAACGGAGCAAATCCTCCGAAAACAGCAGCAGACACTTATGTACCTTATATTCGATACCGAGACTACCGGTCTACCCCGCAATTATAACGCCCCCGTATCCGATACGGACAACTGGCCCCGCATGGTGCAACTCGCCTGGCAGTTGCACGGGCCGATGGGCGAGTTGATCGAGGCGAAGAACTTCATCGTGCGGCCGGAGGGCTACGATATTCCTTTCAATTCTGAAAAGATACACGGCATATCCACCGAACGGGCCATGCGGGAAGGGGCCGACCTGGCTTTCGTACTCGGAGAGTTCGCCAAAACCGTGGCGCAGGCCCGTTTTGCCGTCGGGCAAAATATCTCGTTCGATATACCGGTGGTAGGCTGCGAATATTTCCGCAAGGGAATGGAAAACCCGCTTCCGGCGCTCGGCATACTCGATACGATGAGCGAGGTGACGGCCAACCTGTGCAAAATACCGGGCGGACGGGGCTATAAGTTCCCTAAGCTGATAGAGTTGCATACGCACCTGTTCGGCGAAGGGTTTTCCGCGGCGCACAACGCTTCGGCGGACGTGGAAGCCACCGCGCGGTGTTTCCTCGAACTGGTACGCCGGGGACTTTACACCCAGGATCAGCTCCGCTGCGACGGCGCTTACATTGAGCAGTTCCGCCAGGTGAATCCCGACCCGATTCGGGCGATAGGGCTGAACGTGCAGCCTTACAAGCCGTTGGGCGAAGACGGGAAAACGGAACAAAAAGAAGATACGCAGTCTTCGGTCGGGGATATTCCCGATGCGCTGGCCGAGGTGCCGTACTGCCATCTGCACAACCATTCCCAATTTTCCATCCTTCAGGCGACTACCGATGTGGATACGTTGGTGGAAATGGCCTGGAAAGATAAAATGCCGGCGGTGGGCATTACCGATCTGGGGAATATGTACGGGGCGTTCAATATGACCCTGGCTATCGGCAAGCTCAACGAAAAGATCGAAAAGCACAATAAAAAGATAGAAGAGGGCGAGGAAAAGGGGGAGCTTTGGGAACCGTACGGTGGAAAAGTGGTCATCGGCTGCGAACTGTATGTGGCGGAGGATTACAAGCGCACCCGGTTTACCAAAGACCAGCCAGACCGGCGTTTCCAGCAGGTACTGCTGGCCAAGAACAAGGCCGGTTACCACAATCTGGCCAAGCTTTCCACCGAAGCCAATACCACAGGACTGTATGGCACGTATGCGCGCGTAGGCAAAGAGCTTATCGTAGAGTATAAGGAGAATCTGATCGCCACTACCGGAGGGTTGCAGGGCGAAGTGCCGCAACTGATCCTCGAAGTGGGCGAACATCGGGCGGAGGAAGCTTTCCTGTGGTGGAAGGAACAGTTCGGCGACGATTTCTATGTGGAACTTATCCGTCACGGGCTGCCTGAAGAAGACCATGTGAACAAGATACTCCTCGGTTTTGCCAAAAAGCACGGGGTGCGGGCCATCGCGCAAAATAATACGTTCTATGCCCGCAAGGAAGACTCCAATGCACACGACATCCTGCTATGTATCCGGGACGGGGAGGTGCAGAGCCGCCCGATAGGCCGGGGCCGCGACTGCCGTTTCGGTTTCCCGAACGACGAGTTCTATTTCAAGAGCCAGGCCCAGATGAAGAACCTTTTCGCCGACGTGCCCGAGGCCATCGCGAATATCCAGCATTTGGTCGATAAGATCGAGAATTATAAACTGGCCAAGCCGGTGCTGCTGCCCAAGTTCGATATCCCGGACGAGTTCAAAGACCCGCAGGACGAGCAGGACGGCGGGAAACGGGGCGAGAACGCTTACTTACGACATCTCACGTACGAAGGGGCGAAAAAGACCTATCCCGATATGGACGAAGCCACCCGGGAGCGTATCGATTTTGAATTGGACATTATCGCCAAAACGGGTTATCCAGGGTACTTCCTCATCGTGCAGGATTTTATCCGGGCGGCCCGGGATATGGGCGTTTTGGTAGGGCCGGGCCGCGGTTCGGCAGCCGGCAGCGCGGTGGCTTACTGTATCGGTATCACCTCCATCGACCCGATCAAGTACGATTTGCTGTTCGAGCGTTTCCTCAACCCCGACCGCGTATCCCTGCCGGATATCGATACGGACTTCGATGACGAGGGCCGGGGGAAGATCATCGACTGGGTGGTCGAAAAATACGGCAAAAACCAGGTGTCGCAGATCATCACTTACGGTACGATGGCGGCCAAGAACTCGGTGCGCGATACCGCCCGGGTGATGGAATACACCCCTACGCAGGTGAACGAACTGGGCAAGATGGTACCGGACGTGAGCCTGTCCAAACTGTTCAAACTGCCCGATGCCGACCTGCGGGAAAAACTCAAGAACCGACAGGAAGAAATAGACAAGGCCCGGCATATCAAGGAACTGGCTGCCGGGAGCGACATGAACGCCAAGATCATCAACCAGGCGAAGGTCATCGAAGGTTCGATCCGCAGCCTAGGTGTGCACGCGTGCGGGGTAATCATCACGCCTTCGGATATCCGGGAGCATGTGCCGATGGCAACGGCCAAGGATTCCGAGATGCTGGTCACGCAGTTCGACAACAAAGTGGTGGAATCCGCGGGCCTGCTGAAGATGGATTTCCTGGGCCTGAAGACCCTCACCCTGATCAACGATACGATCAACCTGATCGAGGACCGCTTCGGTATCCGCATTGATCCGGACGAAATACCGATCGACGACCCGAAGACTTACGAGCTCTTCCAGCGGGGCGATACGATCGGGGTATTCCAGTACGAATCGCCGGGTATGCAGAAAAACCTGCGGGAATTACGCCCCAGCGCGTTTTCCGACCTGATCGCCATGAACGCCCTCTACCGCCCGGGCCCGATGGAATACATCCCTTCGTTCATCCGGCGCAAACACGGGCAGGAGGAGATCACCTACGACCTGCCTGAAATGGAGGAATACCTGGCCGAAACGTACGGTATCACTGTATATCAGGAGCAGGTGATGTTGCTTTCGCAAAAACTGGCCGGATTTACCAAAGGCGAGGCCGACGTGCTGCGAAAGGCGATGGGTAAAAAGCAAAAGGCCGTGCTGGCCAAGATGAAGCCGAAATTCGTGGAACAGGCTGGGGAAAAAGGCCACGACAAGGCGGTGCTGGAAAAAATATGGCACGACTGGGAAGCGTTTGCGGCCTATGCGTTCAACAAGTCGCATTCCACGTGCTATGCGTGGGTAGCGTACCAGACGGCCTACCTGAAGGCCAATTACCCGTCCGAATACATGGCGGCGGTGCTCTCCAACAACATGAACGACATCAAGGATATCACGTTCTACATGGAGGAGGCCCGTCGTTTGGGCTTAAAAATACTTTGCCCGGACATCAACGAGTCCAAACGCAAATTCGCGGTCAATAAAGACGGAGACATCCGCTTCGGGTTGGGCGCCGTGAAGAACGTGGGGGACAACGCCATTTCCTTTATCCTGAAAGACCGCAAGGAGAACGGGCCTTACGAATCCCTTTTCGATTTTACCACCCGGGTGGACAAATCGTCTTGCTCACGGCGTTCGATCGAGCATTTTGTACTCTCCGGGGCGTTCGATTGTTTCGGGCTCCACCGGGCGCAGTACTTTGCTACGGACGGGCGGTCCGACACGATCGACAAGGCCGTACGGTACGGCGAAGCGGTGCGCAACCAGCGGGACAGCGCCCAGTCGTCCCTGTTCGGGGATATGGGCGACAGCTCGTTCCATATGGACCCGCCCCCGGTGGCCTTGTGCGAGGAGTGGCCCGACTTGGACAAACTGAAGAAGGAGCGGGAAGTGGTCGGTCTGTTCATTTCGTCCCATCCGCTGGACCGTTACCGTTTCGTGCTGGATCACTATTGTACGGTATCGCTGGATCAGCTGGCCGAGATAGAGCGTTTCGTAGGGCAGGAGGTGTCTTTCGGGGGAATGGTGACCCGCAGCGAGAACTTCACCGGTCGTAACGGGAATCCTTTCGGCAGTTATACGATCGAGGACGTGAGCTCTTCGTTCGAGCTCCGCCTGTACGACGAAAAATACGCTTCGTTCTCGCCGTTTTTGTTCGACAACGCGATGATATTCATCAAGGCGACTGTCCTGAAAGGCTGGGAAAACAAGGCGACCGGTCAGATAGGGCGTCCAAGGCTGATGGTGAACAGCGTCCAACTACTCTCCGAAGTGCCGAAGTGCATGCCCAAAAAGGTCGTGGTGACGGTCGATATTTCGGACATAGACGAGGAGTTCATCGTTTCGCTGCGCGATATGGTGCGGGAGCGCCAGGGGTTCAGCCCGGTGGAAGTCCGGGTCGAAGACCGGGTATCCGGTGTTTGTCTGTCGATGCCCGTGCGCACGCTGAAGGTAGACCTTTGCAGCGAGGTCATCTCCCGACTGGAAGAACTTTCGGGCCGGGAAGTCCGTTTCGAATCCGCCTGAAAAAGACCCGGAAAAACCGGCCCGGATGCTGGTTTTTCCTCCCGTAAACCGGGAAAAAATATGTACATTTGACAAAATAATCAATAGAAAAAACGATTTTATGAGCGACGACAATAAGAGCGCCAAGATGGCCTCCCTGAAGACCATCCTGGAGAAAATGGATAAGACGTACGGAAAAGGCGCCGTGATGATCATGGGCGAACGCGAGGTGGAACACGTGGATGTGATCCCGACCGGCTCCCTGGGACTGGACGTAGCTTTGGGCGTAGGCGGGTATCCCCGCGGGCGTATCGTGGAAATATACGGGCCGGAATCTTCCGGTAAAACCACCCTGACGCTCCACGCTATCGCCGAAGCGCAAAAGACGGGCGGTATCGCGGCCTTTATCGATGCGGAGCACGCTTTCGACCGTTTCTATGCGGAAAAACTGGGTGTGGACGTGGACAACCTTGTCATTTCCCAACCGGACAACGGCGAACAGGCGCTGGAGATCATGGAAAACCTGATCCGCAGTGGCGCGATCGATATCGTGGTGATCGACTCGGTGGCGGCCCTTACGCCCAAGAGCGAGATAGAAGGCGAGATGGGAGACTCCAAGATGGGCCTTCAGGCACGCCTGATGTCTCAGGCCCTGCGTAAACTCACCGGTACCGTATCCAAGACCAAATGCGTGGCGATATTCATCAACCAGTTGCGCGAAAAGATCGGTATCATGTTCGGCAATCCCGAAACGACTACCGGTGGTAATGCCCTGAAGTTCTATGCGTCGGTGCGGTTGGATATCCGCCGGGGTACGCAGATCAAGGACGGGGAGAAGGTCGTGGGCAACCGCACGAAAGTCAAGGTGGTCAAGAACAAGATGGCTCCTCCTTTCCGTTCCACGGAATTCGACGTACTGTACGGAGAAGGCATTTCCCGTACGGGCGAGATCGTCGACCTAGGCGTGGAATACGACGTGATCCAGAAAAGCGGTTCGTGGTTCTCGTACGGGGGCACGAAGCTGGCGCAGGGCCGGGACGCGGTGAAAGACCTGCTGAAAGACAATCCCGAACTGGCCGAAGAGATAGAGGTTAAGGTAAGGGCGAAGATCGAGGAAGGCCCTGCTGCTAATAAAAAAAAGTAAGAAGCATTCTTCTATAGATGAAAACCGCCTGTGAGAGAATCATGGGCGGTTGTTTTATTAAGTTTCCTCGGAGGATACCTCGACACCGTAGATGTTTTGCAGGGCCGTCCGTACTGCAGGTTCTGCGGATAACCGGATGGCCAGGCGAATGCGGCATTTTTCACGCATATCCTGTTCCCGGATAGCCAGATCGTATTCTTTTACCAGCCGCATGACGGCGCTGAGCTGTTCGTAGCCGAAACAGGCCTCTATACTCCGGCAAATGATGCGCTCCTCGGTTTGTGCGCCCTCCAGAGCCATGCGGGTGGCCTGTTTGTAGGCGTTCACCAGCCCGGATGCTCCGAGCAGGACACCTCCGAAATACCGTACTACCGCGACCAGCGTATCCGTCACCCCGAAAGACAGCAGTTGGTTGTAAATGGGAAGGCCGGCCGTTCCGGAAGGCTCCCCGTCGTCGTTCGCCCGGAACGTATCCCCTTTCGGCCCGAGGCGGTATGCGTAGCAAATATGGCGCGCCGCATGGTGTTCGCCGTGCAATTGCTTTAGATATTCCTGTATCTGCTCCACGTTTTCCACCGGGAAAACGTATCCGAAGAACTTGCTCCCTTTTTCTTTGTAAACGGGAGGCTCCTGCGCCGGAGAGGCTATTGTGAGATAAGTGTCCGTATTTTGCGGCTCGTTCATGCGTCGGGGTTCTTATAAATGTCCAGTCGATCCCGGGCTATCGCTTCTTCGCGGGCCTTCCGGGCGTTTCCGGGTAATTCCGGGGCTTTCACCCCGCTCCCGATCGTTTGTGGGGCTGTGAAGACATAGGCTTCGTCCCATAGGTTTTGCGTGATGAAAGAACCGAGCAATTCGGCGCCGCCTTCCACGATCAACGATTGGATGTCCCGGCGGTATAATTCTTCCAATACTTGTTCGACCGTATCCTGGGACGGGTCAATAGGAATGTACTCCGTAAGGCCCTCTTTCGATTGAATGCCTGCCGTAAAAATAAGAGTAGGGATGCTTCCGTCTTTCAAGTGGTATTCCGGGGGTATTTTTCCAACCCTGTCGATAGTGATTCGCAAGGGATTTTTCGGCTTTTCCGCCAGCCGGGCATCGAGCCGGGGGTTGTCCAGCAGGGCCGTGCGGGTACCGACCATAATGGCTTGTTCGAGACTCCGCATCCGGTGGACGTACTTTTGGGTCTCCTCTCCCGTAATCTTCAGCGGAGATGTGTCCGGCGAATCCCGGAGTACATCGATAAACCCGTCCGAGGTTTGCGCCCATTTGAGAAAAATATAGGGCCGTTTTTTTTGGTGGAAAGTGAAAAACCGCTTGTTCAGCTCCCGGCATTCGTCTTCCAGTACGCCAACGGTTACATCGACACCTGCGTCCTTCATTTTCCGGATGCCCAGTCCGTTCACTTGGGCGAAAGGGTCGCCAATGCCTACTACTACGCGGGGGATTCCCTGTGCCACGATCATGTCCGCACATGGCGGCGTTTTGCCGTAGTGGGCGCAAGGTTCCAGCGTTACGTACAGGGTGCTTTGGGCGAGGAGGGATTTGTTTTCGACGGATGCTACGGCATTTACTTCGGCGTGCGGCTGGCCGGCCCGGTGGTGGTAGCCCTGCCCGATGACGTTCCCGCCGGAGACGATCACGCATCCCACGGCCGGGTTCGGATAGGTGTCGCCTAATCCTTCGTAGGCCAGCGCGATAGCGCGGGCCATGTATTTTTCATCCGTATCCGTTTGTTTTGACATACTCGGGAAAGCAATTTATGAAATATATCTTATATTTGCCTTATCCATCGCCGATGGGTACAAAATTAAAAAAGATATAGCTATGATATACAGAATGCGAGTGATACTCGATGTGCGGGAAGACGTATTTCGCGACATCGAGATAGACGGAGGCAGTACGTTGGAGGATTTCCACAATGCGATCGTGCAGAGTTTCGGGCTGGACGGCCGGGAAATGGCTTCCTTCTACCTATCGGACGAGGAATGGGCCCAGGGCGAGGAGATCACCCTGTTCGATTTTTCCGAAGGGGATAAAAAAGCGAAGGTGATGAGCGCCCACCGGATCAGCGAATTCCTTACCGGTACGCACCAGCGGATGTTGTATGCGTACGATTTCATGAATATCAAGACTTTCTACGTGGAAGTGATATCCTTGCGGGAGTCGGAAGAGGGCGTGCTGTATCCCCGGGTGGCTTATTCCTATGGTACGACTCCGGAATTCACCGACAGCGATATGGAAGAGATCGACGATCCCGACGCGTTGGAATACGACGATGATTTTCCGGACGACGACCCCGACGGAGGGGACGATATCTTTGCCGGGGATGAGGACTTCGGCGGCAGTTACGAAGATGACGACCGGTATTGACAAATAATACTGTAAAACCGAAAGGCCGGATGCATAAGCATCCGGCCTTTCGGTTTTGAAGGGTAGAGGGCTTTTCATTTTGCTACGGTAAGTTCCATGATAAAATCGTCCATGACGAATCCCCGGCCGATATCGGCGACTTTTTCTTCGGCCACCCGGAAGCCCCGGTGGCGGTACACGGATACCGTATGATCGTTGTGCCGGTTGACGGTAAGCCAAATGGTTTTTAATCCCCGCTCCCGGCACAGGTTCTCCATGAAATCGAATGCGACGGTAGATAGTCCTTTTCCCCGATACTCCCGGCTGAGGTATAGCTTGCTTAGGAAAAGGCGGCCGTCATCTCCCGGCTTGACGCCGAAGTACCCGGCATTCGCCCCGCCGGGGCGGATAAAATAGTATTCGTACCCGTCCTGCAATTGGGCGGCGATAGCCCCCGTACTCTGGAACTTTTCCACCATATAATCGATCTGCTCCTCGGAGATGATTTGCACGAAATACTCGTGCCAGATGCTATCGGCCAGGTCGGCCAGCATAGCGACATCGCCGGAGGTGGATACTTTTACGAATTCAACAGTCATATCGAAGGGTAAATTCCAGCTAAAAAACCCCGCAGGAAATCCGCGGGGCTGAAATTATCGGGGTTTATTTATCCTCTTTTTTCGAGGCTTTGGGGGCCTGCTGTTTCGGGGCCGGCTTTGCGGTTGCTGCGGGCAGGGCAGGCGTACCGTCCTTCTCGAAAAGGTTCTTGATCGCTCCCAGCGAACCGAGGGCAGCCGTCGCCTCGTAAGGCAGGTAAATGGTCTTGTTGTCCTGTCCGGCGGCAAAAGCGTTGAACGTTTCCAGGTAGTGGATGGCGATCAGGTATTGGGCGGGGTCTGTGGCTCCGTCGCTACCCAAAGCATGGGTTACACGCTCGATGGCGGTCGCTTCTGCGCTTGCTACGGCGATGCGGGCTTGTGCCTGTCCTTCGGCCTCGAGGATCTGGGCCTGCTTGTTACCTTCGGCCTTTTTGATCTGTGCCTCCATCTGTCCTTCGGCATGGAGGATTTGGGATTGTTTTGCCCCTTCGGCCTCGAGGATCATGGCGCGTTTGTCTCGCTCGGCACGCATCTGTTTTTCCATCGCATCGCGGATGTCGCGCGGCGGGTTGATGTCCTGCAATTCGACGCGGTTCACCTTGACACCCCATTTGTTGGTGGCTTCGTCCAGTATTTCGCGCAGGCGGGAATTGATCGTATCGCGCGAAGTGAGCGTCTGGTCGAGGTCCAAATCGCCGATCACGTTACGCAGGGACGTTTGCGTCAGTTTTTCGATGGCCTGCGGCAGGTTGGATATTTCGTATACCGAACGTACCGGATCCATGATCTGGAAATAGATCAGGGCGTTGATCTCCGTGACGATGTTGTCGCGGGTGATCACGTTCTGTTTCGGAAAATCGTACACCGTTTCGCGCAGGTCTATCCGTTCTTTCGACACGTGGCGTACTATCACGCCGGCGCCGGGTATTTCCTGCGTATAGCGCCACAGGATGCTGCGCGGCTGGTCGATGATGGGGATAATGATGTTGATACCCGAATGAAGCGTCTTATGGTAACGTCCCAGGCGTTCGATGATCATAACTTCCGATTGCTGGATAATGCGGATGCCTTTGGCCAGCAGAGCTATCACCAGGATAGCGAGGATAATGAGCACGATAGTGCCCGCGGTAATTCCGTCCATGGTATTTATTGATGTTTAGTGGTTGCGGTTTTTCTCATTGGTTCTCTTCCGCCGGTTTGACGATCACGGTGATACTGTCCAGCGAAACGATCTTTACGTCGGCAGCGGCAGCGATAGGGCGGCCGTTGTGCGAGCGCGCCGGAAAAATGTCTCCGTCTATTTTTACTTCCCCCCGCATATTGTCGTTGTCGATGGCGGTAACCACACGGCCTGTGCGTCCGATCAGCGCGTCGTTGTTGGTCGCTACTTTATTCTTGGCACGCAGCAGGTATTTTACGGCGAACGGCCGGATGAAAGCGAACACTCCCACCGATACCGCAGCAAAGACGATCAACTGGGCATTCGTCCCTCCGCCCCCGGCGGCTACGATAGCGGCTACAATGGCCCCTACGGAAAAACATCCGATGATAAATCCGGAAGTGAGTACTTCAAGAATGAGGGTTACCAGGGCTACGGCCAACCATATATACCACACGAACAGACTTTCCATGGCAGTTTAAAGTATTAAGTTGTTTCCAAAGTTATAAAAAAATAATCTTTTCCGCTACGATAAGCGTATTTTTATCTTCCCGGTCGCGGAAAGCCAGAAGAAAGCATAAATCGCTGTCTTTCAGTTTGTATTTTTTGGACAGGGAGGCCGCTGTAGCCGGGTAGTTGCGGGTGATCACGCTCGCGCGTCCGCCCGGGATGTCTTTTCCGGCGTTTTTACTGTCCGTCGGTTTGCAGACGTGGAAAACGCGGCCCTGGAAATCTTTCCGGAGTACATCGGAAGTGTATAGGGATGTGCGGGGATGGATTTTTCCCAAGCCTAACGAATGACAGTAAGCGTCGGCCAAGCCGGTTTTACGCAAAGCCGCCGAGGGATCGTAAATGTATGCCCGGATATCCGACAGGGCAACAGGGGCGACTGTCTCGGACAGAGGTCTTAAAAATACCCGGGGCGCATTTTCCGGATACAGGTCTGCCGCATAGAGAATGGGTGATGCTCCCGGATGCTTTTCCAGTAAAAATAGCAGTTCTTTGACTTCGTTCTTCAGGCTTACCACATGGATTTGGGTGGTTTCAGGAAACAGCCGCAAAGTGGCTGTGATATCCAACATGGGAGAGAGCTTTACCAGCAGGCGCGGGCTTTTTTCCAGCAGGGTGTCTTTTACGGCGGAAATATCCGGCGCGCAGTCCGCTACGGAAAATACCCGGGAGGCGTTCGCGTCCCGCCGCGCCGGATCGGCGTATATCAAATCATAGGAATCATTTGCTTCGGAAACAGCCTGTACGCCGTCGCCGGAATGTACGGAGATATTTTCGTGTCCCGCAACCGGGAAATTGTGGAGGGCAATCGACGCCAACTCCTCATTCGTTTCAAAATAGTCGACCCGGGCGAATTGTCCGGCCAGGGCCATCGTATCCGATCCGAATCCCCCGGTAATATCCGCGCAGCGTTCTCCGGGCGGAACTATCGAAGCTTTATATTGCGCCGTTTCTTCCGAGGAGCATTGTTCCATGGATATTCCGGCGGGGTAGACGATTCCTTTTACATCCGCCAGACGGGGGAGCTTTAAAAGGGCCTTTCGATAGCCTTTTGCCTGGGTGGCAAGTTCTGTGGGAGATACGCCGTTAAAAGGGCTTTTGAACACCCCGCCGGTTAGAAGTTCCTGCGCCTTTTCAGAGTGTATAAAATCCTGTATATCAGCAGTTAATATCTCCGGGTTGATAACCATTTTCTTTAACCAAACTATAACTTTTCTTTCGTACTTTTTCAGATTAGAGGGTGGTATCTTTGTGTCGTTAGGAAAGTGTTTTCATTTTTATTACGTTTTAGAAAATAAAGCGTTTTTAGTGTTAATTGTTATGATTATTTGTTAGGAAAGAAGCGGACGGAAATTTATTTTCCGCCCGCTTTTTCTTTGTCTAGGATTGCTACACTATTTCTAAAACGCTTTCTCTCCTGCGAAAATCCGATATTGTAATATAAAGGGAGAATATCAGATCTCCGTCCAGCTGACGGCGTCCCCGGCATTTATGCCCAATTCGGCACATGATCCGCCCGCAATCTCCAATACATACCGGGCCGGGCCTTCGGAAGGCAGGCTCGTTTCGTCGTATGGTTGAGCATTAGCGGCAATGCTTACGATCTTTTGATCGGAGCCGATGTAGATGATATCCAACGGCATGCGGGTGTTCTTCATCCAGAAAGCCTGTACTTCCGCCTGCGGGAAGATAAAGAGCATACCCTGGTTCTGTCCGAGCGAATCGCGGTACATAAGGCCCTGTTCGCGTTTTTGTTCGGTCGAGGCGATCTCTATCTCTCCCGAGTAGAGTTCCTGCCCGTCGGCGTTGAGGATCAGCACCGACCCGTCCGCCTGGAACGGGATATCGATGTGGGTTACCTGTTCTTCCTGGATGGCCGGGGCTTCTTCGGCAAAGAACGAAACCGCCAGATACCAGATGACGAAAGCGACCACCGTGACAATGGCCGCCACACTGAGCCAAAAATGTTTTCTCTTTTTAGTCATAGCTACTTATTTTTAATGTTTGTCGTTCGTTTTTTCAGCGAAAGCCACAGGATGACTATGCCCGCCAGGATGAAAGGCAGGCTTAGGAGCTGCCCCATGTTCAGGGGGAGCGAATCTTCGAAGGCTTCCTGGTTTTCTTTCAGAAATTCCACCACGAAACGGATGGAGAAAAGGGCGATCAAAAACAGGCCGAACAAAAACCCGGTCTTTTGGCCGTATCCTTTTTTGTAAAGCGCCCAAAGGACGAAGAAAAGGATGGCATACCCGGCCGCTTCGTATAATTGGGCCGGATGACGCGGAAAATCTTCTCCCAGATGCTTGAAAATCACTCCGTAAGACGAATCGGTGGGTTTGCCGATGATTTCCGAGTTGAAAAAATTCCCGATGCGGATGAATACTCCTCCGGCAGCTACGGCCATGCACAGGCGATCCATCACCCACAGGAACGGCTTTTTGATGTGTCGGGCGAAAAGCAGCATGGCTACTACGATACCTACGGCCCCTCCATGGCTGGCCAGTCCTTCATATCCCGTAAGACGGAACGGAGAGAACTGGAAAGGGAGGATCATCTCCAGCAGATGGTCTTTGTAATAACTCCATTCGTAGAAGATACAGTGCCCCAGACGGGCGCCGATCAGGGTGCCGAAGAACACGTAAAAAAGCATCGAGGTGAGTTGTTCGTCCGAGATGCCGTCGCGCCGCCCGACCTTGGCCATGATCCATATCCCGCAGATGAATGCAGCGAACCACATCATCGAATAAAAACGGAGGGTATAGAATCCGAAGTCTATGCCCTGGGAGGGATCCCATAAAATGGCCAGCGTCGTCATGCTTTCTTGAAAAGAATTTTTTAAGTGTCACAAATGTATGAAAAAATTATGGGAAGACTTGTACAGGGGCGACTTTATTGTTGATAGTCCGGATAAAAGTGCTTATATTTACGTGACGTTTATCCAAGTTGAAAAAAGCTCCGAAATCATACCGTTTTACGAATGAAATCACTGTTGTACGACGAATTACGGGAACTCGCCCGCAAGATACTCGAGGCTCCCGAAAGTGAAATTTCGTCCCTGCAGGGGGATGCCCGTGTGCTCTATGAAAAACTGACGGTTCTCCGGTATACGGAAGGACTGGTGGAGGAACTCCGCCAGTCGATGGAACCGGACGGGGAAGAACCTGTACGGGAGCCGCAGGCCGTTGAACCGGCGGACGACGACCATGCCCCGGAAATGCCGGGCGAGCAGGCCGAAACCCTATCGGAACAACAGGACGAGGAACAATTCCCGGAAGAGACTCCTGAAGACGAGGAAAAAGATATCCCGGTACAGCAGCAGCCGGAGTTCGCCGAATCCATAGCTCAAGCGACTGTTACCACGGTAGAACAGACGGTAGCCGTAGTACAGGAGGAGGATACCGTGACCGTGGAAAAAACGGTGCGTGTGACCGAAACAAAATCCACCGGCAGATCGTACGAAGACATACAGCAATCGCTTTTCGGGGACGACTTGTTTACCAAGGAACTCGATTTCGACCCCGATGAAGATCTTTTCGAAAATAAGGCCGATACGAAAGCGGATGCGGATCAGGCTCCCGGTTCCGATGAGAGAATGGCAGCCGATGAAGTCGGTCGTATCGAAGCTTCTATTCATGCGGAGGAAAAGATTTCCATCGGGCAGACCGATACCCCTGTAGAAGGACAGGAAGAACCTCAAAAAGAAGAAGAGAAAGACGAACCGGCTTCGTTCTTTTCTTTCCAGGTGGTGCAGGAAGATGCGGAAACCGAAAACAACGATGTCGATCCGGTAGCAGAAGAAAATAAGGAAGAACCCAATTCAGAGGAGAATAAGGTTCTGGAAACGCCGGACGAACAGGCCGAAACCCTATCGGAGCAACGGTACGAGGAACAGCCGGAAGAACTACTGAAAGAGCAGGAGAAGAATATGCCGCAGCCTGAACCCGAAGAAATGCCGACTGATGTCCCTGAAAGCAAGAACGGGCAAACGGAAGAAGCGCCCGCGCCACAGGAAGAACCGGCAGATCGTTCGCGTACACTCAACGATGCGGCAGCCCAAAAGGAAGAGGATCGGCGCCCTTCGCTGAACGAGATATTGGCTGCCAGCGATGTGAAAATGGATCTGAACGACCGTATCGCCTTTATCAATCATCTGTTTGACGGGGATGCCGAGGCATTTGAAACGTCGGTGAGTTACATATTTTCCCTGACGGATATCGACGTGGCCAACGAGTATATCATCGAGATACTCAAACCTTCGTACAACAACTGGTTTGAAAAGGAAAAATACGAACGCCGCTTTGCGGAGATCGTCCTGCGTCATTTCATGAACAAGAAGTTGTAAATACCGGATATGAAAAACCCCGCACCGAAAGGTGCGGGGTTTTTTATGGTTAAAGTAGGGAGGGACTTACGCGATGGTCACGCGTACAAATCCAACCACTTTCAGGTCTTTGTTTACCGAGGATACATACTGGGCAACGGATACTTTGTTGTCGATGATATAGTCCTGGTTGACCAGTGTGTTGTCCTTGAAGAAACGCGAAAGTTTTCCTTTGGCGATGTTGTCGAGCATGGCTTCCGGTTTGCCTTCCTTGCGGAGCAGTTCCTTGGCGATCTCGATTTCCTTTTCTATCACGTCTTTGGCTACGCCGGCTTCGTCCAGGGCGATGGGGTTCATCGCGGCAGCCTGCATGGCTACGTTGTGGGCGGCCTCTTTGGCGCCTTCCACGTTAGCGGACATACCTACCAGAGTGGCGAGTTTGTTGCCGTTGTGGATATAGCTGCCTACCAGCGGAGCTTCGAGGTGGGCCAGGTTGCTGATCTCGATCTTTTCGCCGATCACGCCGGTCTGCTCGATGAGTTTTTCGGCTACGGTGATACCTTTGAACGGAACCTTCAGGAAATCCTCTACCGTCTGTGCATTGCTGCTCAGAACCAGCTCGGCCAGTTCGCGGGCCAGGGTTACGAAAGATTCGTTCTTGCCTACGAAGTCGGTCTCGCAGTTCAGGGCTACGATGGCACCTTTGGTAGCATCGGCATTTACCACGGCGATCACCGCACCTTCCGAGGAATTGCGGTCTGCCCGGTTGGCGGCCACTTTCTGGCCTTTCTTGCGCAGGATCTCGATGGCCTTCTCAAAATCGCCGTCCGCTTCCACGAGGGCTTTTTTGCAGTCCATCATTCCGGCGCCGGTCTGTTGGCGCAGTTTGTTTACGTCTGCGGCTGTTATGTTTGCCATTTTGTTTTCTCCTTTACTAAAAATTAATTATTCTGCTTCTTTCTCCTCGGCTTTGGGGGCTTCTACGGCCTCGGCCTGAGGCTCTTCCTGCTTAGCGTCGGCTTCCTTGCCGGCTTCTTCCTTCTGGCTCTTGCGTTCGGCAAGGCCGTCTACGATGCACTCGGACAAGTAAGAAACGATCTTCTGGATGGATTTGCCCGCATCGTCGTTGGCCGGGATGGCGAAATCGACGCTGGACGGGTCGGTATTGGTGTCCACCATGGCGAATACCGGGATACCGAGCTTATGGGCTTCGTTTACGGCGATGTGCTCGTGCATGGCGTCGATCACGAAGATGGCGCCCGGCAGACGGGTCATATCGGCTATGGAGCCCAGGTTTTTCTCCAGGTTTTCACGCGTACGGTCGATCTGGAGCTTTTCACGCTTGGACAGGGTGTTGAACGTACCGTCGGTCTTCATCCGGTCGATGGAGGACATCTTCTTCACGGCCTTGCGGATGGTGACGAAATTGGTAAGCATACCCCCGGGCCAACGCTCGGTGATGTACGGCATTCCCATTTTGCCGGAGAGTTCGGCTACGATCTCTTTGGCCTGCTTCTTGGTAGCCACGAACATGATCTTGCGGCCCGAGGCGGCGATTTTCTTCAGTGCTTCGCCGGCTTCTTCCATCTTGGCTGCGGTCTTGTGCAGGTCGATGATGTGGATGCCGTTACGCTCCATGAAGATGTACGGAGCCATTTTAGGATGCCATTTGCGGGTCAGGTGGCCGAAATGAACGCCTGCGTCGAGCAGATCCTGAATATTGATTTTCTGTGCCATTTTTAAATTTTCTTTTGTCTTAGTTTACCTTCTGTTAGCTTTAACTTGTGCAACCTGCAAGTAGCCCGTTGTTTTTTCGGAGTCTCGCCGGTTTGGATACTAAACTAATCTGCACTTTATTAAGTATGAGTAACAGAACTTGTTTGAACTTTTTGAAAAAAATGAAAATATCCTCCGGATTAACGTTTGGAGAACTGGAAACGACGGCGAGCTTTCTTCTGACCGAATTTCTTGCGCTCTACCATACGAGGGTCGCGCATGAGCAGTTTTTCAGGCTTAAGCTTCAGGCGGTATTCCGGGTTTACCTCGCACAGGGCGCGGGAAATACCCAGACGGATGGCTTCGGCCTGGCCGGTGATACCACCGCCTTCTACCGTAGCTACTACGTCGAAAGTGCCTTTTGTGTCCGTCAATGCGAACGGCTGGTCGAGTTTTACGCGCAGCATATCCGTACTGAAATACTCCGCTGCAGGGCGTTTGTTGACCGTGATCTCGCCTTTTCCTTCGGAAAGGTAAACGCGGGCTACGGAAGTCTTGCGGCGCCCGATAGTGTGAATGGTTGCCATTTACTTGATGTCGTTAAGGTTGATTAATACTGGTTTCTGGGCCTGCTGCTGGTGTTCGGCATCTGCATAGATGAAAATGTTCTTCTGCAGGGCTTCTCCCAGGCGGTTTTTGGGAAGCATTCCCTTGAGGGCGGCACGTATGATGCGGGTGGGGTCTTTGGCCATCAGCTCGCGTGCGGTAAGCGTCCTCTGTCCTCCGGGGTAGCCGGTGTAACGGGTGTAAACTTTCCCGTCCATCTTTCTGCCCGAGAGAACAACTTTCCCGGCATTAATGATAACGACGTTATCACCACAGTCCGCGTTGGGCGTAAAGCAAGGCTTGTACTTGCCGCGGGCTATGTTGGCAACTTTAGAAGCGAGGCGTCCGAGCGTCTGCCCTTCGGCGTCGACCAGGACCCACTTTTTGTCGGCCGCTTCTTTGTTTACCGAAACTGTTCTGTAACTCAATGTGTTCATTACTGTACTTAAATATGTTAAAAAATGTTCAAATCCCCACTTTTAGGGGAGTGCAAATTTACTATTATTTTTTCTATATTTCCTAATTCCGGGCGCATTTTTTACGCCCGTGTGCATGCCGTAGGCCTAAAACGGTCTGTCGAGGCCGGAAGGCTACCGGAAAAGCCGCAGGATATCGTTGCCGAAAGCCAGTACCATGATGAGGATCAGCAGGAAAAAGCCGATCATCTGGGCCCATTCGAGTACTTTTTCGGAAGGCTGCCTCCGGGTGATCATCTCGTAGAGAATGAAGACCGCATGGCCGCCGTCCAACGCCGGAATCGGCAGGATATTGATCACTGCCAGCATGATGGACAAAAAGGCCGTAAGCTGCCAGAAAGCCGCCCAGTCCCAGACGGGCGGGAAAAGGCTTCCCATTGTGATGACGCTGCCCACGCTTTTGTAGGCCCCGCTTTCGGGATTGACCAGTTTTTTGACCTGCGCCCAGTAATTAGCCAATTTATCCCCTGTGACGCTCACCCCGCGCACCAGGGAGGCGAAGAACCCGTAATGCTTTTCGGTGACGGTAAACACTTTATTCTGTATCAGCACCGCCGGGGATTGGTCGTTGACCACGCCCAGCATGCCTTCAGGGGATACTTTGGCCCCGATAAAGAGGGTAGTGTCCCCGCGTTGGGTCTCCAGGACGACGTCTGCCCCGGCATGGGCCATCAGGATAGGCTTGGCCATATCGAAGAACGGGATCGGCGAGCCGGACACCGAACGGATCACATCGCCGGGTTTCAGTCCGGACGAGATATTGAGAGAGGTATCGGGGATCGCGCCGACGATGAACGGGACGCGCGGGTAGTAGAAGTACGGGTTTTGGTGGTCTTTGAATATGTCGATAAAATTCACGGGAATGGCCAAAGTCGTATCCCGTCCGTTGCGCTGGACAGCGACCTCCGAACCCAACAGGATAGCCGAATAGGTGTCGAAGAATTTTTCGTATTCTTTCCCGTCGATCGATACGATCCTATCGCCGGTCTTCAGGCCGATGGTGGCGGCCAGGGTCGAATCGGTGATGGCGATGCCGTCCTTTACATCGCGGGAAGCGATATAGGTCTCCCCGTATTTGTAGGTCATCATCGAATAGATGAACCAGGCCAGCAGGACGTTCATCACTACGCCGCCCACGATAATGATCAGGCGTTGCCAGGCTGGTTTGGAGCGGTATTCCCAAGGTTTGGGCGGTTGTTTCAGCGCTTCGGTGTCCATCGATTCGTCCACCATGCCTGCGATCTTGCAATAGCCGCCCAAAGGGAGCCAGCCGATACCGTATTCGGTCTCGCCGATCTTCTTTTTGAAGAGGGAGAACTTCGGGTTGAAGAATATGTAGAATTTGTCGACGCGTGCGCCGAAGAACTTTGCAGCCAGGTAGTGCCCCAATTCGTGGATGGTGACCAGAATGGTTAGCGAAAGGAGGAATTGGAGGATGCGTATGAGTATGTCCAAGATGGGTATGGTGTTTTTTTTGTTTCTTATTTATTCATCGATTTTCACCGAATGATTTTGACTTATCGCTACATAAAACCGGGCACTGCGTTTGCAAGCGAATAGCCCTGCAAAGGGCGGAACATGAACCCCGATGCTTTCAAGCCCTTTGCAGGGCGTAAAGAGCGCCGGAAACCATTGTCCCGGACAGGCCGTTTTCTTTGTAACTTTCTTTTGGGCCGGCAAAAGAAAGTTAGTACAGGAAAATCGATGGCTTTGTCCGCTAGGCCGGGCCAAATATACGGCATTTTATTTTTCTTCCTCCCGGGGGAAATGTTCCAGGAGTGTTAATTGTTGCAGGAACTCCAGCGAACGGGGGGGGCGGAACCCCTCCACGTGCAGGGAAAAATAGGTGGTCAGGATGCGCCATAATTTCAGGTAATCGGCTGCGTCGGAAATATCGGCATCGCGCCGGACGTTTCCCAGGGAAAAGAACAGAGCCGCGTTATTGGGCGTCAGGTAGTATTGGTGGAACGGTTTGTGGAGCGAAAACTCTCCCGACTGCATATCGAAATACCCGGCGGAACAATCCCCGGCATTGTCGGGGGCAAAACCCAGCAACCGCGACAATTGATAGGTATAGCGCAGGCAGATGTATTTTTCAGCTTCCGAGCAAAGCGAAAGGATGCACTGGTAGAGGAAATCGTAGAGTTCCGGGCCGCTTTCGCGCCCTTTTACGGTGAGGGCGGTCAGTTCGCAGATAAACAACAGTTGTGCCGACCGGTAGGGGGATAGGCTGGAAATATCCGCCTGGTGCGTATCCGGGCTGATCTCCCGCACGACTTGCATGGCGTCTCCCCGGGCATGGGCCAATACAAGGTTAACGAGGCTCCCGGGCTGGGTTTCCATTAGCTTGGCCGAAGTGCGGCCGGTGGATACGCCGCGAAGGATCACAGGGATCTTTTCCGACGGGGTAAGTACGTCCAGGATTACGCTCGAAGACAGGTATGGTGTCCGGCGAAGGATGATGCCGTCCGTGGTGGTCATCGTCCGGCTTCTTCCAGTCGGGAATCCAGGAGGTCGAATACGCGCTGCTTCAACGCCTCTTTGTCCTCGATGGTCATTCCGGCGGTTTCGATTGGATCGTCGATCACGGCCCGGAGGATGCCCGGATGCCCTTCATGGGGTTTTTCACTGGGAAACAGGCGGCAGTTGTCCAGAAAAGTAACAGGCAGGATAGGGATGCCGCAGTCGATGGCGATCACGAATGCACCGTCCTTGAACGGGATCAGGCGTTTGGTGATGTGCTTGGAAGTCCCTTCAGGATAGATACAGATGCTGCGCCCGCGGGCTATTTCGGCTTTGGCTTTGGGGAGTACGCCCCGGCGGGATTCCAGTGAAGTGCGCTCCACCATGATATTGGATGCCCGGTAGATCCAGCCGAACACGGGAATGCGGGCCAGGGATTCTTTTCCGATAAACATCATGGGCAGCGGTACGGCTACGTAGCTGAGCATGATGTCCAGGATGGAAGAATGGTTGGCGACCACCATGTACTGCCGCTTGCGGTCGACCTTTTTGCGGCCTTTTACGCAGAAAATGAATCCGGACAGCAGGAGGATCAATACGCTCCATATGCGGGCCAATACGGAGAAAAAACCGTAGAAACGCGGCGTAGAGACCGAGATGAGCAGCAGTGGGGATAATCCGAGCGTCACCAGGCTGGCCATGACGACGGCCCATAGTTTCCATATTTTCCGCAGGATGTTTTGTATCAGGGTTATCATCTTGTATGCGTGCTTTTTTCGAATGTTTTCAGTCCGGGGTTCAGGCGCCCAGTCGTGCCATGAATTTTTTCGGGTCTACGACCACCCGGGTGTGTTTCGCCCGGCCTATCACGTCGTTCTTTTCGTTCTTTACTTCGATGTAAAGAAAAATACTACTCCCTTCATGCGCTTTTACCTCGGCGATGGCCGTTAGTTCTTCTCCGACCTTTGAGGCCCGGAGATGCTCGATAAATATCTCTGCCCCGACAGTGGTTTCGCCTGCTTTAAGTTCTGTTTCTACGGCTTTTATGGCCGTGTTTTCCATCAGGGCACCCAGTGAAGGGGTAGAAAAAACCTCAAGGGAACCGGAGCCGATAGCCGCGGCAGTCTCTTGAGGTTGTACGGTGTGGGATTGGGTAAATACCGACTTTTTCATTTGCCTATATTTTACGCGTGCAAATATAAGCAAAATATCGGGAAATGCCCCTTGCTTAGAACCTGATATCCAATCCCAGCATAAAATTGGCGCCAGCCTGGGGGAAATAGTATGCGTCCGTCCCGTAGATGGAACCGTTGGATACATACATCTTATTGAAGATGTTGTTCAACTGTCCCCGCAGGGTGAATGCCGGCAGGTAGCGGCTTTTGCGCACGTCGTAGGCTACCGAAAGGTCGCTCACGAAATACGAGTCGAGCTTGGATTCCGGAATGTTGTTGTTGCTCATATACTGCTCGCCAACGAACCGGCTGGAGAAGGCGACGGCCATCTGTTCCAGCGGACGGAAGGTGAACACGTTGTTGGCAATAACGGCCGGAGAATACGAGATCTTCTTATCCTTGGACGTACCGTCGCTCAGCTTCATTCCCTTTATCACGTTATCCGAGAAAGTGGCGTTCAGCCCCCAGGAGAACCATTCGACCGGCTGGTACAGCCCTTGCAGTTCGATACCCAGGCGGTAGCTCTTGTCTACGTTCATCTGGATCGGGGCGCCCGTATCGTTCAGTTCGCCGGTGGGAACGAGCTGGTCGATGTAGTTCATGTAATAGACGTTGGCCGAAGCGGTGAATTTGGGCGAAGTGAAGCCATACCCGAATTCGAAATCGTCGAGGTATTCCGGCCGGGGAGCGACAGGCGAATCGGTAAAGTCGGCCCGATTAGGCTCTTTCGAAGCCCGCGCGTAGCTGGCGTATACCCGGTGTTTGGAAGAGATCTGGTAGCTGACGCCCGCTTTGGGATTGAAGAACGAATAATCGCGTGTGATGTCCAGTGCCACGTTCTTATCCTCTGTTCCCCTCATCTTCAGACTGATGTTGCGGTATTGTAGGTCCGCATAGATGGACAGGCCTTTTACCGGCCGGTATTCGGCTTTCAGGAATACGTTGCCGTCGTTCTTGTCGGTATGGTTGTCGTAGTACTTCTGGTCTTTGGGCGCATTGGGCATGTATTGGGCCCAGATCACGTCGCCGTAGTGGTCGCATTCGTAGCGGTTGTATGCTCCGGACAGGGTGGCCGTGACCTTTTGCCGGCTGTAGGTCAGGTGGGCGGTCGCTCCGTAAAAATGGTTGTAGAGCCATTTCCGGTTGACCAGGTCGCAGTATTCGATCGTTTCGTTCCCGATGGTGATAGGGCCTATCTTGTAGCGGGCCATATCGGCCCCCTGTTTGTAGCTCTCGTAATATCCGCGTCCGAAAGTGTAGTGGAGGGTCATTCCAGCTTCGAAGTCGCCCATCCGGCGGTTGGCGATCATCTGGAGGTGATCCTGCCAGTAGTTGTCGGTTTCGTTGTCGTAATACCCGATGATCTTCTCCCAATTCGCATCGTAGATGGCCCCACTGGAATTGAAGCGGCGGTTGGTCTTTAGCATCTCGGCATCGATGCCGTTCCATGCCTGGTAGGTCTTTTGCTTGCCGCCGAATCCCAGGATTTTGATCGTCGTTTTATTGTCGTAGTAACCTGCCGACAGAAAATAGGAACTCATGTCCGAAGAGGCCCGGTCGATATATCCGTTGGAATAGGCCCGCGAAAGGCGCCCGGACAATTCGTAATGGTCGTTCAGCAGGCCGGAGGAGAAGGCCGCCGAAAATTTCTGCGCCCCAAACGAGCCGACGTTGTAGGTGAGGTCGGCCCCTGCTTTGTCGCGGGGAGCGGATGTGCGGATGTTCACACTGCCGCCGAATGCGCCTGCCCCGTTGGTCGATGTCCCGGCTCCGCGCTGTATCTGGATGTCGTTGGCCGAAGAAGCGATGTCCGGGAGGTTCACCCAGAATACGGACTGCGATTCGGCATCGTTGAGCGGCACGTCGTTGATGGTCACATTCACGCGGGTGGCATCGCTGCCGCGGATACGCATGGACGAATAACCGAATCCTGTCCCGTCGTCCGAGGTGAAAACCAGCGAGGGCGTTCCGGCCAGTAGGAACGGAATGTTCTGTCCGTAGTTGTCCCGGCGTATTTCCTCGCCCGAAAGGAGAGTCTGGGCGAACGGGTCCTCGGAACCGGCGCGGGTGGGGGATACGATTATTTCGTCCATCAGCACGACGTTCTCCTTCAATTTGAAGTTTTCGGTGGCGTCTGCTGTCAGGTCGACAAACCGCGTTTGCCCTTGGAAGACCAGATGGGACACTTCGATAGACGACTTGCCCGAAGGGACCTGTTGGAGGATGTAATCGCCGTTTTTTCCGCTCTGGGTCGAAGATATCCGGCCTGCGTGGCGGAACATTACATTGGCCCCCGGTACGGGTTGTCCCCCGGTGTCCGTGATTTGACCTTTTACAGCGATTTGCGCGTAAAGCGCAGAAAGGGAAATGGTGGTGAGAAATAGCGCCGTTAACAGCGCGCGTTTAAAAAAATAAGCCATTGCTTTAAAGTTTTAAAGGTTAAACAAAAGCAAGGGCGTACCTCGTGTGGCCCGCAGGCCAGACACTGAACAATAAATAATGTGAGATGTGGAAAAAATTTGTCCCTCGACAGCATTATCCGTCCAGGTTCAAAGGGTATAATCTCAGCCGTTTATTGTGGCACCCCTAAAAAATTATCGTTGGTTCATTTTTGGTTTTTCAATTTCTTATGCAGGTGGGACATCAGCACCGCGTCGGCCGCACATTCCACACCTTTATTTCCCAGCCGGCCGCCGCTGCGGTCCCGCGACTGGGCGATATTGTCGTCCGTCAGTACGCCGAATATCACCGGTGCGAGTCCTTTTTCTCCCGCGCGGGCGTTGAGGGTCCCGATATTCTGCGCGACTGCCGAGCAGATGTATTCAAAATGAGGAGTTTCTCCCCGGATGACGCTTCCCAATACGATGACGGCATCATACCGGCCGGAAGCTTGCATCAGGGAAGCCGCATAAATGAGCTCAAAGCTACCCGGTACGTCGTTGCGCACGATGTCGTTGCGCAGCACGCCCAGATCGATCAGCGTATCGAACGCGCCCCGGTAGAGGCTTTCCGTGATCTCTGCGTTCCATCCCGACACGGCGATCCCTATCCGAAGGCCTGCGCCGTCGGGTACTTTAGAGCGGTCGTATGCGGAAAGATCCGAGGTAGACATCCGGTCTTTATTTGAGGTTCTTGGCAGCGCCGGCGGCGAATTCCAAGTATTTTTCTATAGAAGCAGCCTGGGGTGAATCCGGATATTTTTCCTTGATGGCCTTGAAATGCTTCTCGGCGACCGAGTATTTTTTCAAATACATAGCCGTATTGCCGGCTTTCATCAGATAGAAAGGCGTCGTAAAATTGTTGTCGCGTTTCGAAGCGGCTTTTTCGTAGTATTTCAGGGCTTCTTCCGGTTTTTCGAGCTGGGCGTAGCAATCGCCGATCATTCCAATGGCTTCCGCGGAAGCTATTTCATCGTCCGAAGAGAATTTTTCCAGGTAGGACATAGCCTTTTCATACTGACCCAAACGGTAGTAGGAGGCACCGGCCAGGTATTTGGCTACGTTGCCCGCTTTGGTGGAAGAATAGCGGTCTGCGATCTTGATCAGGCCCGGATTGGCGGGAGTGCCTTCCAGCGCCAGACGCAGGGAGTCCTTTTCATAAGCCTGCTGGGCGAAAGCCAGTTCATCGGTGGCTTCGGCTTGCGAGGGTTTGGATACCCAAGTGTGGTAGCCATAGCCCACCAGCAGAAGGACTATAAGCCCTACTATCACATAGGTAATTTGTTTTTTGTATTTTTCGATAAGGCTTTCGAAGCGGCTGGCTCCTTTGTCGAGTCTGTTTACGATCTTTTCCGCAGCATCGGATTTCTGGGCCTTTACGTTCTTCGGTTTCTGGTAAGTAGCCATATGAATAGGATGTATTTTTTGTTTCTTTCGGTTAACAGGTGCAAAAGTAATACAACTTTGTGAATTACGAAATTTTTTTCCGGGAAAACGCGTTCGGTTTTACAAGTCGTCCACGATGGTCAGCTGGGGTTTTTCCCGGGTCTGGGCTTCGGTGATGGGGGTGATATTGTCCGTAGCGATATTCAATATTTTGGTGTCGCTTTTCAACCCGATATAAAGGGCGTTTCCCCCGCCGCTGATGGTCGCTTCACCGTGGGAATAACTGTTACCCCGGTAGAGGCTTTCCCCCCGTTTGACGAAATTGGAACTCATACGGAATTCTCCTTCCACTTTTTTGAGCCGGAACCTGTCGTATTCGCGGTCGCTGATGTTGAGAATATTGAGGTAGGGGAGGAACTGTTTGGGCAGTTTTTTCCCGAACGGGATGTTGACGTAGATAGCCATAATGGCCTCGGCCCGGTTGATGCTCATCGTTTGGCTGTTCACATAAAGGACGAATTGCTGCCCGAACCGGAACATGCCTAAAAAACGGATGATATCATAATAGGTAAGCACGATCTCGCCGTTCATTTGGCCCAGATACTCCCATTTTTTCGGTTTTTCGTTCAGCGCGCTGCGGATCATGCTTTCGGATACGGTAAGGCCCTTGATATTGACGGTAGGGTCGATGTTACGCAGCGTATCCACCTGTTGCATACGCTCTTCGGCCCGTTTGTCGAAATACACTTTGGTCTTCAGCCGATGGGTCATATCCTTTTTGCCCCGGCCGGGATCGTAGGTGTCCACCAGGTTTTCCTGATAGGCCAGGATTTTGTCCGAAGAGGATATGGAGGTGTTGGTCTGTACCCGGTAAACGGCCTCGATATTACTGAAATCTTTTTCCATTTGTATCCGGATACGTTCCAATAGATCCGGCACGTCCATTTTGTATTTCCGTTTGGCTTTGGCGGTGACGACAGGCCCTTCGAGTTGAATGATGTTCTGGTGTAGCAGGACATCGAGTTCGATCGGGTTTTCGGAAACGGTTATGGGGGTATAAAAGGTGTGGTATCCGACAAAAGATACGACCAAAGTGTCCGGCAGGAAATTTTTATCGACCGTCAGGATGAACGATCCGTCGCTGGAGCCGATGATTCCTTTCGTGGGACGCCCTTTCAGGTAGATGGTAGCGTAGGGAACCGTTTGCACAGAATCCCGTACGGTTCCCCGGATGGTCGTGTTCTGCCCACCTACAGGTATTGCGGAACACAATGCCAGAGCTATGGCCAGCAGGATGGGATATAAGATTTTCATACTCGTTTTTTTGGGTTTGTGGTTTGGTTTCAGGGAGTGCCGCCATCCTCTTCGTCTTCTTGCTCAAAGATGTCCACCCAGTCTTCCGTGAAATCGTCCATATCCCTGCGATCTTTTTTAGTAGGGCGCCCTTCGCGGTAGGCATTCACATAGGTGGCGTGGGACAGGCGCATCATTTCCATTCGTTCTATTTCTTCGGCCGGGGTGATGTTTTTCAGGTACAGAGGAACCAGTTTGGCTCCTACGCGGCTTTTGGGGATGTCCAATACGAGGAATTCGAAAAACACCTGGAAGCGCCGCAGCCGTATCTTATCTCCCTGTTTTATTTCCCGGGAGGCTTTTACGGTCGTTCCGTCGACTTGCACCTGGTTCTTCCGGCAGGCTTCGCTGGCCAGGGAACGGGTCTTGAACAGGCGTACATGCCAAAGGAATTTATCGGCTCTCATCGTTTCGACATTTTAGAAATATAGTGAAAGCCGAGTGCCATCCAAACTTGTTTGAAAATGTCCGAGGCGCATCCTATATTATGTAAATATAGTGAAAGCCGAGTGCCATCCAAACTTGTTTGAAAATGTCCGAGGCGCATCCTATATTATGTAAATATAGTGAAAACCGAGTACCATTCAAACTTGTTTGAAAATGTCCGAGGCGCATCCTATATTATACAAATATAGCTAATTCCTTCCATGAAATGGGTTAATGACCTTATGAATATTTCATCAACAATTTTCCCAAAAAACGGAACAATAAAAAAACAGTATTTTTGTTCTTTGCAAAATGATTTGAAAATGAATAAAACAGGAATATTCTTATATAGTTTGCTGCTGCCACTGTCCGTTTTTTCACAAGAAGACGGCCATGGGTTTTTTTGGGAAGCCCAAACCTTTCTGCCAGAGAATACCTGATCGGCCAATTCAAAAAATATGACGTGGTGGTCGTCTGCGAGCGACACCACCGGGAAATTACCCAGTATGAATTGTTTTTGGAGGTGGCAAAGACCCGTATTTTGTCGAGAATGTAGGGCTGATCTATACGGAAATAGGCTTGGTCAACCAAGGGAAGCGCATCAACGAATTCCCGCGCAGTCCGTTGGTCGATTCGGCAGCCTCCCGGCGGGAACTGACCTCGTTGTTCCGGGATTCGGATTCCAGCCCGTATTGGCATGCATACAATTTTCCCTGGCTCCTATGGGGAACGGTTCAAGTTCAACCAAACGCTGTCGGCGGACAAAAAAATAGCGCTATACCCGACAGGGGAGGCTTTCGATTGGGCGGGAATAAAGGATTCCTCGGATTTTGCGGCCTGGGAAAAAGAAACTTATAAGGTTCCTCGCGACCTGACATTGGCCGGAAACCTGATCCGCAATTTCGGGGCAAATCCCCGGAAAAAGGCCCGGGTGATCATGAACAACAAACACGCCTTTATGCGTTCCTATACGATGAGCGACGGACAAACGAACCATGCGGCCACGCACAGCCTTTCGAAGTATTTCGGCGGAAAGCACCGCCGTATATACCTGATGGGGCTCGCACCGGAGGACGGCCGGATGTAGGTAGTGAAAAAAGGGGCTTGGGACTATTATTTCAAGGCCGCCGGGAAGACGGATGTGGGGTTTGATCTGGCATCGAGCCCGTTTGCGGACGGGATTTGCGATCTGGTACCGTCTACTGCCCGGGAAAAATTACGTACGGCGATATTTTCACCGGTATCGTTTATTACAAACCCATTGAGGAGCTTCTGTTGGTTGAAGGCCGGTCCGGTTTTGTCGACGATGGTTTCCGGAAGGAATTCGAAAGGCGGGGGAAGGTTTTTTGCCAGCCAACGGCATCGAGTTTTCAGGGGAACTTTTACAGTATCATATCGACAAGATAAACAATGTGGTGCGGAAGAGCTACGAAGAACTCGGCAGATGCCTGGAAATGATAGATTCGGCGGGCCGTAGGGGATACTCTGTGCAATATTGGCAGGTGTCGGACATCGTTAAATAAAAAAATACCGCATCCGGAAAGGATGCGGTATTTTTTACGTATTTCTTCCGGCGGATTACCGCAGGAAACTCAGCAGTACGCCTGCGGCGATGGCCGAGCCGATTACACCGGCCACGTTCGGCGCCATGGCGTGCATCAGCAGATGGTTTTTCGGGTCGGCTTTCAACCCTTCCATTTCCGATACGCGGGCGGCCATAGGTACGGCGGATACACCGGCCGAACCGATAAGCGGGTTGATCTTGTTCTCTTTTTTCAGGAACACATTCATCAGCCGGGCGAACAACAGGCCGGCACAGGTAGCGATCGAGAAAGCTACCACTCCCAGGAAGAATATCTTGAGGGATTTTTCCGTGAGGAATACCGAAGCCTGCGTAGAGGCGCCGACCGTGAAGCCCAGCAGGATCACTACGATGCTGTTCATCGAGTTAGCAGCCGTATCGGCCAGGCGTTTGGTCACGCCCGATTCTTTCAACAGGTTGCCCAGGAACAGCGTTCCGAGCAGCGGGATGGCATCCGGCGCTACGAAAGCGCAGAGGACAAACCCGATGATGGGGAACATGATTTTTTCCTTCTGGGTGACGATGCGGGCCGGTTTCATCCGGATGGCGCGCTCGTGCTTGGGCACGATCAGGCGCATGAGTGGAGGCTGGATCAAAGGCACCAGCGCCATGTACGAATAAGCCGCGATGGCAATAGCCCCCATGTAATCCGGGTTGAGAATGCTCGTCACGTAAATAGCCGTCGGGCCGTCCGCACCGCCGATGATGGCGATGGAACCGGCTTCCTTGGCATCGAAGCCCAGGGCGATAGCTGCAGCGAACGTACCGAAGATACCGATCTGTGCGGCGGCCCCGAGGATCATCAGCTTGGGATTGGCTATCAGGTTGGAGAAATCCGTCATCGCACCGATACCCAAAAAGACGAGCGGCGGGTAGATACCCAGTTTCACTCCCTGGTACAGGTAGTACATCACAGAACCTTCTTCCTGTGCATATACCCCGATGTGTTCCGCACCGGGAATATTGCCCACAATCACGCCGAAGCCTATCGGAACCAGCAGCAGCGGCTCGAATCCCAGGAAAATGGCCAGCATGATATATCCGAACCCGACACCGATCATGATGAGGTTACGGTAGTCGATATTTGCGAACGCAGTGGACTGAAGGAAGTTCTGAAGTCCGGCCAACGTTTCGTAGAAGATGTTTCCGCTGGAAGCGGCCGACTCGGGGATGAGGGTCCCTTCAGCCAGGGCCGAAACCAGCCCGATAGTAACCAGCGCGATGAGTATCGTTAAGAACTTTCTCATCGTTTAAGCTATTTCTACCAGGATGTCCCCCTGAAGTACGGAATCCTGAGGTTTTACCTTCACCGATTTTACGACCCCGCCGATCTCGGCCATGATGGCGTTCTCCATCTTCATGGCTTCCATCACCATCAGGGTGTCGCCGGCTTTTACCGTGTCGCCTTCTTTCACGCTGACAGAAAGGATAACGCCCGGCAGAGGGGCCTCCACTTTGGACACGGCGGCGGAGCTGACGGGAGCTGTTTTGGCGTTTTGGGCGGCCGGGGCTCCGCTGACCACCCGGGGGGTTTTGGTCGGGGCCTTGACGGCTTTTTCCATTTCCACCTTAAACGGGGTGCCGTTCACCTCCAGTTCGATGATATTATCCTCGGCGCCGGTGATGTCCACCGAAAAGTCGCAGTTGTTGATCTTGAATTTGTATGATTTCATCTTTTGTGTTGTTAATCGTTGGAACAAATAGCAAACGCTCAGCGTCTGGAATTGAAGATACGGCTATGGGTAGCGTATATCTTGGAACTCCACGGCGAATAGGTCTTCGCGGCGCGGTCGATGGTGATAATGGTGTTGTCCTCTTGCATGGATTCTTCCATGTACTGGAAAATAGCCGCGGAGATGGCTGCCACCGTATTGGCAGGCAGTTTGCCTGTCAGCGGAACGGCGCATTCGTCCGCATCGGCCACCGTCTTTTTCATCTTCAGGCTGTTGGACATATATTTGCCCAGCAGGATGAAAATTCCGGCGATGATGGCCATCATAATGATCACCAGGATCGATCCGCCCACACCGATGATGAAGGCGGTATCTCCGTTGGCCGGCATTTCGGCCGAAAGGAAGAAATTGGTCAGTACTGTCATGGCTTACAAAGGAATGTTGCCGTGCTTTTTGGCAGGGTTCAACTGTTTCTTGTTGGCCAAAGCTTCCAGGGCGCGGATCACACGGAAACGGGTGTTCTTCGGGATGATCACGTCGTCGATATAGCCCAGCGAAGCGGCCTGGTACGGATTGGCGAACTCTTTGGTGTATTCGTTCTCCTTTTCCTGCATCAATTTGGCTTTTGCTTCGGGATCTTCGATCTTTTTCAGCTCACCCCCGTTGAGGATACCTACGGCACCTTTGGCGCCCATTACGGCGATCTCGGCGGAAGGCCATGCGTAGTTCATGTCGCCGCGAAGCTGTTTCGGGCTCATCACGCAGTGCGCGCCACCGTACGATTTGCGCAGCGTTACGGTCACTTTGGGCACGGTAGCCTCACCGAATGCGTACAGCAGTTTGGCTCCGTGTACGATCACGCCGCCGTACTCCTGTCCCGATCCGGGAAGGAATCCAGGCACGTCCACCAGAATGACCAGCGGAATGTTGAACGCGTCGCAGAAGCGCACGAAACGGGCGGCTTTACGGGACGAGTTGATGTCCAGTACGCCGGCCAGGAATTTAGGCTGGTTGGCCACGATACCCACCGGGCGTCCGTTGAAGCGGGCGAAACCGACGATGATGCTCTTGGCATAGCTGCCGTGAACTTCCAGCAGTTCGCCGTTGTCCACGATGGCTTTGATGACCTCCATCATGTCGTACGGTTTGTTCGGGTCGTCCGGGATGATCTCGTTCAGGGAGTCTTCCAGACGGTCGATCGGGTCGTTGCAGGTGATGATCGGGGCTTCTTCCAGGTTGTTGGACGGCAGGTAGCTCAACAGTTTGCGGAGCATCAGGATACCTTCCTCGTCGTCCTTGGCTACGAAATGCGTCACGCCGGATTTGGTAGCGTGTACGCTGGCGCCGCCGAGCTTTTCGGTGGTAATGTCCTCGCCCGTGACGGATTTAACGACCGTCGGGCCGGTAAGGAACATATACGAAGTGGCTTCGGTCATCAGGATGAAGTCCGTCAGGGCCGGAGAGTATACCGAACCGCCGGCGCAGGGGCCGAAGATACCGGATATCTGGGGAATCACACCGGAAGCCAGGATGTTGCGCTGGAATATTTCGGCAAAACCGGCCAGCGAACGCACGCCTTCCTGGATACGGGCGCCGCCCGAGTCGTTCAGGGCGATCACCGGGGCGCCGACCAGCATGGCCTGGTCCATGATCTTGCATATTTTCAGGGCGAAAGTCTCAGAAAGAGAGCCGCCGAATACGGTAAAGTCCTGTGCGGCTACGTACACGATGCGTCCGTCCACGGTGCCGCGGCCGGTTACCACGCCGTCCCCGTAGTATTTTTCCTTTTCCATGCCGAAGGCAGTGGTGCGGTGGGTGACGAACATGTCGAACTCTTCGAAAGAACCTTCATCCAGGAGCATGTCGATGCGTTCGCGTGCAGTAAGTTTGTTCTTGCTGTGTTGGGAAGCTACACGCTTTTCCCCGCCGCTCTGATAAGCCACGTCCCTTTTTTCGACGAGCTCGCGGATTTTTGCTGTGATTTCAGACATAACTGTTTTTAGTTGTGTTTATCTTGAGGGTTTATTTTTTCGGAAATTATTCGCAGTCGCAGGATTTGCAGCCGCAGCCTTCGTTCGGGTTTTCGCAAAGTTCGGTCAGTACCCCGAAAGTAGATTTCGGATGGAGGAAAGCGATGTTCAGGCCTTCAGCCCCGTGACGCGGGGTCTTGTCGATGAGCATCACGCCTTTTTCCTCGGCGTCCTTGAGCTGGGCGGGCAGGTCTTTCACGGCGAAAGCCATGTGCTGGATACCCTGGCCTTTTTTCTCAATGAATTTGCCGATAGGGCCGTCCGGGGACGTCGATTCCAGGAGCTCGATCTTAGTCTGCCCTACCTTGAAGAAGGCGGTGCGTACTTTCTGCTCGGCTACTTCCTCTACGGCGTAACATTTGAGTCCCAGATTTTCCTCGTAAAATTTGATGGCTTCTTCGAGGTTGCTCACTGCGATACCGATGTGTTCGATATGGTCTACTTTCATGGTTTAAAATGTTATAAAATTGATTTATAAGGTGTTTATGATTTTGTCAAAATTTTTACCTCGCAAATTTCGGGATAAATTGTTTATAAATCGCGATATTTGCACAATAATTTTCAACAAAGTTCATTCTGAAATGGCCGTAACTTACACACCGAGAAAAAGATTCGCTCCCGAAGAATATGCCGATGCCATGCTGGCTGGCGACCGGGTTATGCTTTCCAGGGCTATAACACTGATAGAAAGCAAATTACCTTCTGATGTGGAGCTGGCTGAAAAAGTACTCGAGATCATACTGCCGCATACGGGCAACAGTCTGCGTGTAGGTATTACCGGGGTGCCGGGTGTGGGAAAATCGACATTCATCGAGTCTTTTGGAAAGGTGGTGACCGGGATGAACAAAAAGCTGGCCGTGTTGACGATAGACCCCTCTTCCCAGCGATCCAAAGGTTCCATTTTGGGAGACAAGACCCGCATGGAATCCCTGGCCAACGACCCGCTGGCTTATATCCGTCCGTCGGCTTCCGGGGCGACCCTGGGCGGGGTGAACAATAAAACCCGTGAAACGATGCTCCTGTGCGAAGCGGCTGGATACGACGTTATCCTGATCGAAACAGTGGGAGTAGGCCAGAGCGAGACCACAGTGGCCGAGATCGCCGACTTTTTCCTGCTTTTGATGCTGGCCGGTGCCGGCGACGAGCTACAGGGGATCAAGAAAGGGATCATGGAAATGGCCGATGCGCTAGTCATTACCAAGGCCGATGGGGACAACGTGACGATGAGCCAATTGGCCGCCCGCGAATACGCCAATGCGATGCGGTTGTTCCCGCCCCAGGATTCGGGCTGGGAACCGGAGGTGCTCACCTGTTCTTCGGTGGAACAGAAAGGACTGGAGGCTATCTGGGAGGTGATCAACCGTCACCATGACCTGATGGTCAAAACCGGTTATTTCCAGGCAAAACGCATGGAACAGAATATCGCCTGGATGAACGAGATCATCGAATACTACTTGAAATACGACTTTTTGCATAACCCGGCGGTGAGCGAAAAGCTGGATTTCACACAGCACCAGGTGGAGAGCGGAAAACTCCCCGCCATTACGGCTGCCAAAACCCTACTCGGTATGTACCGGGGAAAATAAATTCCTAACTAACAGTGTCTACCGGCTGAAAACGGCTTATGAAACGCTTTCTATACACCCTATTGCTGGCCGCGATTTTCTCTTCCTGCGCCAGCGGCCCTGATATCCGTGAAAAGATCATCCTCGACCGATTGGACTATGTAGTCCATTTACGGTCGATGGTCGACAGGCACATCTGGAACGGATTCGGCGACAAGGTTTCCGACCTGCCGATCATTTATTATACCGACTCGATCTGCTATGTGGCCAATCCGACCCAAAAATTCCTGGATACCTATAACCCGGAGTCCGTTTCCCGCAAAAAGGACATGGAGGTATACCGTACGGAACTGTTGGACAGCATCCCGTTCCATATGTCGGCCCGCGTCATCCTGGGAGACAGCATCCCGGATTACGACTACCGTTCGCCTTATTTGAACTGCAGCAGCGTGGAGATCACCCGCCGCACCATTCCGGGGGTCAATTCGACCGAGCAGTGGGCGACCATGGTGCTTCACGAATATTTCCACGGATTTCAGTACAAACATCCGGCTTATCTGGATCATTTCGAGAAAAACGTGATGTCTGTGCCCGAGGACAGCCTGAAACAGATGTACCATTCGCTTGCGTGGTTCAAGGATTCTGCCGACCGGGAGAACGAAATGCTTCTGGCAGCCATCGGGGCGGAAAATGAAGCAGCCGTGAAGGATCGGGTGGATACGTTTTTCCGTTTACGGAACGCCCGGAGGGATTTTATAAAGAAAACGTTGGATTTCGACATCACCGCCTGCGAGCAGACTTACGAGACGATGGAAGGAACGGCCCGGTACATGGAATATGCCTTGTACGGCCTTTTGGCGCAGGAAGATCCCGATTCGACGCTGGTGAAGACCGACGTATCCTACCATTCGCACGATTATTTCCAGAATTTCCGCACCGAGGACGAGCCGTGGCTTTACTATTCGGATCGTACCACCTGGTACTATGCCACCGGTTTCAATCTGGCCCGGCTTCTCGACCGTTTGGGGGTGGAGTACAAATCCCGCCTGTTCGCCGAAGGCGGACTTTCCCTGGAAGATATCCTGATGGAGTGGTATACCGATATTTCATTGTCGGATATTACTTCCTGAGAGTACCCTGGAAGGAAAAATCAGGGCCGGGATACCCTTTAATAAAAAACGCTTTGACGATTGTCAAAGCGTTTTTATGTTTGCAGGTACACTTTTTTATGCCTCTTTCCGGAATTTCAAGGAACTCCACCGGTCTTTTTCCAATGCTTTCTCCAAAGAGAACCCGTATTTGGCCGCCTCGGCCGTGATGGCCTCGTTGTCCGGTACGTAAAAGCCACTCATCACCAGGTATCCGCCGGGGCGCACGGCCCGGGCGTAATCGGCCATATAGCGAACCAGGATATTCCGGTTGATATTGGCCAGGAAGAGGTCGAATTTTTCTTCTCCTAAGACTTCCGCACTGCCTTGCACCACACGTACCTGCGGGCAGCTATTGGCTGCTACGTTATCCAGCGCATTACCATAAGCCCATTCGTCTATGTCGGCAGCCAGGACGTTCTTCGCCCCTTTTTTCGCTGCTGCGATAGCCAATACGCCCGTTCCGCAACCCATGTCGCATACATCTTTGCCGCAGCAGTCGGTATCGAGTACGTGGGTGACCATCATGTAGGTAGTCTGATGGTGGCCTGTGCCGAACGACATACGGGGTTCGATCAGGATATCCATGCCGGATGCCGGAGCGGGGTGAAATGGAGCCCGGATAGTTGCCCGCCCGTCCACATCGATCGGGGAAAAGTTCTTTTCCCACTCCTCGTTCCAGTTCTTCTGCTCGATCTTAGAGATTTGGTAATCTATCTCAAAGCCATCCAAGCCCCACAGGAAAAGATCGTCGAAATCCTCCTGCGCGAACTGGTCTTCGGGAATATAAGCCCGCAGGACATCGTCCTCCATCGTAAAACTGTCGAAAGGTAGGGTGGAGAGCGCCGCCTGGGCGATCTCCATCCCCGGTTCGGCAGGGATAATACGGAAAGCGAATTCCAAATAGTCCATTACTTGTGTTCGATAAGGCTTTCGCCGGTCATCAGCGGGGATTTCTCGATGCCCATCAGTTCCACGATGGTCGGTGCGATATCGCCCAGGCGGCCGCCCGAGCGGAGCGCAGGCCGGTATTCGTTGTCCAGCACATGGAAAGGCACCGGATTGGTCGTGTGGGCCGTATTGGGGGTGCCGTCCGGATTGATCATCACTTCCGAGTTGCCGTGGTCGGCCGTGATAAGGACCGTGTAACCGTTTTTCAGGGCTGCTTCAGCCACCGTTTGGGCGCACTGGTCGACAGTCTGGTCGGCTTTCATCGCGGCTTCCATAATGCCGGTATGGCCCACCATGTCCGAATTGGCAAAATTCAGGCAGATAAAATCGGCCGATCTTTTTTTCAGTTCAGGGATGATCTTGTCCCGCACTTCGCCGGCGCTCATTTCCGGCTGCAGGTCGTACGTGGCGACTTTCGGAGAAGGGCAGAGGATGCGGTTCTCTCCCTCAAACGGGTTTTCCCTCCCGCCGGAGAAAAAGAACGTCACGTGTGGATATTTTTCGGTCTCCGCGATACGGATCTGCTTTTTACCGGCTTTGGCCACCAGTTCGCCCAGCGTATCGTTGAGGTCTTCGCTGCCGTAAAGTACGTCCACTCCGACGAATTTATCGTCGTATTTGGTGATCGATACGTATTTGATGTCCAGTTTTTTCATGCCGAAATCCGGGTGGTTTTCCTGAGTGAGTACGTTGGTGATCTCGCGCCCGCGGTCGGAGCGGAAATTGAAATTGATCACCACGTCGCCGTCCTGGATGGTAGCCAAGGGCTTCCCGGCGCCGTCCGTCAGGACGATGGGTTTAATGAACTCGTCGGTCACTCCGGCATCGTACGAATCCTGTACCGCTTGTACGGCATCGGTAGCGGTCGTTTCCCCTTTGCCGTTCACCAAGGTGTCATAAGCTATTTTTACGCGTTCCCAACGGTTGTCGCGATCCATGGCGTAATAGCGCCCGGTGACGGTAGCGACCTGTCCGCCGGAGGTTTTCATGTGGTCGAGGAGCTGCCGGACAAAACCTTTGCCACTCTTGGGGTCGCAGTCTCGGCCGTCCATAAAGGCGTGTACGTATACTTTATTCATGCCATTCGCCTTGGCGGCGTCCAGCAGGCCTTCGAGGTGTTCGATGTGGGAATGTACGCCCCCGTCCGAGAGGAGCCCGATGAAATGTACTTTGCTTCCGCGCTTTTTGGCTGTTTCAAAGGCTTCTACCAATACGGGGTTTTTCGCCAGCGAACCGTCCTTGGCTGCCAGCGATATTTTGACAAGATTCTGGTATACCACGCGCCCTGCCCCAAGGTTCATGTGGCCGACTTCAGAGTTACCCATCTGCCCTTCCGGCAGTCCTACGGCCAAGCCGGAGGCTTCGAGGGTGGTGTAGGGATAACGGTCTTTGAGCGAATCCATGAAAGGGGTTTGTGCGCGGTCGATGGCCGAGACGTTCTTGTCTTGGGCGATGCCCCATCCGTCCAGGATCATCAGGAGTACTTTTTTGTCCATTGTTCTTCGTTTCGTTTTATTTTTTGTTCATTGTCTTTATCGTCGGTTTTTACCGTAAAGCGTTTTCTCCCGCCTCGCCGGGGTCATCCGGACTCCACTTTCTTTTGAGCCAGCAAAAGAAAGTGGCAAAGAAAACAGCCTGCGGGCCGGATGGTTTGCTTCGCTTACTGACGCCCCGAAAGAGCCTTAAAGCATCGGGCGTCGTGTCCCGGCCCTTCCGGGGCTGTTCGCTCGCAAACGCAGCGGCCCTTTTCGTTCTCCCGCCCGGAGCGTTTGTTTCCACCGCCTAGCGGAAGCAAGCGGTGGAAACTGTCAGCGCTGGGGCGACTGGTGTCGCGGAACGGTTCTTTATCTTGCTCCGGCCGAGCACGGCCCTTTTGGCAAGACAAATGAATGTTAAGTCCGTACCCGGCCCGGGCAGAAAGGAACAGCATCTGGAATAATCCGATAGTTATTGCCGCATATTGTCTCTATTTCCTATGGCGCCAAACGTTCCAGTTTCCACGAAAAATCTTCTCGTAGGGCATACCGCAACCGGTCGTGCATCCGGTTCGGGCGCCCCTGCCAGAATTCGATCACCGTGGGGTGCACCAGGTACAGGCCGCAATGCGGAGGGCGGGGTACGTCCTGTCCCTCGTATTTTTTCTCGAACTCTTCCAACCGCTTGTCCAGGTATTCCCGGGAAGGGACGGCTTCGCTTTGGTCGGAAGCCCAGGCGCCCAGCCTTGATCCGCGGGGACGGGTGGCGAAGTATCCGTCCGAAGCGCTTTCGGGGGTTATTTCGGCTGTGCCTTCGATGATGACCTGGCGTTCGAGCGCATCCCAGAAAAAGGACAGGCATACGGCTGGGTTTTGGGCGATGTCGCGTCCTTTCTCGCTGTGGTAGTTGGTATAAAAATAGAAACCTTCCCAAGTGAAGCGTTTGAGCAGTACCACGCGCGAACGGGGCGTACCTTCAGGGCGAATGGTGGCCAAAGTCATGGCGTTCGCCTCTTCGATCAGGTCGCTTGCGTCCGCCATATTGTACCAACCCTGGAAGAGATCCATGGGGTTGTCTGTGACGGAGCGTTCGTCCAGATGGAATTTTTCGTACGAGCGGCGTTCGTTGCTCAGGTCGAGGTCTTGTTTTCCATCCATATCCGTATCGGTTTTTCGGTTATTCTTTCAGTAAGGCCCGTATGATGTGGGCGGCGGCATGCAGGCCGAAAGCGGCGGGCATGTACGAAATGGTTCCGTAATAGGACCGTTTGTATTCTTCCCCTTCGACGGTCTGCATGCTTGTTTCGTCGGGCAGCTCTTCGCTGTATACGGCGTAGAAGCCCCGGGGCTTTTGTCCTGTCTCCTGGCTCAACCTTTTGCGGATACTGCGGGCCAGCGGGCAATTTTTGGACTTAGAAATATCCGCTACCCGGATAGCAGAGGCGTCCAGCCGCCCTCCAGCGCCCATAGCGCTGACCAAGGGTATTTTTTGATCCATACAGGAGCGTATCAGGGCTAGTTTGGGACTCAGGCTGTCGATGCAGTCGGCTACGTAATCGTATTTTTTCCCCACCAGGGAATAAGCGTCCTGCGGTTGGAGAAATTTCTCCACGGCGGTCAATTCGAGGCCGGGGTTGATGTCTTTCAGGCGTTCGGCGATCACACTCGCTTTGGAATGCCCTATGGTCGAATGGAGGGCGGCTATCTGGCGGTTGATGTTGGTCGTGGAAACGGTATCCGCATCCACGATAGTTATCCGACCAATTCCGGCCCGGGCGAGGAATTCCGCAGCGAATCCGCCTACGCCTCCCAAGCCTACGACAAGGATGTTGGCATCCGTCAGGCGGGTGATGCCGCAGTCTTTCACCAGCAGGCGCTGGCGGTCGTTCCAGGATTCGTTTTTTTCCATCGGTTTCAGGGTGCAAATTTACGCTAAAAAACCGGAAAAACACCGGGATTCTTTGCTTTCCTGCGGGCAATACCCCCGGCAGTGCGCGGCTTTGCCGCGCTCCGGCGGTACGCCGGAAAAAACACAGCGACGTTAAGTGTAAACAGGAAAAACAAAAAGCCCGTCTAAAAAGAGCGGGCTTTTAGAAGTGAGCTACAGGGCTGCTACAGGCTGTATTTACCTAGTTCGATTACCAGCGTATTGTAATTATACGACAGTTCGTTGAACTCGTCCATATTCCGGTATACCGGGTCCAGCTCGGTGAAATATTCCAGGATGGTCATGCTTCCGGCATCCAACGCTTTTTTCAATAGGGTGGATTTTGCGGTGCCGTCCCCGCTTTCCCGGTAAAAACCGTACATGGCTTCCAGCCGTTTGGCTTGCGAATACTTGGTGTTCACTTCGGTGTTCAGCGTGGTCTGCAAGGCATGGGATACGGTTTCTGCTTCTGCCAGGCGGGCGCGGGCCAGCTTGACGGTATTCCGGCTTTCGAAGATGGGCAGGCTCATACCGACCGTCACACCGTTGAATTTGAACCCGTCTGAGGCTGAATATTTGTATCCTGCGCTGAATTTCGGCAGGGCCATCGATGTGGCGAGTTTCCGTTCCATCAGAGTGGCTTTTTCCGTCGCTTTGGCACCTGAGAGGCCCGGGTCGGTCGCGTAGGCCTTGTTCAGGGTTTCGTCCAGGGCCGGCAGGGCGGGAAGGGGCATCGGGACGATCTCCGTGTCTTCCGTCAGGGTGCTGCCTGTCATAGCCGACAGGCTGGCCAGCGCCGTTTCCAGGGATATCCGGGTGCGCACGAGGTTGTTGCGGGCCGACAGGGTTTGGAATTCGATCCGGTTCTCTTCGATCGAAGTGATATCGCCCGTTTCCGCCTGTTTTTTGGCAATATCCCGGGCGAACAAGGCGTCGGCCAGGCGGAGGCTGTCCGTAGCCATCCGCTTTTTCAAATAGACGATTTCCTGTACGGCCAGCCGGGCCTGGAGCAGGATATTCATGCGGAGTTCCCGGTAGGCTGCGTCGGCTACTTCCGTTTTAGCTTTGGCTGCCTTTCTCCGTTGCAGGTAGGCGGTGGGGAAATCGAAACCTTGCGCGGCAGTGAATTCGTCCTGTCCCGTCGCCCCGGACGATCCCCACTGGTGGGTGTAACCCAGTTCAGGGTCGGGGAGGGTATTGCCTGTGCGTGCCTCCAGGCGGTTTGCCTGTGCGGAGGCCTGAGCGCTTTGCAAAGTCGGGGAATGCTGCTCTACGGCCCGCAGGATATCCGCCTCGGAAAGACTGCGGTTTTGTGCGGCCGCACCCGCTGAAAAGACGGCCAGTGCAGCCAAAGAGAGTATATATCTTATCATATCGTTCGTGTTTTTCGGTTGATCATTGTGTATACGATCGGGATGATGAATATGTTGAGCAGGGTCGAAGTGAGCAGCCCGCCCAGGATGACCTTCGCCATCGGGCTCTGTATCTCGTTGCCCGGCAGGTCTCCTCCCAAGGCCAGCGGGATGAGTGCCAGGGCGGAGGAAAGGGCCGTCATCAGGATAGGGTTCAGCCGGTCCATCGAGCCGTGCATCACAGCCCTGTCGAGGCTTTCCCCGTCCGCGATCAATTGGTTGTAACGCGATACCAGCAGGATGCCGTTGCGGGTGGCGATACCCAGCAGCGAAATGAACCCGATGATGGCCGGTATGCTGATGATCCCGGAGGAGAGCCATATCGCTGCCACACCGCCTATCAGAGCGAAAGGCATGTTGAGCATGATGATCCCCGATAGTTTTACGCTTCGGAACTCCTGGTACAAAAGCAGGAAGATCACGATCAGCGAGAGGAGCGACGCCAGCGAAAGGGTGTTCGACGCTTCTTGTTCGCTCTCGAACTGGCCGCCGTATTCCACATGATATCCCTGCGGCATGTCGACTTGTGCGGCGATGATCTTTTGGATATCGTTCACCACCCCGCGAAGGTCGCCCGAAGAAACGTTGGCCGAAATGACGATCTTGCGGCGCACGTTCTCCCGCGATATGGTGTTAGGCCCGGCGGCGGAACGGATTTCCGCGACCTGCTCCAACGGCACTTTCCCGCCCGGGGAGTCGATGTACAGTTCCGAGATGGCCTCGATAGAACCCCGGGAGTCGTCGTCCGACTTCAGGGTCACGTCGTATGTGCGGCCCTGGTCGTACACCTGTGACACCACACGGCCCGAAAGGGAAGTCTCGATGAATTCCGAAAATTCCGCCAGGGTGATGCCGTATTTGGCCAGCATGTCACGGCGCGGTACGATCTGGAGCTGGGCGCGTTCGATCTGCGGTTCGACAGTCAAATCGGCGATGCCTTCCACGCCGGATATTTTGCTCTTGATATCCTGCCCGATAGAGAACATCTTGTTTAAATCGTCGCCGAAGAGTTTGATAGCGATATTCGCCTTCGTACCCGAGAGCATGGCGTCGATACGGTGGGAGATAGGCTGGCCTATTTCCACGTTGATACCTTTTACCTGGGCGAGTTTTTCGCGCACGTCGGCCATGAATTCCGCCCGGGAACGTTTGTCGAGCGTGAAGGGAGCTTCGATCTCCGAGGCGTTCACGCCCAGGGCGTGTTCGTCCAGTTCGGCGCGCCCCGTCTTGCGGGCTACGGTCTGTATTTCGGGCACGGTGAGCAGGATTTCCTCCACCGTTTTACCGATCCGGTCGCTCTCCGGCAGGGAAATACCCGGCATGGTCGCTATGTTGATAGTCAGTGAACCTTCGTTGAAGCCCGGCAGGAAGCTGCGCCCCATGGTGGTAAAGGCTACGATAGCCGCCAGGAAAAGGACGCACATGGCCGCCAGTACGGCACGTTTGCGGGTCATCACCCATTCGAGGGCCCCACGGTAACGTTTCTTCAGCCACGCGGATACCGGTGGTTCTTTTTCAGCCTTGGTCAGCGTTTTATCCCCGGTGAGCAGCATCGAGCAAAGTACCGGGGTAAGGGTCACCGCGACGATCATCGAAGCGAAAAGCGACACGATGAACGCGATACCCAGCGGGCGCAGCATACGTCCCTCCATGCCCGAGAGGAAGAACAGCGGAATAAACGCCACGATGGTGATAATGGTGGCGTTCACCACGGAGCTCCGTATTTCCACCGAAGCGTCGAATACCACCGACAGGTTGCCCTTTCGCTGGTCTTTGGGCAGGGCATGGTTTTCCCGCAGTCGTTTGTAGACATTCTCTACGTCGATAATGGCATCGTCTACCAGCGAACCGATGGCGATGGCCATACCCCCCAGACTCATCGTATTGATGGTCATTCCCATCGCCTTGAGTACCAGTATGGCGGTAAGCAGGGACAGGGGCAGGGCGATGAGCGATATCAGGGTGGTGCGGGTACTCATCAGAAAGAGGAAAAGCACGATCACCACAAATATAGACCCCTCGAACAGGGCTTTCTGTACGTTGTCTATCGAACTTTCGATAAAATTGGCCTGCCGGAAAATGTCGGTCGACACATGGATGCCCGCAGGTAGTTTGGACGACAGTTCGGCGATGGACTCATCCAGCTTTTCGGTCAGTTCGATCGTATTGGTGGCCGGTTGTTTGGTCACGGTGATCAGTACCGCCGGGTGCCCTTTTTCCGAGGCCAGTCCCAGCAGCGGGGTTTTCCCGCCGGTGCGCACTTCGGCTACATCGCCCAGGGTTATGGGTTGGCCGTCCACCGTTTTGATCACGGCACGGGCCATTTCTTCCGGCCGGTCGGTAGCCGTTACCCCGCGGACGATGTATTCGTTGCCCCATTGGTAGAGTACTCCGCCAGAGGAATTCTGGTTGAATCCCTGCGTCGCCTGGGTGATCTCGTCGAGGGTCACGCCATAATACTTCATCTTGGCCGGGTTCATCAGGATCTGGTATTCCTTGATATCCCCGCCTATGACGGTAGCCTGCGCTACGCCGCTGGTGGACAGCAGGCGGGGGCGGAAAGTCCAGTCGGCGATCGTCCGCAGTTCCTCCAGCGAGGTGCTGTCCGAGGTGAGCGAGACGATGAGCATTTCCCCTAGGATGGAGGACTGAGGGCCGAGTGTGGGCTTGCCTACCGTTTCCGGGAATTCGTCCGTTACGGTGGAAAGTTTTTCGGATACGATCTGCCGGGCTTTGTAGATATCGGTGCCCCAGTCGAACTCCACCCACAGGACTGAAAATCCGGTGGTGGACGAACTGCGGACACGACGGACGTCGGTGGCCCCGTTCAACGCTGTTTCGAGTGGGAAGGTGACGATCTTCTCCACCTCTTCGGGGGCCAGTCCCGGCGCTTCGGTGAGTACTGTGACGGTGGGAGCGTTCAGGTCGGGAAAAATATCGACCTCCATATTCCTGGAAACGACCGTTCCGGCTACGAGCAGCAGGGCGGAGGCCAGGATCACCAGTATGCGGTTGTGGATACTGTAATGTATGATCTTGTTGAGCATTGTACTTTGCTTTTTGGAAAAATATTACGGTATCCGCTTAATGTTCGTGGCCGTGGGGAATAGCGCCCGAAGCCGAGGCCAGTTTCACCCGGTAAGCTCCCTGGCTGACGATCGTCTCCCCGCCGTGAAGCCCGGATAGTACTTCGGCCCTCAGCCCGTCGTTCTGCCCGAGCGTGACGGGACGTTTTTGGTAGCCTTCCTCGTCCAGTTGGACGTAGACGAAATACGAGCCCTGCTCTTCGGTCACTGCGCTCAGCGGGACGGTGACCGCCTCTTTTTTGTCTTTCAGACGAAGGCTCACCTGTACGAAGGCTCCTTCCGGTACATCGGCCACTCCGTCGTATTCCATCGTGAGGGTCAAAAGGCCCGACGGGGATACGGAGCGGGAGTAGGATACGACTTTTCCGCGGAGGCTATCCGTGTCGTGTACGGCCGAGTCTTCGGTGGAAAATACGGCCGAGGCCACTTGGGGCAGCAGGGAATAATATTTCTGGGGAACATCCGCCCGCAGGTGGCTGCGGCTGGTCTTTACCAGCGAAAGCAACGGCGTACCTTTGTCCGCAAAAGCACCGGACGAGACGTCCACGCTTTTGATATAACCGGAGAACGGTGCACGGACGGCGATGCCGGCCGCATCCGACCCTTTGACCGCTTCATAGGCCAGGCGTGCGGTCTCGTAATCTTTCTTGGCCTGCCGGTATTCGCTCTGGGTGATGATACGGTCTTTTATTAGTTTTTCCGCGCGTTCCCATTGGGCGGCGGCATATTCGTAGTCGGCCTTTATCCGGGTGTAAGTATCCCCGTCGGCCATGTTTTTCGAAGATAGGCGGAGCAGGGGGGTGCCGGCGGCCACATAGGCCCCCTGGCTGATTCCGTTACCCAATACGACCACACCGGCCGAGGGGGCTACTACCGCCCGGAAGTCGGACGGGGAAGACTGGATCTGTCCGCTCGCTTTTATAACGGGTGCGAAGGCCGTTTTTTCGACTTTCGCCAATTCGAAGGGGCCCATTTCGGCCTGTTTGCGGGTGAATACGATTTCATCGGTATGGGTGTCGTCGGCGCTCTCCGCGGCGTGATCGTGGTCGCAGGGACCTTCATGATCGGCGTGATCGTGTTCTGCTTCCCCTTCTGTGTGGACGTGTTCGGGGCCGTGATCATGGTCGTCGTGGTCATTTTGGGCGACTTTGGGGCTTCCGCAGGCTATGTAGCACACAGCCAGGGCCGCCAGGCAATATTTTTTCATCGTTTGGTAATAGGACTAAGATTTGATACATAAAATCGACTGCCTCAGGAGAAACTCCTGGGGTAGGGGGATGGACTTAAAAAAGTCAGGCGATGAAAAAAGGCGGGGCGCGCAGGCCTGATACCTGTGCAATAAAATCCTGGTGGGAACGGACGTAGATAGCTGCAAAAAAGTATCCGTTTCCCGTGTGGGACGGCATGGGAGCCGCATAGGTATAAGGCAGAATAAAGTATGCGAAGCTTGGTTGAATATCGTTGCCGGCCTGATGGGCAGCGGCGAATTCGATCTGCTCGTCGCCCTGTTGCTGGAGATAATAAGTGACGCTGAGTATGCAATGTACTTCCGTATCGGTATGGGTACACCCGTCTTGCTCATGGTAATCGCTGCCCGGTACTGCGGCACCGTGATCCAGGCAGTGGGAAATATCCATGCATACGGCCTTTCCATGATGGTGGTGCGGCAAAACACTGCCCGTAAGCATCATAAAAGACGCCAGGGCGGTGAAAAAGAATGCTGCGGTCGCTTTGATGCGCTTGCCGTTCATAGAAACCTATTATTGCATATATTGTCGAATATAGAGAAAGCCGAGCGCCGTTCAAACTTGCTTAAAAGTGGCCGGAATCCTATATTCTACAAATATAGGTTAAATAGCCGGCGATGTCAAGCGCCTGATGTTTTTTTCGATAAAATTTTTGGACACAACAATCCTGCGGTAAAAAATTTCACCGCGAGAGACATTCTTAAGCTTGTTTTACTTGCCCAGCCGGGGCATAAAGGCCGGGGTGACGAAAGAGAAGATACCTTTTTGTTTGGAACGGATATCCACTACCATGCGGAATGCATCCGGGTCGAATTCATCGATAATTTCAGTGACTTTTTTTTCCGCTTTCCGGCTGATGACCGTTTCGATGATATCTACGCCCGATACGGCACCTTCACCCTTGAGAAGTGTCGATCCGAATCCGCTCTTGTTCAATAATTTAGTCAGTTCGGCGCCGCTTTTTTTCGTATACACGCGGAAAAGCTGGAATCCGAACGCGATCTTGTTCTCCACCAGGATACCCACATAGTTACCGGCGGCATATCCGGCCGCATAAGCCAGGTAAGCGATGATATCGTTGGCATGGGAGAATATCTGGGAGATGATCACCACCCAGATGAACACCTCGAAAAAGCCGACGATCGGGGCTTTTTTTCGTTCCCCTTTCGATACGAAAATGATGCGCAATGTCCCGAGGGTTACGTCGCAGATACGTCCGAAGAAAATGACGAGGGGTAGCAGCCAAGGGTGGAGTTGGAACAGTTCGGTCATGGCGGGATAGATTTGGGTTTGATTCGCAGTCACCGAATGTACCCCTAATATCCGGATATTCCAAATAAAACGGGGCATTTTGATAGCATCGCCTTGAACCGTTTTTCGGAGGTTACTCCCGTATAGCTCCCTTTGTCATCTTCGCATACTGCTGGAAGGATGTTTCAGGCGACAGGCCTTTCATCACAGGAAATTTCAGCGGCAAAATCCCTGTAAATATAGTAACAAATCCCATCATTCCATTCTCGAATTTTTCCTGCGGATTCAAGCCGCGACCGGATATGGATTTTGGTCGGGATACGTTTGTTTAGAAAATATTTTCAACCCATAGAATAACAAAAAAAATTAACACTATTATTACTATCCCCAAAAATATGCATAGCAAAGGAAATTTATCTGTGAAATAATCTTTTGGCTTTTTGAATATCAATTGCAAAATCCACCCGCCAAGTAATTCTATAAAATCAAAAGTTATTCCCATTTTTCATCCTTTTTAGAGTATCTTCTACTTCTCTTTCAAATTCATTCATATAGGGCAAAGCATTTTGGATTATTCTATCCGTTTTACTCCGTTCAATATTGTAGAATACTTTTTCATTCCGGAATCCTCTCCACATCTCATCGAATGAACGGTATGTCCCTTTCGTCATTTTGGAATATTCTTGGAACCGGGTTTTGTGCGAAAATCCTTTTAATGCAGTCGAGGGTATTGGTAATGCTTTTTGAGCAATCATTGTCATTCCCCCCATTCCGTTCTCGAATTTTTCCTGCGGGTTCAAGCCGCGACCGGAAATAGATTTTGGCGGAAGGGCAAGCATGGCTCTTACAAAGATATAAG
>CAUHQV010000009.1 GCA_959608625.1 uncultured Flavobacteriales bacterium
CATATAAAGATATGGTGGAAAACTCCTTACGCGGGAAAATAAGGGTGGATTTCGGGGCTTCGCAGGTGTGTAAGGAATATATCAGCCGGGATATCGATATATTGCATTTACAGGTGATATCTCGATTGGAAAGTTGCATAACGGCCATTCGCCGGGGCAAAATTCAGGAAAAAGGAAATTTCGTGGTCGTAAACCTTGGGCAGGGAGCCTGCGAAGCGACAGTGAGTGAGGCCGGCGCTCCGGAGGGTCGGCAGTTTTGTGTCCGGGGGATCCGGGCAGGGATAGATCTCGGGATAGAATCGGAATCCCTGAAGCAGGCATTGTTTGGGCGGAAAACAGCAGATACGGGTGTCCCCAGGCTGAGGAACGAGGTCTTACGGCGTTATTATCAGGATGTTATCTCTTCAGGCGTTCGGGAAATTTTATCCGGCCAAAATGGCAATTGCTCAAAAATATACTTGTGCGGCGACGGGGCATCTTATCCGGAATTGGTACAGTGTTTTCGGGACGAATTCGGGGAAAAATTTTCGGTATCGGTTTACCCTTCTCCGGAGAAATGCGCTTCCCAAGGATGTGGTATTCATGCCCAGTCCCTCTGGCAGGGATCAGCGGAAACGGTGGTGGCTGTAGGGCTCGATATGGACGATCGCTATACTTGTGTGTCGGTTTCCCTGTGCAAACCATAATCCGGGCAATCGCACAATAACAAACCGTTTTTTATTATATTTTTCAGAATAAATCGCTTGAACGTTCGAATTACTTTATTATATTTGTCGTAAATCTTCTTCTTTTGTCAAAAAAGACTACAGGACTATACAACCAAGAAACAATAATCGAAAAAATATCACGATGTTAAAATCCTTAAGCTTTCCCAGCGTCTACGAGGCGACCAACAGGGAATTTTCAGGCATGAATGCCAGCCCGATCGATGCCATCAAGATCAAATACGAGGATACGGACTATTTGGTAGGCAACCTGGCGATGCAGGAAGGCTATTCTCCCCATAAGGGGCTGAACAGCTCGCCGGCGGAGATGGAATACCGGATGCTGTCCCAGGCAGGGCTCCTGCTGACCAATCCGGGTGTGGAGGACGAGATCGTTTTGACCACCGGTTTCCCCTTTTCTACGTATATGCTCTACCGGGATAAGGCGGTGGAATTCCTCACCGGCCGGCATACCGTCGAATTCGACGCTTCGCTGTGCGGGGGAAACGGCCCGATCCGCCGGGAAATAAATGTGTCGAAGGTCTATGTGATCCCGGAAATACAGGGTTGCGTCGATGCAATCCGCGAAGGAATCTTGGAGGAAAAGGATAATTTCTTTATGGTCAGCCTGGGATACGGGACATGTGAAGCGGTGGCAAGTACGCGCGCAGGCCTTGTCAACCGTTCGTCGGTCAGCACGCACGGGCTGCGCCATGCGGTCAACCTGATGGCCAATGAACTGGCTAAAGATTTCTACCTCAACCTGAAGACCGAACACCAGATCGATGCGGCATTCTCGAAAAAATCGATCACCGTCAACCGGGTGAAACACGACTTGTCGGATATCCGGGAGAAAGTATTGCGTATGTACTACCAAGAGATCATATCCCCCAATCTGCGCAGGGCTTTCACGGACGACGATTTCAATAGGACCCCCAAAATGTACCTGGCCGGGGGCGGCGCCCGTTATCCGGAATTGGTACAATGTTTCCGGGAAGAGTTCGGGGATATCGTTTCCGTCGAAGTATATCCGGAACCGGAAAAATGCGCTTCGCACGGGTATTGCTTGTACGCCAAAAAACAATTGGATGCCCGCAAGGGGGATGATTTCCAGAAGATGGATGCCGATGCGTTCATGAAAGGAGGCCGCAAGTTGGCTGTCGGACTGGATGTGGGAAATGCAAATACCTGCGTGACCGTTTTTGTAGAAGGGGAATAAGGATTACCGTTTCATATGTTTTTCAAAAAGAAAGATAAAACGGAGTGCCCTCCTGACGAAAAAGGCCCCGAAAAACTAATCACCCTACCCGAGGGGACGGCTTTGCACGGGGATATCCAGACCAAAAGCAACATCCGCGTGGAATGCGATGTGAAAGGTAAGATCCTCACTTCGGGCCGCATTGTCGTGAGCGACCAAGCCCGGGTGGACGGCAATATCCAATGTGGTTCGGCACTGGTGATGGGGCTGGTGAAAGGAAATATCGTCTCTTCGGGGGAAGTTTCCCTGAAAATGCCGGCAAAAGTGCTGGGCAATATACTGGCGTCGAATATCGATATCGAAAAAGGGGTCGTTATCAGCGGTATGTATAAAATTTTGGACACTAAGAACGAAACGGAAGAGGTTTCGGAATAATATTCAGGCAGTGAACCTGCTGTCAGGTAAGCGCCGGAAAGATCATTTTCCGGTGTTTTTTTTGTCATATTGCGACAAAATCGAACGATTATCCCACAAAGATAGTCGATTTTTCAAAAAATAACATGTAATATTTATTATTTTCAAAGGCAGGCAATTATATCTGCAATCTCCCTCCCGCAAAACTTTTTCTTTCATAATGTTTAAATCGTTCGTTTTTTCCCGTTAATATTTTTTGGGAAAAAATAGCTGTGAGAATGGAATATCTCAGGCGGAAAATGTCTGCCGGGATATCGCTGACAGGGAAAATATGATAGGTTCGATCTTATGAAAATATTTGAGGGAAGAAAGGGCGGGGAAGAGCATACTCCGCAGGTAGTCAGCTTGATTAAAGGGACGACATTATATGGTGATATCATGACGGAGAACAACATCCGCGTGGAGTGCGATGTGAAAGGCAGGATCCTCACTTCGGGCCGCATTGTCGTGAGCGACCAAGCCCGGGTGGACGGCAATATCCAATGTGGTTCGGCACTGGTGATGGGGCTGGTGAAAGGAAATATCGTCTCTTCGGGAGAGGTCGCCCTGAAAATGCCGGCAAAAGTGTTGGGAAATATCCTGGCAGCGATCGTCGATGTCGAAAAAGGGGTGGTTATCAGCGGTATGTGCCGGATAAAAGAAGATGATACTTCCCCCGAAGAGAAAGGCCGATAGGCGATAAAGGAAAGAGGGAACGGAGCTTCGTTTCGTATTTTTGAAGCGTATAGGATGTGCCTCGGCTATTCTCAAACAAGTTTGAATAGCGCTCGGCTTTCACTATATTTAAATAATACAGGATGCGGTTCGGCAATTTTCCGTAGAAATAAATTTCTTCTCCCGATTGCTCTCACCTTTTGCTATATTTGTGCAAGTATAAAATACTTGCATGGCACGTTTGAGGGATTTTTTCCGGGTAACACTCGCTCAGCAAAGAGGTATAGGTGTGCTGACGGTTCTCCTTTTGCTCGCGGTGACTGCCGTGGCGGTAAAGGATTGCCGCGGCGGGAAAATTCCCGTAGAAATATCAGTACTACAGCAGGATAGTTTATCCGCACGCCAGGGGAACTTGATGCGGAAGGATACGGTTTTTTGCTTCGATCCTTCGGTGGCAGATTCCGCCACATTTGTGCGGTTAGGCTTTTCCCCGGCCCAGGCCCGGACGATCGTCCGGTACAGGAACAGCCTAGGAGGGAGATTCCGTTCCCCGGAGCATTTCGCCCGTTGCTATGCCGTGTCGGACAGCATGTTCCGCCATCTGGAGCCTTATATCCGGATAAGTGTACCTGTTACGCCTACTAAACCGGACGATTTTTCCACCGTGGATGTAAACCGGGCCCCCCTGTCGCGGTTGAGGGCTCACAGTGCCCTTACCGACGCTTTGGCTGAAAAGATATTCCGTGCCCGGATCCGTTACGGAGGGTTCGTCGATGCGGATCAGTTGTGCGGAGTCATATCTTCCGATTCGGCGGCGGTACGCGCTTTTTCGCGCTATGCGGTCTTCGATACGGCGGCGATTGTCCGTTATGAGGTAAATCGGGACAGCGAACGTTTGTTGGCCGAACATCCGTATATTTCCCGGCTCTTTGCCCGGGAGATCGTGCGCTGCCGCGACCGGCGCGGGCGGATCGAGTGTTACGACAGTCTGCGGGCGCTTAAATATTTTCCACGCAGCAAAGATCACTATCTCGAATTTTACCTTACCTTTGACGTCCCTGAAACCGACGATTGATATGGAAAAACAGTATGAACAAAACCCTGTGATTCAGAATATTCTCCAGCGTAAGAGCGTGCGCGGTTATGCAGACCGCCCGGTGGAGCAGGAGAAGGTCGAAGTGTTATTGGAGGCTGGGATGGCCGCTCCTTCCGGGAAAAACGCGCAACCGTGGGATTTTATCGTGATCACCCGGCGCGATCTCCTGGACGAGATGGCCGAGAAACTGCCGTATGCCAAAATGCTGAAAGAGGCTCCGGTGGCTATTGCCGTGTGTGCCGACCGCACCAAATCGCCTTACTGGTATGTAGATTGTTCTGCGGCGACGCAGAATATCCTGCTGGCGGCCGAAGCGCTTGGACTGGGTGCGGTGTGGACGGCTACCTATCCGTACCGGGACCGGATGGACGTAGTGAAAGAACTTTGCGGGTTGCCAGGAAGTTATGATTCACTGTGCATTATCCCTGTGGGGTATCCGGCGCGGGAAAATAAACCCAAGGATAAGTACGACGCCGGAAAAATACATCGGGAGGTCTATTAAAGTTTTGCGGCGTTTCTTTTTCTTTTGAAAAAATCGTATATTTGCAACCCATTAAGAAATAAACAAATAAAAGACAGGTTAAAGGAGGTCGTTGTTTAAAAACCATATGAAGAAATTTTAGTGTGTTTTTTAAAGAGGTACTGCCCGAGGGAGTATCCGCAACGATTAATTTTAATAAACTGTAAAAAAAGAAAATAATATGCTCATTATTCCTGTAAAAGAAGGAGAGGCTATCGAAAGAGCCCTCAAGCGTTTTAAAAGAAAATTCGATAAAACCGGTACGATGAAACAGCTCCGTGCCCGTCAGCAGTTCAACAAACCTTCCGTGGTAAACCGCAAGCAGAAAGTGAAGGCTGTGTATGTACAGCAGCTTCGCAACAAGGAAGAGGAATAGAACTCCGCTTTATATATAAAAAGCCCGCGCCATTGGCGCGGGCTTTTTTGTGGGGAAATGCGGTTATTTTCCCGGTCTTTTTACAGCGGCAGGCTGCCGCGCAGGGCCTTTGTATTCCAGCACCATGCACATACGGGAAGGCAGGTAGATGCTCAGGAAATCGTCCTTCCCTTTTTTGAAGCTGCTGAAAGTGTAGCCCGTTTTTACCCGTTCGAAACCGCCCGTTTGCGGGTCGTCCGAGGAAAAAACGATCTCGTACCGGCCGCTGTGGGGGACGAAAAACTCGTAATCCTCGATGGAATCGGCTGGCGAGAACGAAAATACGAACAGGTGTTTTCCCCGGGAAAAAACAAGGACTTTGTTTTTTTCGTCTGTATTGAGCAATTCGGGCCACGGGCTTTTCAGCAGATCCGTCTGTTTTTCAAAACCGATCATCCGGCGGTCGAACTCCCGGAGGTATTTGTATTTCAGGTGATCCGTATCCGGCAGGCTCCATTGCCGGCGGGCGTATTTCGTGTTCCAGCCATTCCCTTCGCGCGGAAAATCGATCCATTCGGGATGCCCGAACTCGTTGCCCATAAAGTTGAGGTAACCTTCGCCGCCCAGGCAGAGGGTTATGAAGCGGATCATTTTGTGCAGGGCGATACCCCGGTCGATCACGGGATTGGGAGTAAAGACGCTCATCGAAGTGTACATCTCCTTGTCCATCAGCCAAAAAGCGACCGTTTTGTCTCCTACTAAAGCTTGGTCGTGGCTTTCGGCGTACGCGATATTAGGCTCCCCTTTTCGCCGGTTGAGCAGGGCATGGAACATTTCCGACATATTCCAATCCTCGTCGCGGCGGTCGCGCAATAGTTTTATCCAATAGTCGGGGATTCCCATAGCCAGGCGGTACGAAAAGCCGAGCCCTCCATCGTCGATCGGCCGGCAGGCGCCGGGCATCCCGCTCATATCTTCTGCGATGGACAGGGCGGTGGGGTATAAGGTACCGATAAGGGTATTGGCCGTCTGGAGATACAGGGCAGCGGAGTTATTGGTGTCTTTCCCGAAGTATTTGTCGTAGGAATCGAACGCCGTATTCCCGTGGTGATAGTACAGCATGGAGGTGACCCCGTCGAAGCGGAACCCGTCGAAACGGAACTCTTCGAGCCAATAGGTGATGTTCGAGAGCAGGAATTGCTGCACGTACATTTTTCCGTAATCGAACAGTTTCGAGTCCCAACCCGGGTGTATGCCCGAGGGGCCGTCTACGAAGTACAACTCGTGTTTCCCGTCGAATTCGGATAGTCCTTCCGCCCGGTTCTTCACGGCGTGGGAATGTACCAGATCCATCACTACGGCGATACCCATCCCGTGGGCGGTGTCTATGAGGTAACGCAGGTCGTCCGGCATGCCGAAGCGCGACGAAGGGGCGAAGAAATTGGATACATGATAACCGAAAGAACCGTAGTACGGGTGCTCCTGTACGGCCATCAGTTGCAGAACATTGTACCCCAGGGCGGAGATTTTCGGCAGAATATCGTCCGCGAACTCCCGCCAGGTGCCCACGTGTCCGTCCTCCGATGCCATACCGGGGTGCGCTTCGTAGATCAGGGGGATGAAATCCTTCGGCAGCCGGAAATCCGGGCTGCTCCAGAGGTAAGTGCTGTCGGGGACGAATTGTCCGGAGAAATCGAATGTCTTTTTATCCTGCTCTACCCGACGGATGTAAGCCGGAATACGGTCCAGCGAGCCGTTATCGGCGGTGATCCGAAGCTTAACTTTGGAATAAGGAGTGAGGGTGTCGTGATAAGTAGCATCGTCCAGGAATGTTTCCCAGGCGCCGCTTTCCAGTCGGGTGAGCGGGTTTTTCGAGGGATCCCAGCCGTTGAAATCGCCGATCAGGCTCACGGAAGAAGCTGCCGGAGCGTATTCCCGAAACCACCAGCCTTGTTTTTCGTCGTCGTAGTTGAATCCGAAATACTCGTGCCCGCTGGCAAAGAGCCGCAGCCCGTTGCAGTGCTCGTCAATGAACCGGATATGCTGCCGGTACCAGGATAGGCGGTTTTCCAGGGCCTGCTCCTGTGGGGCGAGCCAGGGGTCGTCCCGCACGATAGCCAGTTGTTTCTTTTCTTCAGGCATAGGAGGTGAGTTTTACTACGATTATAAAGTAACGACAAATTGCCGGAAAAATAAAGCGGTTGGAAATTTTCCGGGAAATAAAAAACCCGCAGATATTTCTGCGGGTTTTTTGAGTGGGGTATGAAGACGGTTATTTCTTCTTTTTCTCCACCGGGCGCTCCCAGCCGCCTCCCAGGGCATGGTAAAGGTTTACCACGTTCTCCATCTGGCTCAGCTGGTCGGTGATTTGGCTCACCTGTGCGCCGAGCAGGCTCTGCTGGGCGGTGATCACTTCCAAATAGGTAGCGCCGCCGTATATGAGCAGGGCGCTGGTCGCCTCGACAGCCTCCTGGCAGGCGTTTACCTGCTGTTCCCGCGAGTTGAGTTTGTCGACGGAAGTGTTGTAGCTGTACAGGATATTGGAAACCTCTATCCCGGCAGTTACCAGCGATTTCTCGAACGCGATGAGGGATTCCTGCTGCTGGGCTTTGGCGATGCGCAGGTTGGCCCGGTTGGTGCCGGCATTGAAGATAGGCTGCATCAGCCCGGCTACGAAATTGCCGAAGAGGCTGGGCGTGAAGCTCACCGAAGCGTCCTTGGCGTACCCGCCGGTAGCCGTGATGGTGAATTTCGGGTAGAATGCGGCACGGGCCATGTTGGTCTTGGCAAAGGCGACGCGCACACCGGCTTCAGCCTGCTGTACGTCGGGGCGGTTGGCCAAAAGCTGTGACGGTATGCCTATTTCCAAATCGGCCGTGAGTTGCTGATCTTCGAAAGTGCCGCGGTCGATCGGCCCGGCCGGTTTCCCGATCAGCAGGCGCAGGGAATTCTCCATCGCCCGGATATTGTACAGGATGTCCTGGCGGGTGGCTTTGGCGCTGTGCAGGTTTGCCTGGCTTTGCATCACGGCGGCTTTCGTGGCTGCCCCGGCCTGCATCATGTCCGCCATCGACTGGGCGGTCTCCGCCCACAGTTTGATGGTTTCATCGTAGATGCGCAACTGTTTGTCCAGGCTGAGCAGGGTGTAGTATCCGGTGGCTACCGAGGAGACTACCTGCGTTTCTACCGCTCTTTTATAAGCGATACTCTGGATCAATGCTCCCTTGGCTGCCCGTTTGGCCGAACGAAGGCGTCCGAAGACGTCGATCTCCCACGAGGAGGTGGCCGAGAAATTGTACCCCTCAGTGTGGTGCATTTTCTCTATTTCGGTCAGTGTCCCCTGGCCCGAAAGATTCAGTGTGGGGAAGAAGGCTGCTTTGCCCTGTGCGAAGGCGGCATTGGCCTCTTCCACTTTGAGCATGGCGGTCTGGTAGTCGAAGTTGTGTGCCAGGGCGGAATCGATCAACGTCCGCAGGTACGGATCGGTGAAGAGTTCCTGCCAGGGCCTGGTAGCCATGTTGACGGTATCCGCCGAGGCTTCCGTGCGGTACAGGTCGTCCGTTTTCATTTCGGGCGTCTTGTACGGCTTGTAAATGTTGCACGAGGAGAGCGCCAGCAGGATGGCCAGCACTCCGATCACCTTTATATTGACTATTTTCATATTCGTCTTTGTTTTATTCTACCTCGGTTTCTATGGCCGGATCGTTCTTCCTGAAACGTTCCTGAAGGCTTTGGAATACCACGAACAGGGTCGGTACGACGATCAGCTGGAAGATGGTTCCGATAAGCATACCTCCTACGGCTCCGGCGCCGATGGTGCGGTTACCGTTGGCACCTACACCGGAGGCGAACATCAGCGGCAGCAGACCGATCACCATGGCCAGGGAGGTCATCAGGATCGGGCGCAGACGGGCTGCGGCGCCGTCGATGGCCGCTTGAATGATGCTCTCGCCATTCTGACGGCGGGCCAGGGAGAACTGTACGATCAGGATCGCGTTCTTGGCCAACAATCCGATCAGCATGATAAGGGCCGTTTGCAGATAGATGTCGTTGGAGGCTCCCATCATGCGGGCAAACAGGAACGAACCCGAAAGGCCGAGCGGAAGGGAGAGTATGATCGCCAACGGCAGGATATAGCTTTCGTACAGGGCGCAAAGGATAAAATATACGAACACTAGGCACAGGATCAGGATCCCGCCGATCTGGTTGCTCGAAGACTGCTCCTCTCGCGTAAGGCCCGAGAATTCGTAGCTGTAACCCTGCGGAAGGGTTTGCTGGGCTACTTCCTGGATGGCGGCGATAGCCTCACCCGAAGATACGTTCGGTTTCTGCTGTCCGGTCACCCCGATGGAGGTGAACAGGTTGAACCGCGTCACGTTCTCCGGCCCGTATACCTTGCGCAGGTTTACGAAGTTGGTGATAGGCGCCATCTCGTTCCCTACGGGAATAAAGACGTTGTTCAGCGTTTCCGGGCTTTTCCGGTAGGCGGAGTCCGCCTGCACCATTACACGGTACAATTTACCGAACTGGTTGAAGTTGGAGGCATACAGACCGCCGTAATAGGCCTGGAGGGCACCGAGCACTTCTTTAGGCGAAGTGCCGGCTATTTTGGTCTGCGCCACGTCGATATCGACCATATACTGCGGGAAGTTGTTCTTGAACGAGGTCATGGCGTAGAGCACTTCCGGACGCTGGTTGAGGGCGCCGAGGAATTGCTGTTCCACGTTCACGAAATCTTCAATGTTACCGCCGGTACGGTCTTGCAGGGAGAACTCGAAACCGCCCGTAGCGCTGAATCCCGGGATGGAAGGCGGCGAGAAGATCATGATGGAGGCATCCTTGAACTGGGAAACGGCAGCCTGCAGGCCGGCAGTGATGCTGGTGAGGTCCTGTCCTTTCTTGGTACGCTTGTCCCAGGGGGCGAGCTTACAGATGAACGCACCGTACGAACTTCCCTGGCTGCTGATAAAACCGAAACCGTTGATCATCGTACGGCTTACCACCAGTGGGTTCTCGGCAATGAGGCTGTCCACTTTATGCAATATTTCATCGGTACGCTCCATAGAGGTGGCGGGCGGAAGGGCTACGTCGACCATGAACACACCGTTGTCTTCGTTGGGAACGAATCCGGTCGGGGTGGTCTTGAGCAGGAATACCATCACGGCGGTCAGGGCGATCACGATGCCGAAAGCGGCCCATTTCATATGCACCAGCTTTTCGATCATGCGCTGGTATTTTCCTTTCATCGCGTCGAAGAACACGTTGAACGCGCCGTGGAAACGGGATGCGAACGATTTGCCTTTACCGTGCTCTTCTTTGGCCGAAAGGAATACGGCGCAAAGGGCAGGGCTCAGGGTAAGGGCATTAACGGCTGAAATAAGGATGGCAATGGCCAATGTCATACCGAACTGAGTATAGAACACCCCGGTAGTCCCGCTGACGAATGTCACCGGCACGAATACCGCGGACATGACCAGCGTGATGGATACGATAGCCCCTGAGATTTCGCCCATGGCGTCGATAGATGCTTTTCGCGGTGACTTATAGCCTTGGTCTAGCTTGGCATGCACCGCCTCGACGACGACTATCGCGTCGTCGACCACGATCGCAATGGCCAGTACCAGTGCGAAAAGGGTGAGCAGGTTGATGGAGAATCCGAATATCTTTAGGAAGAAGAATGTACCCACCAGCGATACGATTACCGAGATGGCCGGTATCAGCGTGGAGCGGAAATCCTGCAGGAAGACGTACACCACGATGAACACCAGGATGAATGCCTCGATGATGGTCTCGACTACCTTATCGATAGACGCATAGAGGAACTCCGTGGAGTCCATCACGTTCACGTATTTAATTCCGGGAGGGAAAGTCTTGGAGGCATTCTCCAACACCGCTTTGATCTCTTCCACCACCGCCGTAGCGTTGGTTCCCGCAGCCTGGTAGACCGGTACTGCGCAGGCCGGATGGCCCTGTGCCTGGGCGCTGATGCTGTAGTCCAGGCCGCCCAGTTCCACGCGGGCCACGTCTTTCAGGCGAAGGATATTGCCGGTCTTGTCCGCCCGGAGGATGATGTCTCCGAATTCTTCGGCGGTCTTCAGGCGTCCTTTGTACTTGATGACATATTGGAAAGACTGGTCGCCGTTCTGCCCGAATTTACCGGGAGCGGCTTCGACGTTCTGTTCGGCCAGGGCGGCGGATATTTCCGCCGAAGAAACCCCATAAGTGGCCATTACATCCGGTTTGAGCCAGATACGCATCGAGTAGTCGCGCGAACCCATAGCGTCGGCGTCGCCCACACCATTGACACGCTTGATCTCCGGAAGGATATTGATCTTCGTATAGTTCTGCACGAACGCTTCGTCGAAGGCCGGGTTTTCGCTGTATACGGTGAAAACCATCAGCATACTGGTCATACGCTTCTGGGTGATCACACCGGACTGTACGACTTCGGCCGGCAGCAAACTGGTGGCGCGGGCCACGCGGTTCTGTACGTTGACGGCCGCCATGTCGGGATCCGTACCCAGTTTGAAGTAAACGGTAATACGCGCGCTACCGTCGTTGGAGGCGGTGGATGTCATGTAGGTCATACCCTCCACGCCGTTTATCTGCTCCTCCAGAGGAGCTACGACGCTGTTGAGGACCGTCTCGGCGTTAGCTCCCTGGTAGGTGGTCGACACGGAAATGGTCGGCGGGGCTACGTCGGGGTATTGCTCTATCGGTAGAGAGGTGAGCCCGATGAATCCCAGGATCACGATAATGATCGAGATCACCGTGGAGAGCACCGGACGGTTGATAAATGTATTTAGTTTCATGCTTTGATCTTTAATCGATAATCGCTCTGTTTATTTCTGCTGCGCCCCCTGGGCTGCTTCTCCGGCCTGTGCGGCCTGTCCTTGTATCGGGGCTATTTTCTGCCCTTCGCGGAGTTTGTTCACCCCTTCGGTCACGATGGTCTCCCCGGCGGAAATACCCGAGGTCACGATGTAGTATTTCCCGTCGTTGTTGTCCAGGATATTGATCTGGGTGGCGGCTACCGTGCTGTCCGGCTTTACCACATACACGAAATGTTTGTCCTGAAGCTCGTACGTAGCGGGCTGGGGAACCATCAGCACGTCTTTATCGACTTCCGGAATGCGTACCGTAGCGAACGAGCCGCTGCGAAGCAGGTTGTCCTTGTTGTCGAATTTCGCGCGCAGGGTCACCGATCCGGTGGCCTGGTTTACCACTCCGCTCACCGTTTCCAATTTTCCGGTACGGGGGAACGCGCTGCCGTCGGCCATGATGAGGGTTACTTCCGGGAACTTCTTGATCAGTTCGGCCAGGCTTTCATCCCCTGCCCGGGTCGTGATCTCGAGGATCTCTTTCTCGTTCATCGAGAAGTAAGCATATACGTTCGTGATGTCCGAAACGACAGTCAGCGGAAGGGAGGTCGAACTGCTTACCAATGCGCCTGCACGGAAGTTGATGGTTCCTACCACGCCGTTCGAAGGGCTGGTCACGTCGGTAAAACTCAGGTCGTTCTGCGCGCTGACATACAGGGCGCGGGCCTGTGCCAAAGAAGCCATTTGCGCTTCGTAAGCGTATTTGGCAGCGAGGTATTCCGCTTCGCTGATGATGCCCTTGTCGTAAAGGACTTTCTTGTTGTCGGCTGTCAGTTTGGAATTGGCCACCTGCGCTTCGCTGGCCTTTACCGTCGCTTCGGCTGCCCGGGCAGCCTCCTGGTAAGTTACCTTGTCTATTTTGAACAGCACCTGTCCTTTGCGTACGATGCTGCCTTCGTCCACCAGAAGCTCGGTAATATACCCGCTTACTTTGGGACGGATCTCGGTATCTTTTTCACCTTTTATGGTCGCAGGTTTGGTCGCGTATATGTCCGCTTTTTCCGGCTGAATGGTAAGGGTCGTCAGTTGGGGAATAGCGGGAGCCTGTTGCTTCTGTCCCGAACAGGATGCCACGATAACGGCACACCCAACGATTAGTAGACTTGATGCGAATGTTTTGTTCATCTGATATAATATTTAGTTTTCTTACATTGAACACTGCCTTAGGCAGTTTTTCGAACTACGGTTTCTTTTCACACACAATGGCGGCAGGGGATATGCCATCCAAAATATGGCTTCAAAGATAGATATTAATAATGTATGTCAATATTTTAAAACTGCTTTTTTGTTGTTCTAGATGTCTTTTTTAACGTTTTTTTATCATTGTGACGCGCCGCTGTCTTTTACTCGGCTGTTTTTTGTATTTTTGGAAAAACATATCGCTGCGATGATAGAATACGTAAAAGGTCCCCTGGCAGAGAAAACACCTTCCTATGCCGTAGTGGAATGCGCAGGTGTTGCCTACTTGCTCCATATTTCCCTGCCTACTTATTCCGCGCTGCCCCAGGAAGGAGAGCCGGTCAAAATTTTCACCCACCAGATCGTCCGGGAAGATGCGCATCTGTTGTTCGGTTTTTCCGACAGGCAGGAGCGTGAGGTATTCCGAAAGTTGATTTCCGTGTCCGGAATCGGGGCGGGAACGGCGCGTACCGTGCTGTCGTCGATGAGCGTAAAGGAAATCGTATCGGCTATGGAAAGCGGCGACGCCGGGGCATTCAAACAGGTAAAAGGCATCGGGCTGAAAACGGCTCAGCGGATCATCCTGGAACTGAAAGGGAAGGTCGATTTTTCGGCTATGGAACCCGGCGGCGCCGTAGCTCACGGGGCCGGTATCCGGGGGGAAGCGCTCGATGCGTTGGAAGTGCTAGGTTTCGTCCGCCGGAACTGCGAACAGGCCGTCGATGCCATTCTGACCGCCAACCCGTCCGCCCGGGTGGAAGATGTGATAAAACTCGCCCTGAAAAATCTCCGATAGTTTTTTCAGGACGGATATTTTCTCTAAATTTGGACGCAGATTAATCATATAAAACATAATAAAAACCAGCGATCATGAATATTCCGGAAAATTTGAAGTACACCAAGGATCACGAATGGATAAAAGTGGAAGGAAACGTAGCGACCGTAGGCATTACGGATTATGCGCAGAACGAATTGGGCGATATCGTCTATGTGGACGTGGAAACCGACGGCGATGCCTTGGCCAAGGAAGACGTATTCGGTTCGATCGAGGCTGTCAAAACGGTCTCCGACCTGTTCATGCCGGCTTCGGGTACCGTATCGGAATTCAACAACGCCCTGGACAGCGCGCCGGAACTGGTGAACAAAGACCCGTACGGGGAAGGCTGGATCATCAAGATAACCCTCTCTAAACCGGAAGAGCTGAACGAACTCCTTTCTGCCACACAGTACAAGGAGCTGATAGGCGCCTAAGTCATCACTGTATACGGAACTAAAACAAATCATGTGAAGTTTCATTTCTTCCACAACGGTACTAAAAAAGAATCGAATGTTCGGTCGTTAGCCCGGCCTACGGGAGATATTTTGAGTTCCGTGTCCGTCGCCGCCGTATATACGGATGCGTCCGGGGAAATACTCCGGATAAATGAACAAGCCCGCAAAGACCTCCGGATAAAACCGGAGGTTTTTTTATCCGGGGAAAAACTGTCCGAAGTCCTGTCCGTCCGCCACGGTTCGCAGGATATGGTTTCCGATGCATTGGCCCGGCTGGCCCGAAAGGAAGAGGGCGGGAAACTGCCGCCGTGGACATACATTCGTATGGTCGGTACGGATGTCAAATTTTATGTAGATGGGCAATTCGTCGGACTGTACGGAGAGAAAGGAGAACTGCGGGAAGTACTATTCCTGTTCCGCGATATAGAGGACGGACTTACCCGCGAATTCATCCTCGACATGGCTATGGGGTGCACAAAAATATTCCCTTGGTTTTACGACCTGGAAAACAACCGGATGCTTATTAACGAACGGTGGTTTTCCCATTTGGGATTGCAGGCAGGTGACTGTACCGTAAGCGCCGAAGAGTTTTTCGGCATGGTACACCCGGACGACCGGGGCGTGCTGGCCGATGCCTTTGCGCAGCAGTTGTCCGGAAATCTTATCCCTGATGCGTTCCAATATCGGCTAAGGCGCGGGGATGGAGCCTGGGAATGGTTCGAGGGGCAGTCCGTTTATTTAGGCCGGGCGGACGACGGTCTGCCTTACCGGTTGGTCGGTGTCTGCCAGAGTATTCATGCCCATAAGACCGTGGAGGAGACTCTCCGGGCCGCACGGGACAAGGCGCAGGAGAGCGACCGGTTGAAAAGTGCGTTTCTGGCTAATATGAGCCACGAAATCCGCACGCCGCTGAACGCCATCATGGGTTTTTCGGGCTTGCTGGTCAATGAGGAGATAGAGATCGAAGAGGGGGACCGAAAGGAATACGGCCGGTTGATCACCGCCAATGGTGAACAGTTGCTCGCGTTGATATCGGATATCCTCGATCTGTCGAAGATCGAATCCAATACGTTGGAGTTCAGTTTTTCGGTGATGTCTCTTAACGCGTTGCTGACGGATGTCTGCCAGGCGCAAAAAATGAATATGCATCCCGGCGTGGAACTCGTTCTCGATATGCCCGGGGAAGAGACACCGGTAGAAACAGACATTCAGCGGTTGAAGCAGGTGGTGAACAACCTGATCAACAACGCCGTGAAATTTACCGAAAAAGGCCGCATTACGTTCGGATACCGGGCAGTACCCGAAAATAATGGGGTCGAACTGTTCGTCCGGGATACGGGAAAGGGTATTCCTCCGGAAAATCTCGCCCGCATTTTCGACCGGTTCTACAAGGCGGACTCCTTTGAAAAAGGGGTGGGTCTGGGATTGGCCATCAGCCAGACTATTATAGAATATTTGGGAGGAAAGATCTCCGTATCCTCCGAAGAGGGCGAAGGAACCGTTTTTACGGTCTTTCATCCGTTATGGCAAAAAGGACGATGATCTCCATAAAAAAGCCCCGCAAAGTTGCGGGGCTTTTTATTTACTGCGTGTGCAGGCGGTTAAAACTTATTCCCCGAATATCTCTTTGAGTTTTTCCGCAATGTCGAGGCCGCGTCCGACGATCTTTCCGTCGGGGCCTATAAAAATAGTGCTGGGGATGATTTTAATGCCATATTCTTTTGCACCGGCGGAATTCCAAAGTTTTACATCGGATATCTGGGGCCAGGGCAATTCCAGATCGGAGATGCCTTTTTGCCACGCATCTTTTGTGGCATCGAACGATACGCCGACCACTTCGAAGCCTTTATCGTGGTATTTGGCATATAGTTTTTTTAGTTCGGGCATCGAAGCCCGGCACGGCCCGCACCAGGAGGCCCAAAAATCTACCAGGACGTATTTTCCTTTTCCGGCATAGTCCGACAGCCGGACGGTGTCTCCCTGGGGCGTCGGGGCTTCGATATCGATAAATTGGTTTCCCGGCTCGGTAGCCTCCAGGGCTTGCGCGTAATTTATCAGATTGGCGTACGTCGGATCTTCCCGCAGGTCGTCCGGGATGGCTTTTGCAAGCTTTTGCAGAATAGGCAAAGGTGAGAAGAGGAATTCCGAACTCCTGAGTTCCGTTTTTCCGATGGCATTGCGCATATTCTCAATAACAAAATCGGTTTTGTAATTCTGATAAATGCCGAATAGACTGTCGAGATCGGCTTTTGCACGGGCCTTTTGCCCGGCGGTAGCAGCAGAGTCGCGGGAAAGAATACTCATTTCCTTCACGGGGGCGTATAGCTTCTTGCTTTTTTCCTGATACAGGCTGTAAGCGTCGTTCAGCGGAGTGCCCGATGCGGTGCTTTTCAAGCGATAATTCTCGTCGTATGTGTCAAGAATGACCCGTATTTTTTCCCCGTCGGTGAATACCAATGCGGAAAGCCCCATTCGAATGTCTTTAGGCGCGGCTTTCAGATAAACAGGACCGTCGCCCTCGATGGTGTCTTTAAACGAAAATTTACTATCGTGTATGGGGATTTTTCCCAATACGATGTGCTGTTTATCCACCATTTTGGTGACGGTCACCGTGTCCCCTTCGGCAGCTCCGATGGCGGTGCCGGAGATCGTGTAAGTATTTTGTGCCCAACACGCCAGAGGCGCGAAAAAAGCGAGAAGGAAAAGTTTTTTCATGCGGTTGAAGTTTTGTATCCCGCAAATGAACGGATTTTTCGGCATAAACGGGCGGTTTTTTTCGTGACATCTGGAATTAACATATCCCGGAATACAGCATCCGGGGTCTTCTTGAGGGCTTTTGGCGGGTAGGGAAAGAAGTCCTGTAAAAAAATACTTGTTTTTGTCCGGGGGATTGTCGGATATTTGTACCGGCAAACGGTTCCCGATTTTTGGGATTAAAAGGGAACGCCGTGTAAATCGGCGACAGTTCCCGCTGCTGTGAACCCCGTCCGCATCCTGATGCGGTCAGCGCTTTCAAGAAACGTCACTGGCGTTCTACCAAAGAACACCGGGAAGGCTTTGAAAGTGGGGTGAGTCAGAAGACCTGCCTTTTGCATATGGATTTTACAGCCTGCGGAGAATGGGCCGGATAAGTCAATATGGCGGAAGGTATTTTCTTTAACCTTTTGCAAAGCCTCCGGGCTCCATATAGCTTGCTGTAAGATCTGCAAAACACGGCAAGCATGGATCACAAAGTTGTTTTACCGATCGGAGAAGCCACCCTGGGAGAACAAGGGCGGATTTTTCATGCTTGCTTGTGTCGTTTTGCCGGGAAAAGCAAAAACAACAAACATAAACAAGCAATCGAAAAATGAAAAAACTGTTAGTATTCCTGTCTTTCGTCCTTGTGCTTTCTTCCTGCAGCAAGGATAACCAGACCCTTCCCGAACCGGAAGCATCCATCACTCTTCCGGACGGGACTTCTCCTTCCGGCGACGTCAATCTGGCTATGGGCGGTACCGCTACTTTCGCGGCCAAATGCGAGAATGTGGAAGCCGCCCGTTACGAATGGCGCCTCGATGGGACTCTCAAAAGCATAGAAAAGACTTATACATTTACGGCAGAAGCTCCCGGCACTTATACGGTATCGTTGAAAGTACTTAATGCCGATCAGGTGGCCGGCGAGGAAGTTTCGCTGACGGTGGTCGTGTCCGGTCCGTACAAGAACGGCACGTACTTCCTGATGGAAGGCAATATGAGCAGTGAGAATGGGGCCATCTGCTTTATCGACGAGAACGGCACGTTCTATGCCAATCCTTATGGCGAGGCCAATCTCAATTCCGAGGGGAAACCGACCGCCCCTGGAAATGTCCTGCAGGATATGTTCATCTACAAGGATAACGCCTATTTCATTACCCAGAACGGCACTTCACAGGGGCAGGGAGCCCGGTTGGTAATAGCCGACGCCCAGACGCTTAAAACTAAAAAACTGATCACCGGTTCCATCGACGATTCCAGTGTGTGGCCACAGCACATCGTGGTGATCGACGAGAATAAAGCCTATATCCGTTACTCGACTTCCGATTATGAACAGAACTCGGGTATTCGGGTAATGAACCTTTCTACAGGCACGTGGGGGCCGGATGATATCGAAGGGACGTATGGGAAATTTACCGTAGCCGGTTCGACCAAGGCCCGTATGCTCCTGCTGGGAGATAAAGTATTCGCTCCCTGCGGGCAGTACCTGAAAGTGATCGATACCAAGACCGATAAAGTGATCAAATCCATTGATTTCGGCGCTCCGCGCCAGACCAAGGATATCGTCAAAGGACACGACGGTAACATCTACCTGCTGGTGTCCGGTAAATGGACAGGCAGTAACTACAGTCCGACTTATACGACGGAGGCTACCGTAGTGTGCATCAACCCGGGCGATTACACGTACACCGAGAAAATACTCCCTTCGGAATACCAGATGCCGGTGGCTACCTGGTCGCCCAATGTGGGTATGTGCGCTTCGTTCACGGAGGATGCGCTGTTTTTCCGCATGGGTTCCGGTTTTTCCACTTCCGTAGTGGCCCGTTACGATTACAAGACCGGAACGGCCAAACAACTGGTGGATGTGCAGGGCCAAAGCGGACTCAATTCCATGGTGTACGGTTATTTGGGTGTAGACCCGAATAATGTACTCTACGTCGGTACGACGGACTATTCCACTTCCAAGATCGGTACGTTCAATGCCAAGACCGGTGCCCGCCTGGAAAATACGTACGATATCCGCAGCGGCAGTCCGGCAGGTATAGACTTTACCTACCGGTTCTCCGACGAATACCTGGGAAGAAACTAGGATACGGCATCGGCTGAAGAGATGAAAAGAGTGATCTCATTGCTGCTCTGCACCGCATTTTGCGGGTGTCAGAAAGAAAGTACGCCCGCGGAGGTACAGGGCATGGCGGAATGAAGAACGATGGATGGTGGATTATAAATGGGGAGTATATCATGTAAAAACCGCGGGTTTCCGCGCAATACTATAGGCTGATTGATTTTTTATACTCATCTTTGTTTGATGGCGGCAACCGGTCTTTTAAGACCGTGTTGCCCCATTTTTCAATTAAAAAAGAACGCAAAGTTATGCTTAAAAAGGCTTTTTTGATCGTTTTCTCGGTGCTGTCCGTTACCGCCTGCACGAAATACGGGATCGTAGGCGGGGATGATGACGGCAATACCTCCACCGACGTACTGTCCGCGCGGGAATCTACCGCTGCCCTGTATGGAAAAACCACTTTCAAACTCGGCGTAAAGGCGGACGGATACCACTGGTATCTGGACGGGAAAGAAGTGTCTTCCGCGTCGACTTACGAATTTTCCCCGACGCGCCAGGGAGTGTTCGAAGTGGAGCTCCGCACGTCGGCTGCTACCTACACGACACAGGTGTATGTGGTGCGGCCTGTCTCCGACAATTCCTCCAAATGGATATCCGATATCATAGAATACCGGCCTGCACCGGGGCAGTTTATCAATACGGCTTCCTGGGGTACACAGGAAAGGGCCCGGTCGATCGTAGGCCCTCAGGCGGAACTGGGCGAACGGGCGGGCGTTTCGCTGGGCGCATTCGGCGGCTATATCGTATTTAAATTCGACCATTCGGTACTCAATAACTCCGGGTATGATTTTGTCATCCGGGGCAATGCCTTCGAAGGCTCTAGCGAACCGGGTGCAGTGATGGTGGCGTTCGATAGAAACGGCAACGGCGTACCCGACGACGACGAGTGGTACGAATTGGCCGGGGAGGACTATTCCCTGGAGTCTACCAAGAAAAACTATACGATCACTTATACGCGCCCGGACGATCTTTCCAAGGCACAGGATGTGCACTGGACGGCATCGGACGGCGGCAGCGGTTTTCTCAGTGCGGGAGAAATGGATCCTTTCCATAAGCAATCCTACTGGCCGTCGTTCATTCCCGGCAATCCCCCGGAGTTAGTGCTTAACGGTACCTGTCTGCGCAACCTGACTGTCAATAAAAGCGAGCAGGTCGGATCCGAATATTGGGACAATATGGCCGCGGGGAAGGGCTATGCGGACAATTATTCCGAAGATTACGAGGATATCGTCAACCTGGACAACGATACCAAGAAAAGCAATAAGTTCGATATTACCCATGCGGTGGACGCCCAAGGTAATCCTGTGGAATTGCCTGCCGTCGATTTTATAAAAGTATATACCTGTGTCAACCAGTCTGCCGGCTGGCTGGGAGAGGGTTCTACCGAAGTGTGTGGGGCGATATCGCTTTGCGCGCCTAAATGACCGAAAAAATGTGTAAAAGGCTCATTTTTTTAGTAATCGCCTTATCTGCGGTCTGTACGCTCCATGCCCAGATTGCGGATGGAGTAACCTTGCAGCGCGTAGTGGTGACGGCCCGTCCGGTCAAAGACCAGGCGCTTACCAAGACGGTGATCGATTCGGCCCAGATGGCCGAATCGGCTACGGCCACTTTTGCCGAGCTCCTTTCCAAACATTCGTCGATCTTCGTCAAAACGTACGGGCAGGGCTCTACGGCTACGGTCTCGTTTCGAGGGACGGCAGCCTCCCATACACAGGTGCAGTGGAACGGGGTGAATATCAACAACCCCATGCTCGGCCAAGTGGATTTTTCGCTTATTCCGGTGTGGTTCGTCGATAAGACCGAGCTGTACCACGGGGGTAGTTCCCTGCAGGATGGCAGCGGCGCCCTGGGGGGCGAGGTGAGCATCGGTTCGCTCCCGCGCTGGGGAGAAAAGCTTTACGGCGCTCTGATGCAAACGGCCGGGAGTTTCGGCACGTACCAGACATTTCTTTCCGTCGGCGGCGGCACGAAAAAGTTTCAGGCGCGGCTGCGGTATATGTACGATACGGCCGAGAACGATTTTGAATATCTCAACCGGGCGATACCTCCTTTCGAAGTCGTCAAACAGACCAACGCCGATTATAAGAAACACGGCGGGGTGCTGGATATGTATTACAATGCAGGGAAGAACAATTTCCTTTCGCTCAACGTGTGGTTTACCCATGCCGACCGCAACCTGCCTACGATCATGTCCTATCAGGGATTGGGCCGTACGGAAAAACAAACGGACAACGATTTCCGCGCAGTGGGGCGGTGGAATAAATTTTGGGAGAAATTCCGCAGCGAATTCACCACCGGATTTACCACCAGCAATATCGACTATTACCTGGCCAATAAGACCGACCTCGGTTCGTTCGTGAATTACGATTCGCGCAGCGTGATCTACAGTTTTTACAACAAATACTCGTTCGAATACAATCCTTCACGCCGTACGACCATTAAGGCGTTGGCCAACGGCAATTATCATGCGGTGAATATTTTCGACCGCATTACCGAGGAAGGCTATTCTGCCCAGCGGACGGAATTCGGGCTGAGCCTGTCGGCCCATCACAGTTTTACGGATTGGTTTTCGGTGTACGCCCTGGTGAGGGAGGATCTGGTGGACTCCAAGTTCTCGCCGGTGATGCCTTCTGCGGGAGTGGAGTTTAAGCCTTTGGCAGAAGAAAAGCTGTACCTGAAGCTCAACGGTACGCGCAATTATCACCAGCCGACGCTCAACGATCTCTATTGGCTGCCCGGAGGCAATCCGGACTTGCGCCCCGAGGAAGGTTATTCGGCCGACGTATCTGCCGAATATTCGCGGGCGATGGGGCGCTTCAACGTATCCGGGACGGCTACCGGCTATATGTCGTGGATAGACGACTGGATTATGTGGCGCCCGAGCGAATTCCGTTACTGGACGGCTGAAAATGTGAAAAAGGTCTTTTCCCGCGGGACGGAGGTGAACCTTTCGGTGGGGTACTTTCACGAGGGCTTAAAAATCAATATTTCCGGGAATTATGCCTATACCCGCACGACCAACGAAGATCCCGATCTTCCGGACGACGAATCCAAAGGGCGCCAGCTGATCTATATCCCGGTACACAAAGGCAATATCATGCTGGATGCGGAGTACCGGGGATTTTACCTGTACTATGTGTGGTCGGCCGTTTCGGAGCGCTACACCACGTCCAGCAACCAGTCCACCCGCCATACGCTTCCCGCCTACGACATTCACAACATGACGGTCGGCAAACGCGTCAAGTTCGGGAAAGACTATTCGGTGGAACTGGCCGCCAAGATAAACAATGTGGGCAACCGGAAATACCAGGCCATCCTTTGGCGGGCCATGCCGGGGCGCAACTACCTGTTTTCCGTAAAATTCTCGTACAACTGATCTCAAAGCCATGAAACAGATAAAGATCGTTTTACTATTCTGCGGCTGCCTTTTTGCCCTGTCCTGCGGAGACGACCTGATGACAGGGGGGACACAGTACGACCGCCCCGGTGCGGGCGTGTTCATCTGCAACGAAGGAAACTTTATGTACGGGAACGCTTCGTTGTCCTATTACGATACGCAGAACCGGACGGCGGACAACCAGATATTTTACAATGCCAATAATTTTCCGTTGGGCGACGTCTGCCAGTCGATGTCCATTATCGACGGGAAAGGGTTCGTGGTGGTGAACAACTCCGGAAAGGTCTATGTGATCGATATCAATACTTTTAAGTATTTGGGAGCTATTACCGGGCTTACCTCCCCGCGTTATATCCAGCAGGTGAGCGAGGATAAGATCTATATTTCCGACCTGTACAGTCCTTCGATGACGATTGCCAATCCTAAGACACTGCAAGTGACGGGGCATATCTATATGGGTACCACCAAAGGCCCGGGCAAGGTGAACGGAACCGAACAAATGGTGAAATACGGGGATTATGTGTACGTGTGCAGTTGGTCTTTTAATAATAAGGTGTACAAGATCGATACGAAGACCGACGAACTGGTCGATTCGCTGACCGTTACCAAACAACCCAACAGCATGGTGCTCGACAAGAACGGGAAGATCTGGGTGCTTTCCGACGGAGGCTATACCGGCACTCCGTACGGGCAGGAACGCGCCAGCCTGATAAAGATCGATGCGGAGCGCTTTGCGGTGGAACTTATACTTCCCTTCTCGTCGATGGAGGCCTCGCCTTCCGAATTGTGTATAAACGAAGCAAAAGACCGGATATACTACATCAACGGCAGCTGGGCCAGCGGGAGCGTCCCCAATAGCGGGGTCTATGCCATGAATGTGGATCAGGCGGCTCTTCCCTCGACCCCGTTGGTGGCGGAGGATACCCGGCTGTTCTATGCCTTGGGGGTCAATCCTTATACAGGGGATATATATATCAGCGATGCGATCGATTACGTCCAGCGAGGTATTGTGTTCCGCTTTTCTCCGGACGGGGATTTGTTGGATCAGTTTAAAGTGGACATCACTCCGGGCGCTTTTTGTTTTAAGTCCGGGCAAGGGGGACAATAAAAAGGCCCTTACCAACGAAAAAAGCATCCCGAAAGGGGTGCTTTTTTGTATGGTTCTATTCTCGCCAAGGAAATATATTGCCTGTATTAGGCCGGCTGTTATTTATTCGGCTGTATTTCCGAGAGAATGCCTCGCAGTGTTGTGTGCATGGAGGAGTAATCGGTTTCGCGGGCGCCGCTCAGCTTTCCAAGGAATTCGTCCAGTTCTTTCCGGTAAACTTCTACCATTCGCTTATCTCCCATTGCCGCCGAATACTGCGCATTGGCCAGCCGGTCGCATAATTTGATGAAAGTGGCGTAGGGGGTAGCGGCAATTCCCTGATAATAATCGTCGTCGGCCCTTTCGCTCCGGGAACGTCCGCGGTTGTTGGTCACGGCATAGACCCATTCGGCGATCTGTTCCCCGAATGCAGCTTTTATATCATTGTAGGTAAGGCGGCAGTCTTCGATGGTGTCGTGCAGCCATACGGCAGCCAGGACACTATCCCTTTTTTCAGCCGGGAGAAGGTGCGAAAAAAGATCTCCATAGTGTGCTGCCATTGCCAGATGAAGCGAATAGGGGGCTCCGTCGTAGGTTTCGTTGACGTCCTGATGGGCCGTGACGGCGAATTTGATGGCCTTTACGAGTTTTTCATTCATAGCTTTCGTGTGATGATGGGATCCAAAACAATTAGCTCCATGTCTTTAGGACGTGGAGCTAAATAAATTATATACCGTCGGCCGGAGAATACCGGTCGCTCTCGCTTATGCTAAAGAAGCAACGTGCTTGCTGAGCTTGCTCTTGAGGTTGGCCGCTTTGTTCTTGTGGATCACGTTCTTCTTGGCCAGCTTGTCTATCATCGAAACCACCTTGGGATACAGCCCCGAAGCCTCTTCCTTGTCTGCGGTCAGACGCAGCTTTTTGATGGCGTTACGGGTAGTCTTGTGGTAGTAACGGTTGCGCAGGCGTTTTTTGTCGTTAGAGCGGATGCGCTTGATGGACGATTTGTGATTTGCCATTTTTGTTAAAATAATTTTCGTTTTGCCCCGCGGGGCGGTTGTTCTTGTTTCCGGGGCGTTTTCTTTGCTCCGCCTTCTTTTGAGAGGCTTTGTAGTCCGTAGGGGAATCGAACCCCTGTTTCAAGAATGAGAATCTTGCGTCCTAACCGCTAGACGAACAGACCCTAAATCGTTCGGCGGATCGGCAAGAATCGCCCTTGTAGCCCGTAGGGGAATCGAACCCCTGTTACCAGAATGAAAATCTGACGTCCTAACCGCTAGACGAACGGGCCGCAGCATTTTTAACACCATTTTTCCGTAATCGGACATTTGATGTCTACAGCGAGTGCAAAGGTATGACAAATTTTCAAACGTGCAAATGCGTTCGTTCAATTTTTTAAATTTTTAAGGAGTAAAATTTATTTACTGTGAAAATATAGAATAAAACAACCTTTTTATATAACACAAGGTATTGTGTTAAAATAAGATGGGGCCATCGGCCGTGCCACGGCGGAACTCTTCGTGTTAAAATTTCAGATGACAAGGTTTTTTTGTGATTTTGCATCAGAGAGCGGCAAATTTATTTCCCGGATAATGATTTCTTAATAAAAGGGCCGGAATTTTAGGGAAAATTTAGAAATTCGTTTCAAAAACTGGAGGGGGGAAGCTGGGATTGTCGCCTTTTCCCGGGGACTTTGACTTTTTATTTACTCTATTTAACGAATTTTTAGTACTTTTGCCATTCGAACAAATATAATCGCTAATCGAAATGAAAGGAAAATTCAGACAATTACTAACTTTAGCGTTAGTATTTTTCTCAGTCGTTTTCGCCCAAGCACAGGTGAGAACATACTCGGGAGTTGTCGTATCCTCGGAAGATGGACAAACGCTGCCCGGAGTTAATATTAAGATAGCCGGGACCAGCAGGGGTACTGCAGCTGATTTCGACGGGAACTTTTCAGTCTCGGCCCAAAAAGGCCAGACACTGGTGTTCTCGTTCGTCGGATATAAAGATAAATCGGTCCTGCTGGGAGATGCCAGGGAACTGACTATAACGCTGGATCCGAATGAGGCTATGTTGGACGACGTGGTGGTGGTAGCTTATGGTACGGCCAAAAAGAAAGACCTTACGGGAGCTATTACCACTCTTAAATCCAGCGATATAAAGAACCGTTCGGTATCTACGGTTACCCGTGCTCTTGAAGGACAGGTTTCCGGTATTCAGACGACCAGTTCGACCGGCCTGCCGGGTAGCGACGCGAACATATATATACGCGGTGTCGGTTCTTTCAATGCATCCAGAACGGCTATGATCCTTTTGGATGGTGTGCCTTATCCTTCTACGCTGTCGACCATTAACCCGGACGATATCGCTACCGTTACGGTGATGAAGGACGCTGCTTCCACTTCGCTGTACGGTTCGCGTGCGGCTAATGGTATTGTCGCTGTTACCACTAAGCGCGGTCAGGTCGGAAAGGCCAACGTGGCGCTGAACGTGCGTATGGGCTTCAACGAGAACGGAGTGCCCAACTACGACGTCATTAAAGATCCGGGGCAGTATTACCAGCAGGTTTTTAAAGGTTTCCGCGGATATGCCTATCAAGCGGGCGGTATGGATTGGGATAGTGCGGCCAATTATGCCATTAATTTCATGCCTAATCTGGGCTATCTGGCCTTTAAACTACCGGAACCTTATGAAAGCGGCGCCACTGGCGCTGCCCGCCTGGCCTATCTGATCGATCCGGCTACGGGTAAAGTACGCGAAGGCTCCCAGCTCCTTTATAATGAAGACTGGGAAAAAATCCTGTATACACGTCAGTTCCGTCAGGAATACAATGTGTCGGTGAACGGCGGTAACGACAAATCGCAGTACTATTTGTCGTTGGGTTATCTGTCCGACCCGTCTTACGTGACGAGATCTTCTTTCGAGCGTTTTTCGTCCCGATTGAATCTCGATTCGCAGGTGAATAACTGGTTGAAAGTAGGCGGTAACATGTCTTTTGTTCACCGCATCACTAATTCGCGCAGCAGCGATGGTTCTACGTTCAACAGTGCCAATATATTTACATATGCCCGTGTCGTGCCTTCCATCTATCCTATTTATGCGCGCGACAACGATGGTAGCTATATGTACGATGCCCATGGAAACCGTGCCCTCGATTATCTGAACGGATATAGTACGAATGGAAATAGCAGCGGCGACCGGATCGCACTCGGGCCTAACCCGATGATCGGAGGCCTGAACCCGCTGTCGTTCCTCGATCTGGACAAGAGCACGCAGAAATTCGACAACTTTGCCGGTGCTGCATATGCCGAGGTTAAATTCCTTCAGGACTTTACGGCCCGTGCTACGTTTAATGCGGACATGGTGTTCGGCAACAACAAATATTTCACCAACAACCAGGCCGGTACAGGTGCCGATCCGCAGTGGAACGGTATTCTTGAAACGACCCGTACGACCCGTATGGTGCTGAACTCCAACCAGACCATTGAATGGGCGCGCAATTTCGGTAATCACAATATAAATGTATTGGCGGGGCATGAGTTTTACTACCAGAAATACGAATATCTGAATGCGGCCAATACCAACATGCTGATCCCTGGTATGGATGAGTTCAACAACTTTATCGGTTTTGCAGAGAAAGGGTATAATCCGTCGGGATATACCAACGCGACGGCTTTGGAATCTTACTTCGGACGCGTCAACTACAATTATAAAGATAAATACTATCTGTCGGGATCTATCCGTACGGACGGCTCATCGAAATTCCGTTACAACAAATGGGGTACGTTCTGGTCGGTTGGCGGCGCATGGCGCATGGCGGAAGAAAACTTCATCCGCAACAATGCATCGTGGCTCAATGAACTCAAGGTACGTGCCAGCGTAGGTACCACCGGTAACCAAGACCTTAACGATACCGACTACCCATTTGCCGACCTGTGGGAAATACAGGATAACGGCGGTGAATTCGGTGTGAAACAGGTATGGTGGGGTAACCGGAACATCACTTGGGAATCCAACCTCAAGATAGATGCCGGTATTGATTTCCGCTTGTGGGAACGGTTCTACGGTTCTATCGATTTTTATCGCAATGTAACACGCCAACTGTTGTATAAGGTGCCCCAGGCGGCCTCCACCGGTATCGCCAGCGTGATGACCAACGACGGTAAACTGGCGAACCAGGGTATCGAAATCGACCTGAATTACGATATTCTTCGCAATAATAAAGTATTCTGGACGGTAAACATCAATGGCGCGCATAACAAGCAGAAACTGCTCCGCCTGCCGGAATTCATGATGGAAGCCGCTAGCGGCGACGGATATGCCACAGGCGCATACATCTATAAGATCGGCGGCGATATGTATACCTACTATTGGGGAGAAGGAGCCGGTGTGGATCCTAAAACCGGTTTGCAATACTATTGGATGGATGAAGTGGACGCAGAAGGCAATCTGACGGGCCAACGCGTAAAGACTACCAATAAGGACGAACAGACCATGTATACGCAGGGGAGCGCTCTTCCGGATTTCCAGGGAGGTATCAATACTACGGTGCGTTATGCCGGTTTCGACCTGACTGTGAATACGACATTCTCTATCGGCGGACTTGCAAATAACAGCGAGTATGGAAACCTTATATGGAATAATGCTATCCTCGGACGTAACCTGCACAAGGATCTGATTGACAATACTTGGACTCCGACTAATACCGATGCCGAGTTCCCTCTATTTGCTTATGGTTATTCTATCGGCGACCGTGCGGAAATCGACCTGATCGATGCTTCGTACTTCTGCCTGAAGAACGTTACCCTCGGATATACTGTACCTGAAAGAACGGTAAAGCGCATTGGTTTGAGTTCGGTACGTGTATATGCCAGCGGAGAGAACCTTTTCCTTCTTTCCCGTATGAAAGGGCTTGACCCGCGCCAGAGCATCAACGGAGCAACTGCTTATCCGGCTTATTCGCAGATGCGTACAGTTTCTTTCGGTCTGAATGTTAACTTTTAAATAGACAGAGAAAAATGAAGAAATATATAATTCTATTCGCTGCAGCAGTATTGGGTGCTTCTTGCACCAATCTGCTGGATCAGGATCCTACGAGCAATCCTTCGACGGAGGATTTGGCAAAGGTGGATCCGGACAAATTGGCCGCTCCGCTGCTTTCCGCTGCGGTGACGGGCCTGCATACCTCCGGTGGCGGAACTCAATACGTTGGGTATAAAGCCATGATGCTGAACCTCGACCTGTGCGGTAACGACATGGTACTCCAACTTGGCGGTGGAGGCGGGTGGTTTACCAATCAATATACAATGGCCAACTATCGCGGCCAGGATGATGCCCTTCCGAGCTATATCTGGAGTAGGATGTATCAATATATCTACGGAGCAAACCAGACGATGGAATTCGTAGATATCGAATCGATGCCTACTGAGTTGCTGAGAGCCAAAGCGCAATACGTAACGGCCCAGGCCCTGACTCTGCGTGCATTCGCCTATTATCACCTCATTTGCTTATTCCAGAATGCGTACAAACCCGGCGAAGATAACGGTTTGGGTGTACCGTTTTATACGAAAACTACCGAAGGAGCCAAGGGCCGCGGTAAGGCGAATGATATATACGATTATATACTGGCGGATTGCGAAACAGCTCTCTCACATTTCAAGGCCGCGATGAAATATTACGAGGAGCATGGAATTGACCTCCCCCAAAGCAAAGAGGCGATTTCTATTTATGTGACTTACATGGTTCAGGCGCGTACCGCTCTGACGATGGGGAAAGGTTACTATGCTATCGCAGCTTCTGCAGCTGACCAGGTGATCCAGAATTTCCAGATTATGGGGGAGGCCGCTGCCAAAAACAATGGGTTCCAGAAACTGGAGAGTGTCGATGTTATTTGGGGATATAAATTTGCCAATAATACATCTAATGGCCGTAGTAGTTTCTGCTCGCATGCCAGCACTTCGGCTGTGGGTTATGGCGGTCTTTCCGGTGGCTATAAGATCATCGATGAGCGCCTTTATAAGCAGATTAAACCGACCGACTGGCGCGCGGGCCTGTATTATGCCGTTCCGACCCCGGTTGAGTATGATGACGGTACGACTACTAATACGGTAACCGTACCGGCATATTGTAATATGAAGTACAATACGGATGGGACTTACAATGCCGACGAGGTATATCTCCGCGCAGCCGAGGCCTATTTTATCAAGGCTGAAGCATTGGCCGGAGCAGAGGCTCCCGATTATAACGGAGCACAGCAGACGTTATACGATCTTATTTCTACTCGGGATCCTTCCTACACGAAGTCGACGGCTACAGGGCTTGAGCTCCTCGCAGAGATCCGTTTGCAGAAGCGTATCGAGATGTGGGGCGAAGGACTGGAGTTCTTCGATAATAAGCGTACAGGTACGCCTGTAAATCGTCTTTCCAGTACCAACCACCAGTATCCTGCCGTGGTTCCTGCCGGGAAAGATTTTACCTTGCGTTTGCCTCGTGTTTCCGAGATAGAGCGTAACCCGAATATCCCTGCAAGCGATCAGAATCCTTTGTAAATCGAAGTTTGGATATAAGAACGCCCCCAGAATTCTGAGGGCGTTTTTTACTTGTTTAATATTTCTTTTTTGATTATATTTGTGTGTAATCAAAATACATGAACAATGGAATTGGCATATAGTATCGACGGACGGGATTTCAAAGGTTATGGAATACATGTATCATCTTCCCAGGGCCTTATTGGCGGGTTAAAACCTAAAAAAGGATTGACGGCAGAATGGCCCGATGAAAATGGAAGTTGTCCCGATCTGGCAAAAACTTATTTTGAGGGACGGAATATCGTTCTAAATTGTTTTATCAGGGCAGAGTCCGCTTTGCAGTTTATCGAACGTATGGAAGCATTTTGTGCGCTTTTTTACGCTGCCGGAGAGCATACCCTGAAGCTTTCATTGGGCGACAAAGCCCTGGAGTATAAAGTAAAATTGGCGGATGCCATTAATGTGGAGAAAAAATTCAGGGAGGGTGTAATGGTCGCTTCATTTTCTCTGAAATTATATGAATACTCTCCGGCACCCTCCCAAGTTTCTATACCTGAGTAACCGGTACCTCCATATAAGAGCCAGGAGGGATACTACTAAAAAAGCCATCCCCGATAGGGGATGGCTTTTTGTGCGTTGAAACTCGAAGTTAATTTTTGGCTTGCGCCTTTATACCTTCGATGGCTTGTTTCGCCATAGCATTATTGGGATCTATTTCCACTATTTTCTCCCAATAAGGAAGCGACTCTTGCAATTGATCCCGGTTGATGTAGTAGAAGCCCAGATAGCTGTATGCTTCTACCAACTGGCTCGGGTTGGTCCCTCTGGGAGCAAGGATCTCTATGACTTTTTCATAGTATGGTTTTGCCAGGCCGTTTTTAGTTTCCGGATCTCTAACGAAGAAATTGGTGCGCGCCTGCCAGAAATACCCTAAATAATTGTCGGGAGCTTTTTCCACTACCATGGCAAAAGCGCTGTCGGCGGCGGCAGTATATTTTTCTTTTTCAGAGGCATAGGCTGCAGAGGTATCGCTGGCGGCAAAATAATTCAGTTTACCCAGAGTGAAATAATCGGACAAACTTACTTTATCCTCCCCTTTGTCTATGAAATTCTGGTATTGGCGGATAGCATTAGCATAATCATGGTCGCTTTCATACATGTCGCCGAGCTCCTTGTACATTTCAATGCGCGACGGATCGATTGTAAGTGCTTTTTCCAGTTGTTCGTACCCTTTCTTCTTTTCACCCAACGCGGAAAGAAGGCGGCCATAATACACATAGTCCAAGTATATGTACTTGGCTCCTTCGCCCTCGTTCATGAACGAATTGGCATAGTCGGCTGCCAGGTTATATTTCTTCAGTTCTACGGCATTGTACATCAAAAGACGGCGCATTACAAAGTTTTTAGGGTTCTTTTTGAGAACTTCCAAAGCAACTTCGACCGATTTGTTGAAATTTTTATTGTAGAACAGGATAGTGGCGTACTTCGCCATTTCGGATTCGGAGTAGAAGTTATCCAGTGCTACAAATTTTTCATAGGCCTCTTCGGCTTTGGAAAACTGTCCGTTGGCGTAATATACTTCCGCCAGTTCCCTATACGCAATGGCCGATTGGGCATCCAGGGCCAGAAGCTTATTCAACATTTCAACAGCCAGCCCCATGTTGACGGAAGAATAAAGGCGGGCATATTTGATGTATCCCTGTCTGTGGGCTTTGTCGAAATAAATGGCCTGTTCGTATTGTTCAGCTGCTTTACCGGCGATCTTTTGCGCAGCGTATATATCGCCTTGCAATAAATAGGCATCCGCGTATTTACCATCCGCGCGTTTTGCCTTTTCGGCATAATCGGCCGCTTTTTCAAAATCCCCGCAGTCGAGGTATGCCTGGCCTATGAGCGTGTAATACAGGGGATTTTTCTTGTTTTTCCCGCTAACCAGTTCGTTAAATACACTTTCGGCGGCTTTAGGGTTGGTTTTTATTTTCAACTTAGCCTCTCCGACCATATTAGGGACAGAATTGGGATTCACCTCGAGCCCTTTTTTATAGTAATATGCAGACGAGTCCGGCATATCCAGCGTGAAATAAATTTCGCCCAGGGTGAAGTATGCTTCCTCCTTGTTGGTGTTGCTGTCGTTCAGGTTATTGAGCAGAATGGTCTTTGCATGTTCCGGGAAACCGGACTGGTAATATTCAATAGCCTTTTTGTTGTCCGCAGCGGATACGGACAGCACCGATGCCGCCACGATCGCAGCAGAGAACACGAATTTCAAATTTTTTGTCATAGTACTGATATATTATGTATTATAAATTATCCCTCACATTGACAAGCCGTATCGATTGGGTGGCCGGAACCAGGCCGGCCCTGAGAATTACCCGCTGTCCTTTGTCGGATGCCAAGAAAGTCACAAAACCGGTGGCTAATCCATCTCTGGGGTCAGTAAGTATTCCGTATACATACCGGGAAAGAGGGTATTCTCCGGTAGCCATGTAGGCTTGATAGGGCTTGAATGTATTGTATTGATCGGCTTTTGCCTGGTCGGTAACAGCCATGACGCGGATTTTCGGGTCGAAAGTAAGGCGTGTGGTATCTGTTTGGTCGAGTACCCAGCTTACTCCTACTACACCCATCGCTCCGGGGGTCTGTGTTACGTAATCGATTACTTCTTTATTGCCGTTTTGGGCAAAAAGCTTGTCGGAAAGGGGAGCTCCCTTGGCTATGGAATCCTGAAGAAACCGCAGCATGCCGGAATTAGGGTTGTCGAATACGAACGTGATATCTCCGAGTTTGGATTGGGGATTTATTTGTTTCCATGAAGAGATCTCGCCGGATAGGATCTTCCGGAGTTGTCCGGTGGTGAGCAACGAGTCTGTATTGTCCCGGTTGATGATAAGCGCTATGGCATCGGTGGCAAGCATGATGGCTTTAGGAAACAGTTTGCTGTTTTCTTCCAAAGCAGCGGTTTCTCCTTCGGTCAGCACACGGGTAGTTATGGCCAGATGGACGCTATCCTTTAGCAACAGATTGATGGCGTCCACTTCGCTCGAATATAAAGGTATAATGGAGGCCTGGTTGTACACGTTTTCGAATACGTCTATTTCCTGATCCATAATGGGCGCAAAGCTTTCATCCGCGCTGATGGAAATGACTCCGGAAGTAATGGTATCCGCAGGTCCTTGTTTTGCTTGGTTATTTCCGCAGGAAGATACCAAGGCCATTGCAGCCAGGCCTGTCAGGGCCAGGGCTGTTTTCTTGAAATTTATAATGCTGTTTTTCATAATGTAAATAGTTTATTTTTTGAGTATTCTGTAAACCCGGAAAATGGCATACAAAAAGAATACCGTTCCGGTGATGATTCTTAGGGTTAGGGAAAATGTACTTTCGAAAAAGGGAGAAAATATCACCAACACGGCAAAAGCCATGTAGAAAAGAGCCATGAATATGGCCAAAATATAGGAAAAAGATGATACTTTCTTTTTCATTTTAAAAAGGTTTTTTACAGTTAAAAAGTAAAAAACTTGCCCGTAAGCCCTCTGCTGAAGACAACGGGCAAGTATAAAATTACTTAGTCCGGTTCCGGCGTATTAATTCTGCATCCTATACACGATAGGTACCGAGAAATACACGGGTACGTTGCGGCCGTTCTGGCGACCCGGTATAAAGTCGGGCAAAGAGGAAACCACTCGGAGGGCTTCCCTGTCGCAGGCAGCGTCGATACCGCGTACCACTTCTGCTTTCTCTACTTTACCGGTCTTCGACACGACGAACCGCACGTATACGGTTCCCTGCACACCGCGTTCCTGAGCGGTATAAGGATAGTTGAGATGGTCTTGCAACCATTTATACAAAGCCGGGGTTCCTCCGGGGAACTGCGGCATTTCTTCAACCGCATCGAAAGGTTCATCGTCTTTTACGTCCTGGGCAATTTCTTTGAGTTCGGCAATATCCTTACCGTGCTCTTCGTCATTACCTTTTACATCGGCGATGGATATCGCGACTTTGGCTTCGATGATCTCCTCCTGGGATTTGATCTCGTCCTCTTCGCGGACATTCTCGTCCTTTTCAATCTTAGGAGCCGTAAATTTGATAGAGCTCTTAAGTGGTGGTGGAGGCGGGGCCTCTACTTTTTTGATCTCCTCGTTATTCTTTACTTCGGCAGGCGGGAGGTTGGAAAGTGTGGTAACTTCCGTAACGACCACCTTGTCGTTCTTGGGCATAACGAGAGTAAGGAGTGATCTGAACGACAGGATAAGGAGCACCAACGCGATCACTATAGCTATTGCGATAATGTGTCGTTTAGGCGACTTCCTGCGCATGTCGTACGCACCGTATTTTTTATTCTTTCCGGTGAAGACCAGGTCGATCCAGTCTTGGGATAATAAGTCTATCTTTGCCATTTCTTCTCCGGATTATTTGTTATTAGCATTTCCGCCCAGATCCGATTGTTCTGTCAGGCTGCCTCCTGTTTCGAGGTTTTCTATCAGCCAATTGTCTCCTTCGGTGATGTCTACGATCGCGTATTTACCGATGTTGCAGATTTGCATTTCATCCAGGGCATCGATAAGGTTCTTGTAGGTAGCATTATCCGTTGCTTTAATGATCACAACAGGTGCGGATTTATCATCCCTTATTTCAGAGGACCGCTTTTTATAGTCCTCATCGGATACTTTATGGTCTGCTTTTAACTTTTTAAGTTCCCTCATTTCATCGACAACCTTTTGGTTGCGCTGTGTCAGGAGGGCTCTCAGGCCGTCAGGACCATAATTGGAGCGTTTGAGAGAAGTATAGTCCTCGTAATTGGGCTGCCCGGTATAATAATACACCTTGTCGTCTTTTCCAAGAAGTATCGTTATGGCGCGGGATTCCTGTACTTTGCTTTGCTCCTCTTCGCTGACTTTATCTTTCGTCGGCATGCTTATCTCCATCGTCTGAGGTTTGCTCAGCGAAGTACAAAGCATGAAGAAAGTAATCAGAAGCATGTTCATGTCCACCATAGGGGTAAAGTCTATGCGGACGTTCATTTTCTTCTGTTTTCCCCCTCCTTTTTTGCCGTTGTCTTTCTGTTCTACTTCAGCCATATTATCATATTGCTTTTTTGGAGCTTAAAGCTCGTCGGTGTTAACGGTCTTAAGTGAGGTTATAAGATTATAACGGTTTTCCCGCAGATCCTGCAGAGAACTCATCACGTCATGAATTTTCGGATACGGAGTGTTCGCATCGGCCTTGATGGCTATGATGAGACTTTTTCCGTTCTGGTCGCGTGCTGCCTTCACCCATGCCTTGAATTGGTTGTCCGTGCTGTCGATAGGCACACCGTAATCCTTCAATATGGCATCCTGTTCTTCTGAGGACAGGTTAAGGAACTGCGACATTTGTGCGATCGGCACTCCGAAAGAATTCATCAATTTGAATTTATTGAGTTGTTCCGGAGTGAAGGTGACGCCGTATTGCTCGCCTACATTCTTTAATACCTCTACGCGGTCTTCCTGTTTATCCAGTCCCAGGAATATTTTTCCGTCCTTATCTACAAGAATTTGCAGGACGTTGGATTCCGGTATCTTGATCTCCGATACGGAAGCCGGAGTGGCTACCTGTACCGGTTCTTTCTGGACGAAAGTAGAGGTAAGCATAAAGAAAGTAAGCAGGAGCACCGTGACGTCGCTCATCGCGGTCATGTCAATGGCAGTACTCTTTCTTTTTACTTTTACTTTAGGCATAATTTCTTCTTCTTTAGCTTAGTTCTTCAGCCGTTTATTACTTGTGGTTGGCAGCGTAAGACTGTACAAGAGAGAAACCTACCTCGTCGATGCAGTAAGTGATGGTGTCGATTTTGCTGGTAAAATAGTTGTACGAGATAAGAGCGAGTGCACCGGTTGCGATACCGAAGGCGGTATTTACAAGGGCCTCGGAAATACCTGCAGACAGGGCTACGGAGTCAGGAGAACCGGCGTTCGCAAGAGCGGCGAACGACTTGATCATACCGATAACCGTTCCCAAAAGTCCCATCAGCGTACCCAGGGTGGTCATGGTAGCGATAACCGGCAGGTTCTGCTCCAAGGTAGGGAGTTCCAGTGCGGTAGCTTCTTCGAGGGCTTTCTGGATGGAAAGGACTTTCTGGTCTTTGGTCAGATCCGTCGTTTTTTCCATTTCCTCATATTTAACCAGGGCAGCATAAACTACGTTGGCCACAGAACCTTTCTGCTTGTCGCACAGTTCGCGAGCTTTTGCGATGTTGTTCTGGTCGAGGGCTTCTTTGATGTTCTGCACAAAACGGGTGATATTGCCTTTACCTTTGGCTTTGCCGATAGCGAACCACCGTTCTACGCTCAGTACTATCACGGTGAGAAGAAGGGTCTGGATCACAGGCACAACGACACCACCTTTATAGATCGTTCCAAGCATATCTCCGGGCAGCGGGTGGTTGTTCGGATCGCCGTTCATAAAGTGAGAAGGATCTCCGTACACAAATTTAAAAATGCAGACAGCTACGATAAAGCATAAAAGAATTACCACAGGAGCTGTTCCTACACCTGAAAAGGATTTCGTTTTTTTGGCTTTTGCATTCATGATAAATAATAAATTTTTTAGTTGTTTATTGGTCTTTGAAAATTATTCTTGCACACTATTGTGTAATTTCCCTGTTTTGACAATTTTATCGGAGCAAATATAAGACTTTAATTCTATGCATCGAAAAGGGTATATGTAAAAAAATACTTAAAAAACGGCATGGATATGTGATTTTTTCCCTGTTTCCTATCTTGAAAAGGCAAAGCCCCCTTGAATACCAGGCAGGAAGGTGGAAGTTCTACTCTTGAGGCGGAAGGGTGTACGGTAGTGCTAACGATTCCGGTTGAATGTTTCATCGGCCAAAAATAATGATTCTTTTCCAAATAGCCCAAATAAACGCGGGAATCGTGTGTTATTTTGCAATAAGTTTTCTTTTTTTGTTTTCTGTTCCCGGGTGTTTTTTCTCCGTTTGCGGGTATTGGGTACACCTTCTTACTTATAAGAAGGTGATAAAAATGTGTGCCGTGTAAAAAACGGATATAAAAAAACGGAGGCTTTTGCCTCCGTTTTTTCTACTTGTTAAGCGTAAGTTTATTTCTTGACGATCACCACCCGGTTCAGGTAGGGCTTGGAGAAGGGGTTGACTTCGCTGCCTTTGGCGATCACATCGAGTTTGTCGGCGTTTACGCCTTTCGATACGAGGTAGTCGTGTACGTTCTGGGCGCGCTGTTGGCTGAGCTGCATATTGCGTGCCTTGGTGCCCGTCTCTTTATCGGCATATCCGGTCACTATGAATTTCCCTTCGGAAGATTTGATGGTCTGAGCCATTTGGTCGAGCACAATTTTGCCTTCGGCATTGATATCGGTCTTTCCGATGTTGAAGAAGACGGCCGTGCCGGCATTTACATCGTTTTCAACGACTTCGACTACGGCAGGCTTCTGGGCGGCTTCGGCCAGGGCTTTTTCAAGGGCGGCCTGGCGGGCTTTCGAAGCGGCTAGATCGTCCTCGAGATTGCTGATCCTTCTGTTGTAAGGGGTCAGGTCTGTCTGCAATTCGGAAGCTCTTCTGAAGGGCTTGAAGCCGAACCGGTAAGTAAGGCCGACCGTAACAGAGCCGATGCCTTTGGTTTTGTTGCGGAAAGCTTCGTTCTCGGTGTCGAATACATTATAGAGCATTCCGCGCAGTTCCAGGTTGATGTCGAAGTGTTTCGATACCCGGAATTTGTTCAGCAGTCCGGCGTCGAAAGCGATCTCGTTGGTCGACTGGTTGGTGGAAGTGATACCGCCGAATCCTACGAACGGGATCAGTTCATACACGCGGGTTTCTTTATAGCCACCCAAAGCGGCGGACAGATTGAACAAAGCATCTGCATGGTAGTGCACATAGTTCATTTTCGGCCGGTAGCCTAAGCCTTCCGACGAGGGGATGTAGTAATGTTCTCCCGATTTCACCTGGAATCCTCCTACCTGGAAGCGGGTTCCCCATACCGGGGTGATCCATTTGCCCAGGGAAAAATCGAAAGCCGGGGTAATGTCCGAGCCTCCGTTGTGATCTGTTCTGTCGAAAGGGGTTTGTATACCTGCTCCGGCCGAGATAAACCAGTTATCCCAGAATCCGTTGGTCACATAGGGGCCTTTCTTTGTTTGTTGTTCCTGCTGCGCCGAAGCGGAGAAAGGAAGGGCAGCCAGCGCTACCGCGAGTACGGCTGCCTTGAATAATACATTGTTTTTCATCTCATTAGTTTTGTTTAGGTCAAAAATTTAAATTGTTAAACTCAACCTTTGTCAATCGACATGTTTTATGTTTGGGTTCAGTTACAAAAATAATAATAAAATCTTATAGTCCGCCTTTTTTTTGAAAAATTAGCATGGATTTCACATTGTTTTTATCAATGTGGTTATACGTTTTCCCTATTATCATTAGGATCACAAGGTGTCTCCAAAGATGCGGCGGACATTTTTTACCCGTTGTAATATGATATTTCTGCCGTAAATTTGCCCACATAAAAGAAGTAGGCAAATGATAAAGAAAGAGAATTCCCCGCTGGTATTAGGTACCGAAAAAATACCCAAATTGCTTTTCAGGTATGCCATACCGTCGATCATTGCGATGTTGTCGTCTTCGCTTTACAACATGATCGACAGTATATTCATCGGCCACGGGGTCGGGGCGATGGCCATCTCCGGGCTGGCTATCACGATGCCGATCATGAACGTGATCGCAGCCTTGGGTACGTTGGTAAGCGTGGGGGCGGCTACGCTCATGTCTGTTAAACTGGGGCAGGGCGACAAGAAAAGTTCGGAATATATCCTGGGCAACCTCATTGTCCTCAATATTATAATAGGTCTTACCCTGACCGTCCTGGGGAATATATACCTCGATGAGATCCTTTATTTTTTCGGAGCGAGCGAACATACGATACCCTATGCGCGGGAGTTTATGCGCATCATCCTTTCGGGTACGGTGGTGACACACATTTATATGAGCCTTAACGATATGCTCCGCGCTTCCGGCTATCCGGGCAAGGCGATGGCAGTCATCCTGCTGGCGATAGCGATAAACTGCATCCTCAACCCGATCCTGATATTCGGGTTCAAATGGGGTATCGCCGGCTCCGCTACGGCTACCGTAACGGCACAGGTGATCGTGATGTGCATCGAGATTTGGCATTTTTCCCGTAAGGGACATTTTATCCACTTCAAGAAAGGGACGTTCAAATTGGTGCGCAATGTGGTCAAAGGCATGTTGGGCATCGGTATTTCTCCTTTCCTGATGAATATTTGCGCCAGTATAGTGGTCATTTTTATCAACCGCAGTCTGATGAAGTACGGGAATATGACGGAATTCGGCGGCGATTTCTATGTCGGGGCTTACGGGATCATCAACCGGGTGCTGATGGTGTTCGTAATGATCGTCATCGGGCTGAACCAGGGGTTGCAGCCTATCGTAGGGTATAACTTCGGCGCCCGGAAAGTAGACCGCGTGTCGCAGGCGGTGCGGTACGGTATATTTTGCGCGGTGGGAGTGACCACCACGGGATTCCTGCTGGCCATGACGATGCCGCATGCACTGGCCAATATGTTCACTACGGATGCCATGCTGACCGATTTGGCCGTGCACGGAATGCGGATTGTGCTGATCATGTTCCCCGTCGTCGGGATCCAAATGGTTACGGCCGCTTTTTTCCAGTCCATCGGGATGGTCAAGAAGGCGATCCTTTTGTCCCTGACACGCCAGATGCTGTTCCTGATCCCGCTTCTGGCCATAATGCCCCATTTCTTCGGTACGGACGGGGTGTGGATGAGCATGCCGATCGCCGACGCGGTTTCGACTATCCTGGCCATCTATCTGCTGGTGCGCCAGGTACGCAAGTTCAAGGAAGAAGAAAACCAACCGAATATAAAACCAATACAACAGTAGGGTTATGGAAGAAAAATTCATTATCTGCCTGGGACGCGAGTACGGCTCGGGCGGGCACAACATAGGAAAACGGCTGTCCGAGATGCTCGGGGTGGATTATTACGACAAAAAGCTGTTGGACGAGGCGGCCAAGAAGAGCGGTATCAGCCAGGAGTATTTCGCCAAGTCGGACGAAAAGGCGCCGGGCTCCCTGGCCCATACGCTCGCTTCGGGGCTGTTTGTGGGGAGCGGGTTGTTCATGTACAACAATTCCCTGTCCAGCGAGAGTATTTTCAAATTCCAGTCGGAGACGATTCTGCAGCTTGCCGAACAGAAATCCTGCATTATCGTAGGGCGTTGTGCCGATTATGTCCTGCGGGAGAGGAAAAATATATTTTCGGTATTTATCACGGCGCCGCTGTCGGCCCGGGTACACCGGGTCGCCCACCGGGAAGACCTTTCGGCATCTCAGGCCCGGGACAAGGCCAAAAAGATCGACAAGATCCGCAAGGAGTATTACAACTATTACACCAACAAGCGTTGGGGGCATACCGATTCGTACCAACTGAGTGTCGATTCTTCGGTGCTGGGGGATGAGGCGACGGCTTGCTTTATCCGCGATTTCGTCCTCGCCGCATTGGAGAAAGGGCATAAATAACCGCATTGTTTCCCGAATACGAAAACCCCCGATCGTAGATCGGGGGTTTTATTTGCTCTGTAGCCCTACCAGGATTCGAACCTAGACCGGATGAACCAAAATCACATGTGCTACCATTACACCATAGGGCTTTTCAGCGGGGCAAATTTAAGCTAAAAACCGTCTTCCGCCAAATATTTTTTACCGGCCGCCGCATTCGACTTGATTTTATCCAATCCGGCACGCTGCATAGGCGAGCGGGCGAACTCCCGTGCAAATGTTTCCGGATCCATTTTAGCCCAGTCTTCCCGGTCCATCCGGGACAGGTATCCCGACGGCTGAAAACAGGGTTCTTCCGTAAGGGCCGCGTATTTGTTCCACGGGCACACATCCATACAAGTGTCGCATCCGTAGATCCGGCTGCCTAATCTGCGCGCCAACTCTTCCGGGATATCCCCTTTCAGTTCGATCGTGGCGTACGACAGGCATTTGCGGGCGTCTATCGTGCCGCTCCCGTCGATGGCTCCGGTCGGGCAGGCCATTTGGCAACGGCGGCAGGCGCCGCATTTATTCAGCTCGAAAGGTGCGTCGGGAGTGATGTCCAGGTCGGTGACGATCTCCGAGAGGAACAGGTAAGAACCGGCATCCGGACTGATGAACATCGAACTTTTTCCGATCCATCCCAGCCCGGCCCTTTGCGCCAGACGGCGTTCGGGTACGGGGGCGGAATCCGTAAAAGCGCGGTAGGAGAAATCTCCGACCTCTTCTTTCAATGCGGCGCACAAAACATGCATTTTACTTTTCAGGATGGTATGGTAATCTTCGCCCAAGGCATATTTGGCGATACCGGTGCGTTTAGATATTTCTTTCGATTCCCGGGTGTAGTAGCTGTGGGCCAGGCAAACGATGCTTTTCGCTCCTTCCACCAGCAGGCGGGCGTCCGCCCGTTTTTCCTGGTTCCGCGCCATATAGCCCATCTGCCCATGGCGGCCTTTGGCCACCCATTTTTCCAACACCTGGGCATCCTCTTCCAGAAAATCGGCCCGGGTGACCCCACAGGCGCAAAAGCCCTGCCCGAGGGCAAGGCTTTTGATCAGTTGGTTGAGATTTTTCGGATCGGTTTCCACGGTTGTTATAAGTCGAATAGGCTCTGTCCGCGGGAAGGCATAGTGCGGTCCATGTGTTTATAGGCTTTTTCGGTGGCCTGTCTGCCACGAGGTGTACGTACGATAAAACCTTCCTGGATCAGGAACGGTTCGTATACTTCCTCCAGCGTGCCGGCGTTTTCGCCCACGGCCGTAGCCAGGGTGGTGATGCCCACCGGGCCTCCGTTGAATTTGTCGATGATGGCCGAGAGCATCCGGTTGTCCATGTCGTCCAATCCGTATTGGTCGACGGCCAGCGCTTTGAGCCCTACCAGAGCTATATCCTGATCAATCGTTCCGGAGCCTTTTATCTGGGCGAAATCCCGGATACGGCGCAGTAGCGCGTTGGCGATACGGGGAGTGCCGCGGGAACGGCGGGATATTTCTATGGTGGCGTCTTCCGTAATCGGAATATGCATGATACGGGCAGAGCGTTCTACGATGGCCGAAAGCGTTTCCGAATTGTAGTATTCCAGCCGGCAGTTGATGCCGAAACGGGCACGCATGGGTGAAGTGAGCAGTCCCGAACGGGTCGTAGCCCCGATAAGGGTAAAAGGCGACAGGCTTATCTGCACGCTCCGGGCATTAGGCCCGCTTTCGAGCATGATGTCCAGTTTGTAGTCCTCCATGGCGGAGTAGAGGTATTCCTCGACCACAGGGCTCAGCCGGTGTATCTCGTCGATGAAAAGCACGTCGCGGTCTTCCAGCGAGGTGAGCAGCCCGGCCAGGTCGCCCGGTTTGTCGATGACGGGGCCCGAGGTGGTACGGAGGTTGACGCCCAGTTCCGAGGCGATAATGCCTGCCAGGGTCGTTTTTCCCAAGCCGGGGGGGCCGTGCAGCAGCACATGGTCCAGCGCCTCGGTGCGCTGGTTGGCGGCCCGCACGAATATCTCAAGGTTGGCCAATACCTGCGCCTGTCCGGCGAAATCGTCGAACGAAAGGGGGCGGAGGGCTTTTTCGTATTCCCTCTCTTCCGGGGTATCAAATCTCTCTTGGAAACCTTCTGGCATTTTTGGAATCTCCTTACCGGCAAAGATAGTCTTTTTCCGCGGTATCCACTGGAGGCTATAGGCTGTTTTTGAGTTTTTCGAGCTCGTTGCGCACACTGCGCAGAGTACGCAGGGCCTCCATCCGGTTGGTCAGGGCTTTTTTGTTGGCCTTTATATGGGCGGCCGCCCCGGCCAGGGTGTACCCGCTCTCTTTGACCAGGAAGTGGATCAGGCGGAGGGATTCGACGTCCTCGGCGGTATACATCCGGTCGCCTTTTTTGTTTTTGCGGGGGGAGATGATATCGAACATGCTTTCCCAGTACCGCAGGGTGGCGGGTGTGACGTCGAAATAGACGGAAAGTTCGCCTATGGAGTAATAAAATTTCCCTTCGGGCAGTTTCTTTTCGTTTTTCATCGCGAGGTGGGGTTAGTCGAACGGCAGGGTATGTTGGGATGCCATTTCCAGCAGGGTGTTGTATTCCTGGGGCGTGATATCCTTGTAATAGTAGTTGATGGGGTTTACTTTTTGCCCGCGGTAGATCACTTCGTAGTGTAGGTGGGGGCCGGTCGATTGGCCGGTATTGCCGATCTCTCCGATGATCTCTCCGCGTTTTACGCGTTTGCCCCGGGAAGTGCGCAGTTTGGACATATGGCCGTAGAGGGTTTGGTAACCGTATCCGTGGTCGATGATCACGTGGATACCGTAACCCGAAGCGTCCCGCCCGGCGAATTTAACCACTCCGTCGCCCGTGGCATAGATCGGTGTCCCGATCTTGGCGGCAAAGTCCATCCCGGTGTGCATGCGCCATACTTTGCTGATAGGGTGCATACGCATCCCGTATCCCGATACCAGCGTACGCCGTACGATGTCGATCGTCACAGGAGGCACGGCGGGAATGGAGCTGATCATATCTTTCTTGCGCAGGGTGAGGTCGGCGATCTCGTCCAGGGATTTACTTTCGGAATAGATGCGTTTGGTCAGTTCTTCCACCCGCTTGGAGGCGGATAGGATCATATCGGAATACCGGTTGCCCCGCATATTGTCGAAATATTCCTGCCCGCTCAAAGTCCCGCTCCGGCGTTCTGACGGGTAGGGGTCTGCTTCGAAGATGACGCGGTAGAGGTTGTCGTCGCGGTTCTCGATCTCGGCCAGGCGGTGTTCACTCTCGTCCATTTGCTTCTGGAGCATTTCATAGTTCACCGTCATGTTTTCGATCTCTCGCTGGAGGGTCAGTTCCTTGGGTGTAGGGATAAAGCGGGTGATGATAAAATAGATAACGATCCACACCGAGCCGGTGGTGATGAACCACAGGAAAAAGTTGCGCAGCCGCCTCAGGAAACTGATGCGTACCTTCTTGTACGACAGGCTGCCGTGATCGAAATAGTATTTTATGTTTTTTGCCATAGGACTTCCCCGGCGGCGGAAGCGGTGGGCCGGGCAGAAAATCTTTGCGGCAAAGGTAAGAAAAAATTCAAGTCCGACCCCTGCCGTGATTTTACGGAAATATATTTAGCAAAATTTTAGTACTTTTGAAGTCCCTACGGGGATAACGCAATATACGAATGACGATGAAATCACAAGAGGTAAGAAAGCAATTCCTGGACTTTTTCTCTTCGAAAGGCCACCATATAGAGACGTCCGCACCGATCGTACTCAAGGACGACCCCACACTTATGTTCACTAATGCCGGAATGAACCAGTTCAAGGATATATTCCTTGGGTTGGCGCCGGTCAAATTCCCCCGGGTGGCGGACACCCAGAAATGCCTGCGCGTGTCGGGCAAACACAACGACCTGGAAGAAGTAGGGGTCGATACTTACCATCATACGATGTTCGAAATGCTGGGTAACTGGTCGTTCGGCGATTATTTCAAGGAAGAAGCGATAGAATGGGCCTGGGAACTCCTCACGAAAGTCTATAAGATAGACCCCTCCATCCTGTACGTCACCGTATTCGAGGGCGATACGAAAGAAGGCCTCGAAAAAGACAGCGAGGCATATGAGATATGGAAAAAATACGTGCCCGAAGACCATATCGTGATGGGAAACAAGCACGATAATTTTTGGGAAATGGGCGACCAGGGCCCCTGTGGCCCTTCCTCCGAGATCCATGTCGACCTGCGGCCGCAGGCCGAGCGCAAAAACGTGCCGGGAAGCAGCCTGGTCAATAAGGATCATCCCCAGGTGATCGAGATCTGGAATCTGGTATTCATGCAGTACAACCGCCGGGCGGACGGTTCGCTGGAGCCCCTGCCGGCCCGTTGCGTGGATACGGGAATGGGTTTCGAACGCCTTTGCCGCACTTTGGAGGAGAAATCCTCCAATTACGATACCGATATTTTCAGGCCCTATATACACACCCTCGAAAAAATGTCGGGCAAGACCTATGGTGTGGACGAAAAGACGGACATAGCGATCCGTGTGATCGCCGACCATATCCGGGCTGTGGCTTTCGCCATTGCCGACGGGCAATTGCCCACCAATGGGGGCGCCGGGTATGTGATACGCCGTATCCTACGCCGTGCGGTGCGGTACGGGTATTCGTTCCTCGATTTCCGGGAGCCGTTCATGTACCGCCTGGTGGAAGTGATGGACAAGGAGATGGGCGATTCGTTCCCTGAATTGCGCGCTTCCCGCAAGCTGATAGAAAGCGTGGTGCGCGAGGAGGAACTTTCTTTCCTTTCGACGCTTGAAAAAGGGCTGGCCCGTCTCTCGCAGATCGTGGCCGATACGAAGGGGAAAGAGATATCGGGGGAGAAAGCGTTCGAATTGTACGATACGTACGGGTTCCCGCTCGACCTGACCGAACTTTTGGCCAAGGAATCCGGGTATTCGGTGGATACTAAAGGTTTCGAGGAGCAAATGCAGGCCCAGAAGGAACGTGCCCGCGCGGCAGCCGTGACCAAAGTGGACGACTGGGAGATCCTCTCCGACGATACGGGCAGCGAGTTCGTAGGCTACGATACGCTGGAATGCGACGTCAAAATATCCAAATACCGCCGGGTGGAGAACAAGAAAGGCGTGTTCTACCAGCTTGTTTTCCCGGTCACTCCGTTCTATGCCGAAAGCGGCGGACAAGCGGGCGATGTCGGGTATATAGAGGATGAAAAAGGGCGCCGGACGGAGATCCTGCGCACGATGAAGGAAAACAATGCCCCGGTACATATCGTAAAGAAACTTCCGGAGGGTGTCAACCTGACCTCGACGTTCAAAGCGGTGGTGGATAAAGAAAAGCGGATGGCCTCGGCCTGCAACCATTCGGCGACCCATCTTCTGCACAAAGCCCTGCGCACGGTGCTGGGTACGCATGTGGAGCAAAAAGGATCGGCCGTAGGGCCCGACGGACTCCGGTTTGATTTTTCGCATTTTTCGAAACTCACCGACGAAGAACTCCAGAAAGTGGAGGATCTGGTGAACGAAGATATAAAGGCCGGTTATGCGCTCGACGAGAACCGTTGCGCGGATTACAAGGATGCCGTTTCCGACGGGGTGATCGCCCTTTTCAGCGAGAAATACGGCGACCGGGTGCGCACCGTGCGTTTCGGCGGCAGCTATGAACTGTGCGGCGGTACGCATGTGGATAACACCCTGCGCATCCGCCTGTTCAAGATCCTGTCCGAAGGGGCTATCGCAGCCGGTATCCGCCGGATAGAGGCCATTACGGCCGATGAAGCCGTGAGCTACTACAAAGGCCGGGAGAAGGAACTGTCCGTGATCCGCGATATATTCAAAGGCAACCGCGACATCGAGAAAGCGGCTATGACGCTGGTAGCGGAAAATGCGAACCTGCACAAAGAAGTCGAAGGTTTTATGCGGCAGAAGATGACCCGCCTGAAGGAAGACCTCAAGCGTTCGATGCAGCATATCGGGGATTGCAGCTTCGTGGCCGGCGTGGTGGAACTCGATCCGCTGTTGGTCAAAACCCTGATATTCGAGATAGGCAACGAAGTGGACAATGCCTTTGTCGTGATAGGCAACAAGGAGAACAATTACAAGGCCGGTATTTCGGTGCTCATCGCCAAAGACCTGGCGAAAGAGCATGGCTGGCATGCCGGTAATATTGTCCGCGAACTCGCCAAAACCATAGACGGCGGCGGCGGCGGCCAGGAGTTCTATGCGACTGCCGGAGGCAAGAAACCCGATGGGCTGCTGGAAGCCTTAGCTAAAGCGGAAGATATCGTAAAAGGATAATATTCGAATTGTTATATAAACAAAAAGGCCTGCGTTCGCAGGCCTTTTTGTGAGGGAGATTATTTGGGAAGAGATCCTGTATATAAAAAACGCCCGGCGCATTGCGCCGGGCGATTGGGTTTTCATAGAAATAAGGAATTATTTCTTGGCGGCCTTTTTAGCAGGAGCTTTCTTGGCCGGGGCTTTAGCTGCGGCGGGAGCGGCTTTAGCAGCAGCTTCCTTGAATTTGAAATCCACTTTGAAAGCCTTGAAGCCTGGGTACTGGGCCGCGTCGCCGAGCTGATCTTCGATGCGGAGCAGCTGGTTGTATTTGGCCATACGGTCGGAACGGGAAGCCGAACCGGTCTTGATCTGCCCGCAGTTCAGGGCTACGGCCAGGTCGGCGATAGTCGAATCTTCCGATTCGCCCGAACGGTGGGACATCACGGTCGTGTATCCGGCGCGGTGGGCCATTTCTACGGCGTCGATGGTCTCGGTCAGGGAACCGATCTGGTTTACTTTTACCAGCAGCGAGTTGGCTACGCCACCCTTGATGCCTTTTTCGAGGCGTTCTACGTTGGTGACGAACAAGTCGTCGCCTACCAGCTGGCAGCGGTCGCCGATCTTGTCGGTGAGCATTTTCCAGCCTTCCCAGTCGTTCTGATCCATACCGTCCTCGATGGACATGATGGGGTATTTCTCTACCAGCGAAGCCAGGTATTCGGCCTGCTGTTTGGAAGAGCGCTTAGCGCCGCTCTTGCCTTCGTATACGGTGTAGTCGTACACGCCGTTCTTGTAGAACTCGGAAGAAGCGCAGTCCATAGCCAGCGTCACGTCCTTACCGGGCTTGTAGCCGGCGGCTTTGATAGCGGCCATGATGGTATCGAGCGCATCCTCGGTGCCCTTAAATGTAGGAGCAAAACCACCTTCGTCGCCCACGGCGGTGGACAGGTTGCGGTCGTGCAGAAGTTTTTTCAGGTTGTGGAAGATCTCGGCGCCCATGCGGATGGCAGTAGCGAAGCTGTCCGCGTTTACCGGCTGGATCATGAATTCCTGGAATGCGATCGGAGCGTCGGAGTGAGCACCGCCGTTGATGATGTTCATCATCGGAACGGGCAAAACTTTCGCGTTTACGCCACCTACGTAGCGGTACAGCGGTAGGCCGAGTTCGTCGGCAGCAGCTTTGGCGATGGCCAGCGATACGCCGAGAATGGCGTTTGCGCCCAGCTTGCCTTTGTTCTTGGTGCCGTCCAGGGCGATCATGGCTTTGTCGAGGCCCACCTGGTCGAATACGTCGCACCCGATGAGTTCCGGAGCGATCTTTTCATTCACGTTGGCTACGGCTTTCAGGACGCCTTTGCCCATGTATTTCTTTTTGTCTCCGTCGCGCAGTTCGACAGCTTCGTATTCACCGGTGGAGGCTCCCGAAGGAACGATAGCGCGGCCCATGGCCCCGGCTTCGGTGTATACTTCCACCTCTACGGTAGGATTGCCCCGGGAATCGAGGACTTGTCTTGCATGGATTTCTGTGATCAAGCTCATTTGTCTTAAGATTTTATGGATTGATTATTAATTTTTTCGGATGGTTTTTCAGCCGGTGCAAAATTACGATTTTATATGTACGGCTGTTCATTTAAGGTCGATATTTTTAAGCCTGTCCTACCGGCGAGGGAGGGAGGGCGTCGAAGTCTTTTATCTCCCCGAAAGTACTTTCATACCGGCGGATATTCTCTGCCAGGGCTCCGAGCAGTTTTTTGGCATGTACGGGGCTGAGGATGATGCGCGAAACGACGCGGGCTTTGGGCACGCCGGGCATCAGCGAGAGGTAGTCCACCACGAATTCCCCCTGGGAGTGGTTGATTACGGCCAAGTTGGAATACACGCCCTGGGAATGGGCGTCCGTGAGTTCTATGTCGATCTTAGGTGTGTTATTGTCTTCCATGACAGGCGGATATTATGTTCGCTAAGTGGCGTAAAGTTAATGAAAAACCCCCGTATGGCATAAGGGATTAGCAGGATTTATCACTAAATTAATGTTTTATTAAGCATTGACGGCCTGCTAAAAAAATAGCCGCCTCGAAAAGGCGGCTATTGCAATGTATTGGGAAGGGTTTATTCTTCGCTTTCAGCGGACTGCATATCCTTGCGCATCTGCTCGTATTCGTCTTTCGATCCGACGATCAGGTCTTCGTATTCGCGAAGACCGGTACCGGCCGGGATTTTGTGGCCTACGATCACGTTCTCCTTCAGCCCCTCGAGGTAATCCTCTTTGGCAGCCACGGCGGCTTCGTTGAGTACCTTGGTGGTCTCCTGGAACGAAGCGGCGGAGATGAACGAATGCGTTTGCAGCGAGGCGCGGGTAATACCCTGGAGCATCGGCTCGGCTGTAGCAGCGATAGCGTCGCGTGCCTCGACGAGCTTTTTATCGGCGCGCTTGAGCGTCGAATTCTCGTCCTTGAGCTGGCGCAGGCTTACCATTTGTCCTGCCTTGAGGTTTTCGGAGTCGCCCGCATCGGTCACGACCTTGATGCCGAAGAGTGCGTCGTTGGCATCGGTAAAGTCACGCTTGTGAATGGACTGTCCTTCGAGGAACTGGGTGTCTCCCGAGTCGATGATCACGACCTTGCGCATCATCTGGCGGACGATCACTTCGAAGTGCTTGTCGTTGATGACAACACCCTGCATACGGTATACGCCCTGGACTTCGTTCACCAGGTATTCCTGAACTTCGTTCGGGCCCTTGATCCGCAGGATGTCGTCCGGGGAAACGGCCCCTTCGGACAGCGGGTTTCCGGCACGTACGTAGTCGTTGTCCTGTACGAGGATCTGGTTGGAGAGTTTCACCAGGTAACGGCGCTCTTCACCGCTCTTGGAGGTGATGATGATCTCCTTGTTGCCACGTTTGATGGCTCCCAGGCGTACGACACCGTCGATCTCGGACACGATGGCCGGATTGGACGGGTTGCGGGCTTCGAACAGCTCGGTCACACGGGGCAGACCTCCGGTGATATCGCCCGCTTTCGCGCTGCGGCGCGGGATCTTCACCAGGATCTGTCCGGCTTTCACTTTGGCGCCGTTGTCCACCATCAGGTGGGCGCCTACCGGCAGGTTGTACGATTTGATGACGTTGCCCTTGGTATCGGTGATGATGACCGTCGGGATGAGTTTTTTATTCTTCGATTCGGAAATGATCTTTTCCTGGAATCCGGTCTGGTCGTCGATCTCCACCTGGTACGACTGGCCCTGCTCGATATCCTCGTAAGCGATCTTACCGGCCGTTTCCGACAGGATAAGGGCGTTGTGCGGGTCCCATTGGCAGATAACTTCTCCTTTGGCCACTTCCTGTTTGGGTTTCTTGTATAAGAATGCACCGTAAGGGATGTTGTGGTTGGAAAGCAAGAGCGACGTTTTCGGGTCGACGATGTGCATTTCGGTCGTACGGGAAATGACGATATCGCAATCGTTCCCTTCCTGGTCGGTGGTCGGGATGGTGCGCAGGTCGTCGAATTCGATGATACCGTCCGCTTTGGCCTTAATGCTGGATTCTGCGGCAGCGGAACCGGCCGTACCTCCTTGGTGGAAAGTACGCAGGGTCAGCTGGGTGCCCGGTTCGCCGATGGACTGTGCTGCGATTACGCCGACAGCCTCGCCCTTCTGGACCATGCGGCCGGAAGAGAGGTTGCGCCCGTAACATTTGGCGCAGATACCGTGGCGGGCTTCGCAGGTAAGGGGAGAGCGCACTTCCACCGTTTCGATAGGGGATTGGTCGATGGCTTTGGCGATCGCTTCAGTGATCTCTTCGCCTGCATGTACCATGATGCTGCCGTCGCGCGGGTCTTCCACGTCGTGCAGGGATACACGTCCCAGAATACGGTCGGCCAGCGATTCGCGGATCACGTCGTTTTCTTTCAGCGCCGAGACTTCGACACCGCGCAGGGTGCCGCAATCCTCTTCGTTGATGATCACGTCCTGGGCTACGTCGACCAGGCGGCGCGTCAGGTAACCGGCGTCGGCCGTCTTAAGTGCCGTGTCGGCCAGACCCTTACGGGCTCCGTGCGTGGAGATGAAGAACTCGAGGATGGAAAGCCCTTCCTTAAAGTTCGAGATGATCGGGTTTTCGATAATGTCCGCCCCGCCCGAACCGGATTTCTGCGGTTTGGCCATCAGGCCTCGCATACCGGTGAGCTGGCTGATCTGGGCTTTGGAACCACGGGCTCCGGAGTCCAGCATCATGTATACCGAGTTGAATCCCTGTTTGTCTTCCTTGAGCGTCTTCATAGCTGCCTCGGCGATCAGGTTGGTGGCTGCCGACCAGGCATCGATGATGATGTTGTAACGCTCGTTGTTGGTGATGGCTCCCATGTTGTACTGATCCATCGTGGTGTCCACTTTTTCGTTGGCCTCGGCGATGAGCTCTTCCTTGGCCTGCGGGATCAGGATATCCGCCAGCGAGAAGGACAGGCCGCCCCGGAAGGCGTTGTCGTAACCCATGGCCTTAATATCGTCCAGGAACTTGGTCGCGGTCGGAATATCGGTGCATTTGAGCACGTGGGCGATGATATCGCGCAGCGTGTTCTTTTTGATCACGCTGTTGATGTAACCCGCTTTGAAAGGCACCACGTCGTTGAAGAATACGCGGCCTACCGTCGTATCGACGATCTTGCGGACGGTCTTGCCGTCTTCCCAGATGTCCAGGCGGACTTTGATAGGAGCCTGGAGGCTTACCCGGCCTTCGTTGTAGGCGATACGCACTTCTTCCGGCGAATAGAACGTCATGCCCTCTCCCGGGACTTTATGGTCGGGGGTGGAGCGGCGCTCTTTCGTCATATAATAGAGGCCGAGCACCATGTCCTGTGAAGGAACGGTGATCGGCGAACCGTTGGCCGGGTTGAGGATGTTGTGCGAGGCAAGCATCAATAACTGCGCTTCGAGGATAGCCTCGGGGCCCAGTGGAAGGTGTACGGCCATCTGGTCGCCGTCGAAGTCGGCGTTGAACCCGGTGCAGACCAGCGGGTGGAGCTGGATGGCTTTACCCTCAATCAGCCGTGGCTGGAACGCCTGAATGGACAGGCGGTGCAGCGTCGGGGCACGGTTGAGCAGGACGGGGTGTCCTTTGATGACATTCTCGAGTATATCCCATACCACCGGGTCGCGGCGGTCGATGATCTTTTTGGCGCTCTTGACCGTCTTGACGATGCCGCGCTCGATGAGCTTGCGGATGATGAACGGTTTGTAGAGTTCGGCGGCCATATCTTTCGGCAAACCGCATTCGTATATTTTCAGTTCCGGCCCTGCGACGATGACCGAACGGGCGGAATAGTCCACACGTTTACCGAGCAGGTTCTGGCGGAAACGCCCCTGCTTCCCTTTCAGGGAATCGGAGAGCGACTTGAGGGCCCGGTTGGACTCGGTCTTCACGGCCGACGCCTTGCGGGTGTTGTCGAACAGCGAATCCACAGCCTCCTGGAGCATGCGTTTTTCGTTGCGCAGGATCACCTCCGGGGCCTTGATCTCGATCAGGCGTTTGAGGCGGTTGTTGCGGATGATCACGCGGCGGTACAGGTCGTTCAGATCCGAAGTGGCGAAACGGCCTCCGTCCAGCGGCACCAGCGGGCGCAGTTCGGGCGGAATGACCGGGACGACTTTCATCACCATCCATTCGGGACGGTTCTCGCGGGTTTTCTGGGCCTCGCGGAAAGCTTCGACGATTTGCAGGCGCTTGAGGGCCTCGGTCTTACGCTGTTTGGACGTTTCGTGGGAAACGCTGTCGCGCAGTTTGTATGAAAGATTGTCGAGGTTGATCTCGTGCAGCAGGTCGAGCAGGGCTTCGGCGCCCATCTTGGCGACGAATTTGTTGGGGTCGGCGTCGTCCAGATACTGGTTTTCCTCGGGAAGGTTGTCGACAATGTCGAGGTATTCCTCTTCCGTGAGAAGTTCCATTTTCTGGAGCGGTTCGCCCGTAGGACGCTGGGCCACACCCGGGTTGATGACGATATAACGTTCGTAATATATGACCATGTCGAGCTTCTTGGAAGGAAGCCCCAACAGGTAACCTATCTTGTTGGGCAGGCTGCGGAAATACCAAATGTGGGCTACCGGCACTACCAGGTTGATATGTCCGGTGCGTTCGCGGCGCACCTTCTTTTCGGTGACTTCCACTCCGCAGCGGTCGCACACGATCCCTTTGTAACGGATACGCTTGTACTTTCCGCAGGCGCATTCGTAATCCTTGACAGGACCGAAGATACGCTCGCAGAACAGGCCGTCGCGTTCGGGCTTGTGGGTACGGTAGTTGATGGTTTCCGGTTTGAGCACCTCGCCGTACGACTGAGCCAGAATTGTCTCAGGGGAAGCAAGGCCGATGGTGATCTTTCTGAAGCCGCTGTTTGCTTTGTTTTCTTTACCTAAAGCCATTTACTTTTGCTGATATTGCTTGTTTGAAACTTACTTGCCGAAAATCATTGTCCGGCCGCCCTGTGAGGGACAGCCGGCAATGTCAAAATTATTCTTCGAACCGAACGTCCAGTCCGAGGCCCTTGAGCTCGTGCAGCAGCACGTTGAAGGACTCCGGTATACCCGGGGTCGGCATGGGTTCGCCTTTGACGATGGATTCGTAGGATTTGGCGCGTCCCACTACGTCGTCGGACTTGATGGTCAGGATTTCGCGCAGGATGTTTGAGGCTCCGAACGCTTCGAGCGCCCATACCTCCATCTCTCCGAAACGCTGTCCTCCGAACTGCGCCTTACCGCCCAGCGGCTGCTGGGTGATCAGCGAGTACGGCCCGATGGAACGGGCGTGCATCTTGTCGTCGACCATGTGGCCGAGTTTGAGCATATAGATGATACCTACCGTGGCGGCCTGGTCGAAACGTTCGCCCGTACCGCCGTCGAACAGGTACGTGTGCCCGTAGCGCGGAACGCCTGCTTTTTCGGTCAGTTCGGTGATCTGTTCCAGCGAAGCGCCGTCGAAAATCGGGGTAGCGAACTTCATGCCGAGCTTGCGGCCGGCCCATCCGAGCACCGTTTCGTAGATCTGTCCCAGGTTCATTCGGGACGGCACACCGAGCGGGTTGAGCACGATGTCCACCGGGGTCCCGTCTTCCAGGAACGGCATGTCCTCTTCCCGGACGATCTTGGCCACGATCCCCTTATTACCGTGACGGCCCGCCATCTTGTCTCCCACGCGCAGTTTGCGTTTCTTGGCGATATACACCTTGGCCAGTTTGATGATGCCGGCCGGCAGTTCGTCGCCCACCGTGATGGTGAATTTCTCGCGGCGCAGGGCTCCCTGGAGGTCGTTTACCTTGATCTTGAAGTTGTGTATCAACTCCGAGATAAGGAAATTCTTGGCTTTGTCGGCCGTCCAGTTGGAAGTATTGATGTGCTCGTAGTCTTCCAGCGACTGGAGGATCTTGAGCGAGAATTTAGTCCCTTTGGGGATGATCACTTCACCCAGGTCGTTGGCCACGCCTTGCGAAGTTTTGCCGTTGACGATGGAGAACAGTTTGTCCAGCAGTGAACTGCGGAGCTTCTCGAACGAAGCGGCGTATTCGGCGTCCAAGCGTTCCATTTCTTCCTTGTCGGCGCTGCGGCGTTTTTTGTCCTTCACGGCGCGGGAGAAGAGCTTTTTGCCGATGACCACACCGTGCAGCGACGGGTTGGCCTTGAGCGAAGCGTCTTTTACGTCCCCTGCCTTGTCGCCGAAAATGGCGCGCAGCAGTTTTTCTTCCGGCGAAGGATCGGACTCGCCTTTCGGGGTGATTTTACCGATGATAATGTCGCCCGGGTTGACCTCGGCGCCGATACGGATCATGCCGTTCTCGTCGAGTTCCTTGGTGGCTTCTTCCGATACGTTCGGAATATCGTTGGTCAGTTCCTCGGCGCCCAGTTTGGTGTCGCGGACTTCCAACGGATATTCGTCGATGTGAATGGAGGTGAAAATATCCTCCTTGACCACGCGCTGCGAGATCACGATACCGTCCTCGTAGTTGTAACCCTTCCATGGCATGAACGCTACGAGCAGGTTGCGGCCCAGGGCCAGTTCCCCGGCTTGGGTGGCGTAACCCTCGCACAGCACCTGTCCTTTCTCTACTCGGTCTCCCTTGCGCACGATAGGCTTCAGGGTGATGTTGGTAGACTGGTTGGTCTTGCGGAACTTGATCAGGTGATAGGTCTTTTCGTCCGGATCGAAACTTACCAGACGCTGGTCGTCCGTGCGGTCGTACCGGATGGTGATCTTGTCGGCGTCCACGTAAACGACTTCCCCCGAACCTTCGGCGTTCATCAGTACGCGGGAGTCCTTAGCCACGCGGCCTTCGAGTCCGGTACCTACCACAGGCGATTCCGGCTTGAGCAGCGGAACGGCCTGGCGCATCATGTTCGATCCCATCAAGGCGCGGTTGGCGTCGTCGTGTTCCAGGAACGGAATGAGCGATGCGGAGATCGAGGCGATCTGGTTGGGCGCTACGTCCATATAATCCACCTCGGTACGTTCGACGATCGGGAAGTCGCTTTCTTCACGGGCTTTTACGCGCTCCGGGATGATGCTGCCCTTGTCGTCCACTTCGACGTTGGCCTGGGTGAATATCTTGCCTTCTTCGGATTCCGCGCTCAGGTATATAGGTTCTTTTTCGAATTCCACCCGGCCTTTTTCCACTTCGTGGTAAGGGGTCTGGATAAAGCCCATGGCATCCACTTTGGCGTATACGCACAGGGAGGAGATCAGACCGATGTTCGGTCCTTCCGGCGTTTCGATGGGACAGAGGCGGCCGTAGTGCGTATAATGCACGTCGCGCACCTCGAATCCCGCCCTTTCGCGCGAAAGACCGCCGGGTCCCAGGGCCGACAGACGACGCTTGTGCGTGATCTCGGCCAGCGGGTTGGTCTGGTCCATGAACTGCGAGAGCTGGTTGGTCCCGAAGAACGAATTGATGACCGATGAAAGCGTTTTGGCATTGATCAGGTCGATCGGGGTAAACACCTCGTTGTCGCGCACGTTCATGCGTTCGCGAATGGTGCGGGCCATACGGGCCAGTCCCACGCCGAACTGGGCGGCGAGCTGTTCGCCTACCGTGCGCACACGGCGGTTGGAGAGGTGGTCGATGTCGTCCACTTCGCTCTTGGAATTGATCAGTTCGATCAGGTATTTCACGATGGTGATGATATCCTCCTTGGTGAGTACCTGAACGGAAAGCGGAGTGTCTAGCCCTAATTTCTTGTTGATACGGTAGCGTCCCACGTCGCCCAGCGAATAGCGGGTGTCGGAGAAGAACAGCTTCTCGATGATACCGCGGGCGGTTTCTTCGTCCGGCGGTTCGGCGTTGCGCAACTGCCGGTATATGTGTTCCACGGCCTCTTTTTCGGAGTTGGTGGGGTCTTTCTGAAGAGTGTTGTAAATGATGGAGTACTCGGAGCTGGTGCTGTCTTCCTTATGAAGCAGGATGGTCTTTACCCCGGCATCCACGATCTCGTCTATGTGCTCTTTTTCCAAAACCGTGTCGCGGTCGAGGATCTGTTCGTTACGCTCGATGGATACCACTTCTCCGGTATCTTCGTCGACGAAGTCCTCTACCCAGGTTTTGAGCACGCGGGCGGCCAGACGGCGGCCGATATGTTTTTTAAGTCCGGTCTTGCTCACCTTCACTTCTTCGGCCAGGTCGAAAATATCGAGGATATCCTTATCCCGTTCGAAACCGATAGCGCGCAAAAGGGTGGTGAGGGGGAGTTTCTTTTTCCGGTCGATGTACGCGTACATCACATTGTTGATGTCCGTCGCGAATTCCATCCACGATCCCTTGAAGGGGATGATACGGGCCGAATACAATTTCGTACCGTTGGCATGGAAAGACTGCCCGAAGAACACGCCGGGGGAACGGTGAAGCTGCGATACGACGATGCGCTCGGCTCCGTTGATCACGAACGTGCCCGAAGGGGTCATATACGGGATGGTCCCCAGATATACGTCCTGGACTATGGTCTCGAAATCCTCGTGGTCCGGATCGGTGCAGTACAGTTTCAACCGGGCCTTCAACGGAACGCTGTACGTAAGGCCTCGTTCGATACATTCCTCGATGGTGTAACGCGGAGGGTCGACAAAATAGTCAATAAACTCCAGTACAAACTGGTTTCTTGTGTCTGTTATGGGGAAGTTCTCACAAAAAGTCTTGTATAGTCCTTCGTTTTTTCTCTCGTCAGATTTTGTTTCGAGCTGGAAGAAATCCTTAAACGATTTGATCTGTATATCCAGGAAATCCGGATATTCTACGGGATTCTTCACCGAAGCAAAGCTGACCCTTATGGGGTTAACAGTCTGAGCCAATGGAATTTATTTTTAATTAAAAGAAAAATTAATAAAAGAGCAAAAGGGCTTAGGCCTCTAGAGGTTAAAAAACCGCTACGACCTAAGCCTTTTAAAAGGAAAGAAGTCGATTACTTAACTTCTACCTGAGCACCTACCTCTTCGAGGTGGGTCTTGATATTCATAGCCTCATCCTTGGGCAGGCCTTCCTTGATGGTAGAAGGAGCACCGTCCACAAGTTCTTTGGCTTCCTTAAGTCCGAGGCCGGTGAGTTCTTTCACGGCTTTAACGACTTTCAGTTTCTCAGCGCCTGCTTCTTTGAGGATCACGTCGAATTCCGTTTTTTCCTCGGCAGCAGCAGCGCCGGCTCCGTCACCAGCGGCTACAACTACAGCAGCAGCTGCGGGCTCGATGCCGTATTCGTCCTTAAGTATGGTTGCGAGTTCGTTGACTTCTTTTACGGTCAGGTTAACGAGCTCTTCAGCGAGTTTTTTAAGATCTGCCATTTTAATTTTTTTGACTTAGTTAATTATAGAAATAAATGCGTTGCGAATAATTATTCTGCGGCTTCCGCTTTGGGCTCTTCGGCGGCCGGAGCGGCTGCTTCCTCGGCGGGAGCGGGTACGGCTGCTTCGGGAGCGGCATCGCCTTTGTTCTCCAGGGCCGATATCAGGCGGCGGATAGGAGACTGCAGTAGGCCGATGATCTCTCCGATGAGCTCTTCGCGGGACTTGATGCTGGCCAGTGTGCCGAGCTGATCGTCGCCCTGGTAAACTTCGTTGTCGATCCAAGCGCCTTTAAGCAAAGGACGGTCGGAAGCCTTGCGGAAATCCTTGATGACCTTTCCGGGTACGTTGGCCGCGCCGTTGAAAAGCATCAGGGCCGTATTGCCCTTGAGGGTTTCGGTAAGGGTCTGGAAGTCCTTGTCGCAAGCTTCCATGGCTTTGGCCAAAAGGGTATTCTTTACAACTTCCAAACGGACGCCTGCCGTGAAGCATGCGCGGCGGAGTTTATCCGTAGCGGCAGCGTTGAGGTTGGATATGTCTGCCAGGTAGATGACGCCGTGACCGCCGAGCTCCTGAGTGATGGAGGCTATAACCTGTGATTTTTCTTCTCTTGTCATAATCTTATCATTCTGGCGTTAGACGGTTTTCGTATCTATGGAAATCCCGGGGCCCATTGTGCTGGAGAGCGTAATGCTCTTCATATAGACGCCCTTGGCGGATGCCGGCTTCATTCTGGCGAGCGTGCGGATGAGTTCCATCGCATTTTCGGCGATCTGGGGTGCCTCGAAAGACACTTTGCCGATACCAGCGTGTACGATTCCGTAACGGTCGACTTTGAAGTCTATTTTACCTGCTTTTACTTCCTTGACGGCTTTGCCTACTTCCATGGTCACGGTGCCGGATTTGGGGTTCGGCATCAGTCCGCGGGGACCAAGCACACGGCCCAAAGGCCCGAGTTTGCCCATTACGGCAGGCATGGTGATAATTACGTCCACATCGGCCCATCCGCCCTTGATCTTTTCGAGGTATTCGTCCAGACCTACGAAGTCGGCCCCGGCCTCGGTGGCTTCGGCTTCCTTGTCGGGAGTTACCAGCGCGAGTACGCGTACGCTCTTACCCGTACCGTTAGGCAGGGATACCACGCCGCGAACCATTTGGTTGGCCTTACGCGGGTCTACACCCAAGCGAACGGCGATATCGACGGATGCGTCGAATTTGGTGGTCGAGGTTTCTTTTACCAGCGCGCAGGCCTCATCTACGGTGTATAGCTTGTCTTTTTCAAGCTTGGCCACAGCTACTTTCTGATTCTTCGTGAGTTTTGCCATTTTGCTTGATTAAGATTTTTTTAAAGGAGATTCTCCTTTGATTGTTATACCCATTGAACGAGCGGTTCCTGCCACCATGGACATAGCGCTTTCGACCGTGAAAGCATTCAGGTCGGCCATTTTGTCGGTAGCGATCGTCTTGACCTGTTCCCAGGTGATGGCGCCCACTTTTTTACGGTTGGGCTCGCCCGAAGCCGATTTGACCTTGGCGGCCTCCATCAGCTGCACAGCAACCGGAGTGGCTTTGATCACGAAGTCGAACGACTTGTCCGTGTACACGGTGATCTGCACAGGAAGCACCTTACCCTGTTTGTCCTGGGTACGGGCGTTGAACTGCTTGCAGAAATCCATGATGTTCACACCGGCGGAACCAAGTGCAGGGCCGATTGGCGGCGAAGGGTTTGCAGCTCCGCCTTTGCACTGCAATTTGATTTTCTTGAAGATTTCTTTTGCCATTTTTAATCTTTGACTAAAATTGTTGTGTTCTTCCGGGCAAAAAATTGGAAGCGTGCCCTTTAGAACTTATGTATTTGGCGTAACATTTACTTTTTTCAGGGCCGATTGGAGTGCCGGCTACACTTTTTCCACTTGGGAGAAGGTGAGTTCCAACGGAGTTTTCCGGCCGAAGATCTTCACTTCTACCTTGAGCTTGCGCTTTTCGTTGTTCACTTCCTCTACCGTGCCGTCGAAACCGTTGAACGGGCCGTCGATCACTTTGACGGGCTCTCCTACGACGAACGGGATGACCACCGATTCCGGAATATCGGCCATTTCGTCCACTTTTCCCAACATGCGGTTCACTTCGCTCTTGCGCAGGGGCACCGGGTCGCCGCCGGGGCGGTCGCTCAAAAAGCCTACGATACCGGGGATGCCTTTGAGCATATGGAGCATTTCTCCGTCGAGGTTGGCCTCTATCATTACATATCCGGGGAAAAACGGGCGCTCTTTGCTTACTTTCTTACCGCCGGAAACGGAAAAGAATTTTTCCATAGGCACCATCACACTGGACAGATAGTCGGCCATGCCTAGACGGGCGGTTTCCTGCTCGATATAGTTTTTGACTTTCAACTCCTGTCCGCTGATCGCGCGCACTACATACCATTTTTTGGTAGTTTCTGACATTTCTGTGAGACTTTTTTCCGATTAGTGAGGAAGGAGACCGATAATGCCCTGTATGGCACTGTTGAATACGAAGTCCGCCAGAGCCGTGACTCCTGCAAGTATGAGGGTTGCTATGGCCACGATCCAGGTCTGACGCAGGGCTTCGTCCCACGAGGGCCAGGTAACCTTGTCCATCAGTTCCGTACGGGAATCTTTGATGTATTGGATAAGAGCTTTCATATTTCTGAATATATGCTTTGTCGTGTGAAAAACACATCCGTGAAAAGCGGATGTCCGGATATCCCCGAAGAATACATTTAGTTCGCTATCATGCTCTCTATCAGAAGTTTAATACTGATAATGAGTGATATACGAACGAAAAGGGCCTTCTCCAAGGCGAGTGCAAATATACGAAGTTTTTTTTAAGTTGAAACCTTTCGGTAAAAAAAGTTTCCAGGAGCCGTTTTTTGTAGAACAAAACAAGCGTCTTTACCGGACTTTTTCGGCCGATAAGATGAGCATCATCGGGCGGCGAAGTTCATCCTTCATTTCCGGAATATTGGCCAGCATTTCGGGACTTGGTTCCGGCTCATTCAGCCCGGTAATGCGGAATCCGCTTTCGAGCAAGCCGTTGATATAAGCCGCGAGGGTCCTGTGGTATTTGGTCACCTGTTCGCCCAGAAAGACCGCCTGCCGCTCGCCCTGAATGAAATAGCGGTCTACGGGCCAGTGAAGGCGTTCCCCGCCGGGGGCGTAAAACCAGTCCTGGCTGCCGTAGGCCGTAAAGACCGGGTGTTCTACGGAAAAGACGAACGTCCCACCGGGCGTCAGGCACCGGTATATTTTGGCGCAGAGGTCTGCGAACGAGCCCAGATAGTGAAAGGCAAGGGAGCTGACCACGATGTCGAAAGCTTCTGCCGGAAACGGAAAATCCTCAATGGCCAGACGCTGGTATTCCACATTCGGGACGGTATTTTCTTTTTTCGCCCGGGCGATCATTTTTTCGGACAGGTCGATCCCCAGCACCGACAGGGCTCCGTGTTCGGCAGCGTACCGGCAGTGCCATCCGAACCCGCATCCCAGATCCAGCACTCTTTTGCCTTGGAAATCGGGCAGCATTGTTTTCAGGGTATGCCATTCCCCGGCGCCTTCGAGCCCTTTGATCGAGCGGTCCATGCGGCTGTATTGTTCGAAAAACCGGTCGTCGTCGTATTTGTTCTCTTTCATGGTAAGAAGAAGCGGGCTTAAATGATTCGGTATTTTAAACACCTGTCCCAAGAGAGGAAAGAAAGGGCTTGAAGACAAGATAACCGCACGGATGGAGTGCGGTTATGAGTGGTGTCCTTCTCGGAGGACATGGCACAGGCGGAGAGGCTCGAACTCCCGACACCTGGTTTTGGAGACCAGTGCTCTACCAACTGAGCTACGCCTGTAGGGAGGTTGCGAAATTAGGCAATATTTTTATTCTGTGCAAAATTTTTCGGAGACGCGGCCGATTTTTTCATTTCCCGCTTTTCGCGGCGGTTCTTCAGCCATATTTGGTACGAATTGATGATGTTCTGCCACAGGACGTAAGAGGCCGGCCCGACCGAGGCGATGGGGTTGAGGTAAGCTTGGGACATCCAGATGGCCAGGATCGTATTTTTCTGCCCCATAGCCTGCCCGGTAGCCGTGCGGTCGCCCAAAGCCTGTCCAAGGGCTTTCCCTCCTTTGAACTGCGCCAGGCAAACGGCCAGGGCCAGGGCGGCTATGATTATTTCGGTATAGTAGTCGGGATTCTGCTGTTCGGCCAGGAATTTCACTGTGCGCCCGGTGATGCTGGTCAGCGAAACGGCCCATATATAAAAGGTGAGGTGGCTCACCGAAGCGACCCTCTTGTGGAGGGTGGGGACAAGCCAGCGCAGGGCCCAGGCGGCCGCTAGCGGGAGCACAAGCATCGGGGTCAGTTGGCGGCACACGTATAAAAAGGATTCCATGAACGGCAATCCTTCCTGTTTGCCCAATAGGGCGAATACGGCCGGGGCGATGACAGCCATTCCGACGTTGCTTATTAATATATAGGTGGTCATGAACCCGACGTTGCCTCCGAGCATCCCGGTGATCACTGCCGCAGCCATGGCGGTAGGGGCCAGTACACACATAAAAGTCCCTTCGGCTACCGTCACATTGAAAAAAGCGATCGCGTAATACAGGGCTAATCCCCCGCCGACCTGGATCAACAAAAGGATCAGGTGGAGCTTGTCGGGCCGCACGTCGCGCGGGGACAGTTTGCAGAACGCCAGAAAAAGCATGGCGAATATAAAATATGGAATGGCTATGGCTATTTCTGCGAAGAAATTGTAGAACAATCCGCCGACGAGCATGGCCAGCGGCAGGATAAAGCTTTTGAGGTTCTGTGACATTTTTTGGGATAAACTGATACAAAGAAACGACATAAATCAAAAACGGCAATGGAAAATACCGGAGGCTTTCTTATATTTGTTAGCGCCGCGCTGTTCGCGGCGGCGCTTGAAACGGAGGAATAAAGATGCGTACCGAAGATTTTGCGAGCTACCTTTTGCTGGAGAAAAAATACTCTCCCCACACGGTGGAATCCTATGGGGCCGACTTGTCGGAGTTCGAGGCTTACTTGTCGGAACGCGGGTTCCCGACGGAGGATTCGGAGGTGGATTTTCAAACAATACGCAGCTGGGTGGTAGACCTGATGGAACGGGGTTTTTCCCCTTCTTCGGTCAACCGGAAAATAAGCGCCCTGCGGTCGTATTTCAAATATCTTTTGCGGCGGGGGCTTATCGAGGCCACCCCGATGGTGCGCCAGGGCAACCTGAAAGAGCCGCACCGGGTGACGGTGCCTTATTCGGTGGATGAAATGAAGCACTTGCTCGACCCGGAGTTATATAAGGACGACCCCGACGGGGAGCGCAACCGGCTGATGGTGGAAATGTTCTATGGTTGCGGGCTTCGCTGTTCGGAACTGTGCGACGTGCGGATCGGCGATTTGGACTTCGGCCGGCAATTGGTGCGCGTCAGAGGTAAAGGGACTAAAGAGCGGTTCGTGCCCATGCACCGGGAGCTCGGCCGGGCGATCGGGCGCTTCCTTTCTGCGCGTTGTGGGCAGGGGAATACTAAAGAAAGCCTTTTGTTTGCTAAAGATTCCAAAAAGTTGTCCGCCGGACTTGTTTATCGGATAATTAATAAGTATCTTAGTCTTGTGACAGTCAAAATGAAGAAAAGCCCCCATGTGCTCCGTCACAGCTTCGCTACCCACCTGATGGAGGCGGGTGCGGACATCTCTTCGATCAAGGAGCTTTTGGGACATTCTTCGCTGGCTTCCACACAAGTTTATACCCATACGACGCTGGGGAAACTAAAATCAGTGTATAACCAAGCCCACCCCCGCGGGGACGAGCATCCCTGAGCAGGCCGGGCGCAAAACATTACGATCATGAAGGTACTTACGCAAGCCATCCATTTCAAGGCCGATGCCAAGCTTCTGGACTTTATCCAGAAAAAGCTCGACAAACTGGAGTTGTTCTACGACCGTGTTATCGATGCCGAGGTTTATTTGCATGTGCTCAATACGCCGGATAAGGAGAACAAAATGATGGAACTCAAAATGAGGGTTCCGGGAGAGACATTCGTGGTGAAAAAGCAGGCGGCTACTTTCGAGGAGTGTACGGATCTGTGTGCCGATTCGATGCGCCGCAAACTGCGCGCCAAGAACGCTAAACAAAAAGAAGAAGTAAAGTAGTCCGATCATTATATTTAGTGTGAACGGCGCCCGGGCGGATATCTATTTCCGCCCGGGCGCTTTTTGTCGGTACCATGAACCGGGTCGGTCTTCCGTTTTCTGCTCCCCGGGAAAAAAGCGGGAGGGGTAAAAAAAAATGTGCCCGCTATTTGGATAAATGATAAAACTTCATACCTTTGCGGTCTGATATGTGGAAGGGTCTTTGAAAGACGCATTGCATGTGTCGAATGCCGATATAGCTCAGTGGTAGAGCGCATCCTTGGTAAGGATGAGGTCATGGGTTCAAGTCCCATTATTGGCTCTATAGCCTTCTTTGGAAGGCTTTGTGTCTTAAGTAAGGCGACGCAAATTCACTAAGTAGAAAACAAGTAATAAACATTTGGAAAAATGGCAAAAGAAACTTTCAAACGTGACAAACCGCATTTGAATATCGGTACCATCGGTCACGTAGACCATGGTAAAACTACCCTTACCGCCGCTATCACCAAGGTTCTTTCCGATAAAGGCCTTTCTGAAGCCCGCGCATTCGATCAGATCGACAACGCTCCCGAAGAAAAAGAGCGTGGTATCACTATCAACACTTCGCACGTGGAGTACCAGACGGCCAACCGCCACTATGCACACGTGGACTGCCCGGGACATGCTGACTATGTGAAGAACATGGTTACCGGTGCCGCCCAGATGGACGGTGCGATCCTGGTAGTTGCCGCTACGGACGGCCCGATGCCCCAGACCCGCGAGCACATCCTGCTCGGACGTCAGGTAGGCGTTCCCCGTATCGTGGTGTTCCTGAACAAGGTAGACATGGTAGACGACCCCGAACTTCTCGAACTCGTTGAAATGGAGGTTCGCGACCTGCTGAGCCTTTACAAGTACGACGGTGACAATACCCCCGTTATCCAGGGTTCCGCTCTGGGCGCCCTGAACGGCGAAGCCAAATGGGTAGCTACCGTGGAAGAACTGATGGATGCCGTTGACAACTGGATCCAGGAACCGGTCCGCGACAAGGACAAACCGTTCCTGATGCCTGTCGAGGACGTGTTCACTATCACCGGCCGCGGTACCGTAGCTACGGGCCGTATCGAAACGGGTATCGCTCACGTGGGCGACGCTGTCGAGATCATCGGTATGTCTTCTGAAAAACTGACCTCTACCATCACCGGTGTGGAAATGTTCCGCAAACTGCTCGACGAGGGCGAAGCTGGTGACAACGTAGGTCTGCTGCTGCGCGGTATCGACAAGAACCAGATCCGCCGCGGTATGGTAATCTGCGCTCCGAAGTCCGTAACTCCGCACAAGAAGTTCGAGGCCGAGGTGTACATCCTGTCCAAGGAAGAAGGCGGCCGTCACACTCCGTTCCACAACAAATACCGGCCTCAGTTCT
>CAUHQV010000010.1 GCA_959608625.1 uncultured Flavobacteriales bacterium
AATTCGCTACGCTTTGCCCAAATTTACTTTTTCGCTATGTGTTTATTTTAAGAATGTGCGTATAACTTCCCTTGCAGGCGATCATTCATTTGATTTTGAGGGCCAATACCTCGCGCCCTTCGAGGTGTCCCGCCAGATGGTCTTCTCCCGATACCGGCACGGATGCCGCAGGGGCTCCCGTAAGGATCACATCCCCGATCTTCAGGGTGTAGTATTTCGATATTGTGGCAATCAGTTCGTCCACCGAAAAGAGCATATCGGCCGTATTGCCAGAAGCGATTTCCCGTCCGTCCCGCTGCATGGAAAAACGGATGGCGGAAGAGGGTAGCGAAGCCTTGTCGATCCATTCCCCCAGGACGGCCGCCCCGTCGAACCCTTTGGCAATGTCGATCGGCATACCTTCGGCGGAAAGGCGGTCGTACAGGTCTTGGGCAGTGAAATCGAATCCGACCGTAAACGCGTCGTAATACTTGCGGGCGAATTTTACATCGATGTATTTTCCCAACCGGCATATGCGCACGGCCAGTTCCGCTTCGGCCGTGATTCTTTCGGAGAATTCGGGAATGAAAAAAGGGTTGCCTTTATGAAGCAGGGAGGAGTCCGGTTTGAGGAAAATAACGGGTTCGTTCGGTGCTTTCCAGTCCGGGTTTTCCGGGCGGTAATTTTTACCTATGCAGATGATTTTCATGCGGACGTTCGGGTTCGTTCGGTGTAGTGCTTATAAAATTCCATCTACAGGGCCGGCTCCTTCACGCAGGATTTCGGGATACCCGTCCACTAGCGAAACGATGGTCGATGCGACATTTCCCCCATAACCCCCGTCGATCACCAGGTCGACCACGCCGTCCATCCGTTCGGCGATCAGTTCCGGGTCGGTGGTATATTCCAATAGTTCGTCCGTGTCGTAGACCGAGGTGGATATGATGGGGTTGCCGAGCGCTTTGACGATCTCCCGGGGGATGTTGTTGTCCGGTACGCGGATGCCGACGGTTTTTTTGCCTTTGAAGGCCTTGGGAAGGCCCGGGCCTGCCGGCAAAATAAATGTATAAGGTCCCGGAAGCAGGCGTTTGAGAATCTTGAACGCAGCGGTGTCTATTTGACGGGCGTACATGGAAAGATTGCTCAGGTCGGAGCAGATGAACGAAAAATTCGCTTTTTCCGGTTTTACATGTTTCAACCGGCAAAGGGTTTCCACGGCTTTGTAGTTGCTGATGTCGCAGCCCAGTCCGTATACCGTATCGGTAGGGTATATGATGAGGCCTCCATCGCGCAGCACTTCGATGATCTGTTCGATGCGGCGGGGGTCGGGATTTTCCGGATACATTTTTATCAATTCGGCCATACGGATGGTTTTGTTTTTTGGAGTGCTAAGTTAGTAAAATATAGGCAGAATCGTAATGTTCCATTGGCACAATAACATCGGAAAATCTGGTTTTTGGCGGAAAAATAGTCGGTAAGCGTTCCGATCGGGTGAGGTCAGTGCCTTTTCAAAGAAGAAAGAAACCGGTAAAAATCCGTAAAATTCCGTTCGGCGGAAAACAAATTTCTCTGCCTGTCCCGTGCCATTTGGCTTTGGGTGGAGTAATTGGCCAATATGTGCCGAAGACCTCTCGCAAAATCTTCGTACGAAGGCTTCAGGGGAAGCAGAAAACCTGCTTCGTCGTCCACGGCATCGCTTGTGCCGCCGGCAGCGGTACACAGAGGCGGAATGCAACAGCTCATCGCTTCTATCACTGAAACGGGCATCCCTTCGGACTGGCTGAGCGACACGAAAATATCGAATTCCCCGGTTTCGTACCGTTTCAATATTTCCGCATTGGGGACGGCGCCTTCAAAAACGGCGGTAAAGTTGTCCGGTTTGCCGGAAAAGGTTTCTGCCCGGACATCATCCAACAAGGGGCCTGCTCCGAAATGTGTCCAGGTAATATTCAGTTCGGGATGCAGGATGGCATATCTTTTCAGCAGGTTGGCAGTAAGCTCCAGTCGTTTCAGGGCGATGACGTTGGAACAGGAAACGAAACGGAGATGCCTTTCGGAAAGATCGTGCGGTTCACACGGATGGTTTTCCACACCTAAGTGAAGGCATTCGATTTTTTCAGAAAATTGCGGATACCGCTGTTTGAGGTAATCTGTGCCTGCCCGGCTGACGGGAAAGATATGGTTGATATACTTAAAAGCGGATTCCCGTGCCGGGAAAAACACACCGCGTTCTTCTTCGAATACGTCGTATCCGTGCGCACGGCATACTAGGGGTTTGTCGAATCCTTTCAGGGAGGATTTTACGAAGGAAAGCCCGGTAGCGGTATTGTCCAGCCAATACGCATAAAAGATATCCGCTTTTTCAAAAAAAAGGCGGTGGCGCGCTGCGGTAAACCAGGTAAGGTAGGCTCGGTAGAGTCCGCCCAGGGCATTTCGCCATTGCCGGCCGTTTTTCGGACGGCGGGAGAGGAAAGGAAGTTCCCATAAGTGAGAACTTCCTGCGGCGGCGGCCAGCGCCCGGAATTTCCGTTCGGTAGGCGCATCTGCCAGCATCATGCACAGGCGGATACCGTCGGGCAGTTCCCTTTTTCCGGTGGCTTTCCGGGCGGGGATGACGGTTATTTCAATGTTCTCCCCGGATCGGGCGATGGTTCTCAGCTCGCTTTCCACAAAAGTTTCCCCGCGGCCGTAGGGGTAGCGGTCGGTAAACAGGTATATTTTCGTGGGGGTGTCCATTCTTTGCTTTTTTTGGCTAGCGGACGGAGAAAAATTACTACAAAGTGTTTTCTTCCGTCCCGCCGGGGTCCGCCCGGATGCCTCTTTCTTTTGCTAGCCCAAAAGAAAGAGGCAAAGAAAACGGCTTTTGCCGGGCAAATGGTTTGCTGCGCTTACCTACGCTCCGGGGAGGCTTCGAAGCATCGGGATTCGTGTTCCAGCCTCCCCGGAGCTGGCCGCTTGCAAACGCAGTGCCCGGTTTTAAACAGCCGCCCGGAGCGTCTGCCCCCAAGCGGATATTTCCGGCGAGGGCGGAATACGACACCGAATGCTTCAAGCCCGAAGCCGGGAATAAAACCGCGACGGGAACTGTCAGCACAGGTGCGACTGTTGTCGCTGAACGATCTTCTATCTTGCTTTGGCCGAGCACGGCCCTTTTGGCAAGACAAAAGAAAGTTAGTAAAAGAAATTGTGGTAAAAATCGACGATTACCGCCGAATATTATTCCTTTCCTTCCCGCCAGGGTTACCCAGCCCGGGCACGGAGCTTGGTTATTTACTTCGCATGATCGTCTGTGTGCGGTCGGGGCCCACCGAAACGATGGTCACCGGAACACCCAGCGCCTTTTCAATATAGGCGATGTACGATTTGAGTTCTTTGGGCAGCGCATCTTCACTCGTCACTCCGGTCAGGTCTTCTTTCCACCCCGGAAGGGTCTCGTAGATGGGCTTGATGAATTTCTCTTCGACGTTGTACGGAAGATAATCGATCTTTTTACCCATATACTCGTAATGAGTGCACACTTTTATTTCTTTGAATCCGGACAGTACGTCCGCTTTCATCATCATCAGTTGCGATACGCCGCTCACCATGCAGGCGTATTTAAGCACAGGCAGGTCGAGCCATCCGCAGCGGCGTTTACGGCCCGTAGTGGCCCCGTATTCGCGGCCGACTTCACACAAACGGTCTCCCACTTTGTTGAGCTGTTCCGTAGGGAAGGGCCCGGAACCCACGCGGGTAGTGTAAGCCTTGAAGATACCCAACACTTCCCCGATAGCGCGGGGTGGGACGCCCAGTCCGGTGCAGGCGCCGGCGGCCATCGTATTGGAAGAGGTCACGAACGGATAGGTGCCGAAATCCACGTCCAGCATAGCTCCCTGTGCGCCCTCGGCCAAAATTTTCTTTCCCTGTGCGACGGCCTGGTTCAGGTAATGCTCGCTGTCGACAAAAGTAAGCGTCTTGAGCACGTCCAGTGCGGCGAACCATTCTTTTTCCAGCTCTTCGAGGTCGAATTCTATTTTCGCACTGTAATTTTCGAGCATCGACAGGTGTTTCTGCACCAAAGCCTTGTAACGATCCTGGAAATCGGGCAGTTCCGTATCTCCTACGCGAAGTCCGTTGCGGCCTGTTTTATCCATGTAGGTAGGGCCGATGCCTTTCAGTGTAGAGCCGATCTTGGCCTTGCCTTTGGAGGCCTCGGATGCGGCGTCCAGCAGGCGGTGCGTGGGCAGGATCAAGTGGGCCTTGCGCGAGATGAGTAAGCGGGACGGTATGTCGAGGTTGTATTTGGAAAGGTCTTCTATTTCTTTGGCCAGGATCACAGGATCTACTACGACGCCGTTGCCCACCACATTGACGGATTTTTCATGGAAAATACCGGAAGGGATAGTGTGCAGGACATGTTTTATTCCGCCGAATTCGAGGGTATGCCCCGCGTTGGGCCCTCCCTGGAAGCGGGCTATGATATCGTAGCCGGCGGTCAGTACGTCCACTATTTTCCCTTTACCCTCGTCCCCCCACTGGAGGCCGAGCAGAAGATCTATTGCCATTGTATCGGAGTGTTTTTGATTAACTTTTACGACCAGTAAAGGTACGGTAAATAAGGTTTCACGGGGTGGTTTTTTCGCAAAAAATCATTGCTGGTATTTCGATAAAATTCCGTAATTTTGGCTACTAATGCAAGAAAAAGAAAAAGACGAATAATTATTTGAAATTATGACAGATGGAGAAAAACTGATACCGATCAACATTGTCGATGAGATGAAGTCTTCATACATCGACTATTCGATGTCAGTAATCGTTTCCCGCGCACTTCCCGATGTGCGCGACGGCCTCAAACCGGTACACCGCCGCGTGCTTTACGGAATGAATGAATTAGGGATCACTTCCAGTTCGGGCTACAAGAAATCCGCCCGTATCGTGGGCGAAGTGTTGGGTAAATACCACCCGCACGGAGACAGCTCGGTGTATGAAACGATGGTCCGTATGGCCCAGAGTTGGTCGCTGCGTTATATGCTGGTAGACGGACAGGGTAACTTCGGCAGCGTGGACGGAGACTCCGCCGCTGCTATGCGTTATACCGAGGCCCGCATGCGCAAGATCGCGGAAGATGTGATGGTGGATATCGAGAAGGATACGGTCGACATGGTGCCTAACTTCGACGATACGCTCAAGGAGCCATCGGTGATGCCTACCCGTATCCCGAATCTGCTGGTCAACGGGGCGGCCGGTATTGCCGTAGGTATGGCGACCAATATGCCGCCGCACAATTTGACGGAGGTCGTGGATGCCATAAATGCCTATATCGACAATCCGGATATTACCGTGGACGAATTGATGCAATACGTCAAGGCACCCGATTTTCCGACGGGAGGAATAATATACGGTATCGGCGGGGTGCGTGAAGCCTACCGGACGGGCCGCGGACGTATCGTGATCCGGGGGAAGGCGACCATCGAGGAGATCGACGGGCGCGAATGTATCGTGGTAAGCGAGATCCCGTACCAGGTGAATAAATCCGAGATGATCAAGCGCACGGTCGATTTGATCAACGACAAGAAAATAGAAGGCATATCGGCTATCCGCGACGAATCCGACCGCAGCGGTATGCGTATCGTGTACGTGGTGAAACGCGAGGCGGTATCCAACGTGGTGCTCAATACGCTGTATAAGAACACGGCGCTTCAGACCTCGTTCTCCGTGAACAATATCGCGCTGGTGGACGGGCGGCCCAAACTGCTCAACCTGTTGGATCTGGTACACTATTTCGTGGAACACCGCCATGACGTGGTGACCCGCCGCACGCAGTTCGAACTGAAAAAGGCCGAAGAGCGCGCCCATATCCTTCAAGGGCTTATCATCGCGTCGGACAATATCGACGAAGTCGTGCGCATTATTCGCGCCGCATCGAATACCGACGAGGCCCGCGCCAAACTGATCGAGCGTTTTTCACTGACCGAGATACAGGCCCGCGCGATCGTCGAGATGCGTCTGCGCCAACTCACAGGCCTGGAACAGGATAAACTCCGTGCCGAGTACGAAGATATCCTCAAAAAGATCGAACATTACAAGGCCCTGTTGGCCGACCGTACGCTCCGTATGGCTTTGGTGCGCGAGGAGATGGAAGAGGTAAGGCAGAAGTATGGGGACGAGCGCCGCAGCGAAATAGAATATTCGGCGGACGGGGATTTCTCGATAGAGGATATGATCGCCGACGAAGAAGTGGTGGTCACTATTTCCCATGCCGGATACATCAAACGTACCCGCCTGGCCGAATACCGCCGCCAGTCGCGCGGGGGAGTAGGGCAGAAAGGTGTTTCCACCCGCCAGGAGGACTTCCTGGAGCATCTTTTCATGGCGACCAACCACCAGTATATGCTGTTCTTTACCGAAAAGGGCAAAGTATTCTGGATGCGTGTGTTCGAAATACCCGAAGGAGCCAAGACCGCCAAAGGCCGTGCGATACAGAACCTGATCAATATTGAACAGGACGACAAAGTGCGTGCCTATATCATGGTGGACAACCTCAAGGACGAGGATTACATCAACAACCACTATGTCGTACTGGTGACCAAGGACGGCACGGTGAAAAAGACTTCGCTCGAGGCATATTCCCGCCCACGCGCCAACGGTATCAATGCGATCAATGTGCGAGAGGGGGATACCCTGCTGGAGGCCCGCCTTACCAGCGGCACGTCCAAGATCATGATCGCTACCCGTAAGGGCAAAGCGATCCGTTTCGATGAAGAAAAACTCCGCCCGATGGGCCGTAACGCTACCGGCGTACGCGGGGTGATGCTCGACGGGGCGGATGACGAAGTAATCGGTATGATCTGTGTGGACGATGTGCAGTCCAATGTGTTGGTCGTATCCGAGAAAGGCTTCGGGAAGCGTTCCGAGTTCGATGAATACCGCGAGACAAACCGCGGCGCGAAGGGCGTGAAGACGATCAATGTGACCGATAAAACCGGGGCGCTGATCGCTATTGTCGACGTCAAAGGCGACGAAGACCTGATGATCATTACGCGCAGCGGGCTGACCATCCGCATGGGTATCGATACGCTCCGGGTGACAGGACGCGCTACTCAGGGTGTCAAACTCATCAACCTGCGCGGCGACGACGAAATTGCGGCCGTAGCCAAGGTTGTTTCCGAGGATGAACAGGAGGAGGAAAACGCTGAAAACCAGGGGACAGAATCTCCTGTGGCAGAAAGCGGGGAAGAAGCCTGAAAAAGACGTGTTTTGACAAAAAATTAATAGGCAAATATTTTGTCTTAACAATTAAAATATCGACTTTTGTCCTTGAAATAGTATCGAATTGAAAAATATTGAAAGCAATAAAATGAAAAAATTATTTATCACAACAGCACTGATGTGCATGGTAACGTTTACTTATGCACAGAAAGCGGAACTGGATGCAGCCCAGAAAGCGCTTGACAAGAAAGATTACAACACGGCACTTTCTCAGGCTCAGAAGGGCGAATCCCTTCTTAAAGCTGACGGAGATGCCAATTCCGATCTCGTTGCCAAAGCCATGTACATTATCGGTATGGCGAAGTTGAATCTGGCCGGGGATAATATTCCCCAGATCGAGGATGCTTTCAAATACCTGGGTACTTTGTCTGAATACGAGAATGGAAAAGACTACACCGCACGTAATAATGACACGAAAAAGACGGTAGCTTTCACTTCTCAAAAAGAATTGGACGACGCCATACTTTCGGGCAAATACAGCAAACCAAAAGTCGCCGATCGTACTAAGGTGTATACTCCCAAAATGCAGACAGCTGTCGGAGAGGCAGGTAATAGCTATTATCAGAAGAGCATCAATGCGTTTAATTCGCAACAGTATAAAGAGGCCGCCTCTTTATTCGAGCTGACTTACGAGGCTCAGAAGATTTTCGCACCCAAGGCAGATACCGCCCTGCTGAACAATGCGGCGATTTCTATGATCCAGGCACGGGACTATACAGCAGCCAAAGATATTTATAAAAAATTGCTGGCCATGGGTTATACCGGCGTAGAGACGATCTATGAAGCAACAGACGAACTCTCCGGCCAAAAAAAGCTGTATCCTTCGCAGAAAGAAATGGATGCGCAGGTAAAACTCAAACTCGCATCCAATCCGGTTGTCCGGGTAGAGCCAAACAAACAGCCGGAAATATACCTTACGTTGATGCAGATCCTGTATCAGGAAGAAAAATACGACGAGGCATTGAAATACGGGGAAGAGGCCTTGGCCAAATTTCCTGATAATAAAGATATTTTCCTTCTCCTAGGCCAAACCTATTACCAGAAAGGGGATTTGGATAAATTCCTGAGCAATCTTCTGTCCGCTGCTAAAGCTTTCCCGAACGATGCGGATATCGAATATAACCTCGGGTATGTGTACAGTGAAAAACATGAAGCGGCAAAGGCTATCGAGCATTACGCTAAGGCTATCGAAATAAACCCTAAATATGCCAATGCGTATATCAATTATGCTTCGGTATTACTCGACGGCGAACAGAAAATCAATGAAGAAATAAACAAACTTCCGTTTACGCTCAATGCTGCACAGAAAAAGCAGTATGACGCTCTGATCGAGCAGAAGAACAAAATGTATAAGGACGTAGCGGCACTCCTTGAAAAAGGGTATAAAGAAATCCCTGATAACCTGAGTATTATACGCACTCTTAAGAATGTGTATGCCGGTTTGGGAGACGATGCCAACTTGAAGAAATTCGAAGAGGCTGAGAAAGCAATAATGGGCATGTAAATTCATTGAAAATAAAAAGCGCGGTGGGGAAACCCGCCGCGCTTTTTTGTTCCGTATGTTTTGGAAAAAAGGTAAATTTGGCTGTATAAAAACACGAAGAAAATGAATGGATTTGCCCCGTATGTGGATAGGATATATGGTTTACTCGAAAAGAACGGTATCCGGCTTACGACCGATACCCGGAAGATAAAGGCTGGAGATGTTTTTTTCGCCCTGAAAGGGGAGAGTTTCGACGGAAACGATTTTGCCGGGAAAGCGCTGGAAGCCGGGGCGTCTGCTGTTGTGGTGGACGATGGCCGAAGATATGCCGATGCCGATGAGATCGTCTTGGTTCCCGACGTACTGGCGGCTTTGCAGGGCGTAGCGACTTACCACCGGCTGAAGATGAATATTCCGGTTTTTTGCCTGACAGGCAGCAATGGAAAGACGACTTCCAAAGAATTGTTACGGGCTGTATTGTCGCGTAAATTCGATGTCTGTGCTACGGAGGGCAACTTAAATAACCATATAGGGGTGCCGCTCACTTTACTGTCCATCCGCTCCCGCCACAATTTTGCCGTAGTGGAAATGGGGGCGTCCCACCCCCATGAGATAAGGGATCTGAGCGCGATCGCCCGGCCTGATTTCGGATATATCACCAACTATGGGCGGGCCCATTTGGAAGGTTTCGGCGGGGTGGAAGGAGTGATCCGCACGAAATCCGAACTTTACGATTTTCTCCGTGAACACGGAGGCCGCGCTTTTGTCAATGCCGACGATCCGATCCAGATGGAGAAGAGCGCCGGTATCGAGCGCTATACGTTTTCCTCCAAGGGAGCAAAAGCCGATGTCCAGACGGAGCTTCTATCCTCGTTGCCGGTGGTTTCAGGACGGTTCGCTTCGATCGAATTTACCGCACATCTGGGCGGGAGCTACAATTTCACCAATGCCTGCGCGGCCATAGCTGTCGGATTGTATTTCGGGATCGCCCCTGCCGAAATTGCAGCCGCCCTCGAATCGTATGTCCCCTCCAACAACCGTTCTCAATGGGTGGAGCGGGGGCAGGAAGCCGTAATGATGGATGCCTATAATGCCAACCCGACCAGCATGGGGCTTTCGGTGGAGAATTTCGCCCATACCGATACGGGAGGGCGCCCGAAATACGCGATGTTGGGCGATATGTTCGAACTGGGTGCCTATTCGGAGCAGGAGCATCAGCGGATAGCCGATATGGTAGTTTCGTTGCCGTACGACCATGCATATTTGATCGGCGAGAATTTTTCCAAAGTAAATGTCCCCGGGGATAAGATATCCCTTTATCGGACTTTCGAAGATTTTGCAGCGGCATTCCGCAAACCGTCCGTCCCGGCGGTATACCTGATAAAAGGATCGCGGGGAATGAAAATGGAACGTGCCCTGGAATTACTTTGATCTGCGCTTTTCTGCCGCCTGCTTAGTTTTTTATTTAAAGCCCTATCATGGGAGCATCCAAGTCCTACCGATTTTCCATAGCGACACTATGATCCTCGTTTTCGAGATCTTAGGCAAAACTTCGAATAGCCAGGACATTATAGGTTGTTGTCAGTCTCATTATTATACTTTTTTCAGAAAAAAAATACCCGGAAAGAATTTTCCGGGTATTTTGCGTAGAAGCATATTTTATTCGGACTCGTCTTCCGGCTTGATGTCTTTCAGGCGGATTTGCGGGCTGATACGGCCCTGGTATTCGTTCTCTTCGATCGTAAAGACCGCTTTGAACGCTTTCCCGCCGGCTACCACGCTGGCTTTTTTGCCCAGGTTAAACCCGATGGCATCGTAAGTCCTTCCGCTTGCCGTTTCCCCGGCTTCCATCAACGTCAACTTGAGGTGCTGCTCGCCTTTGCCGACCGCTTTTCCCCAGCCGTTGTCTTTCAGATTGCGGGCCATAAATACCGGAGAATTGTTCCCGGGCCCGAAAGGGGCGAATTTTTTGAGCGTCCGCAGGAATTTCGGGCTGATGTCCGACATCTCGATCTCGGTGTCCACTTCGACCTCCGGGGTTCGCATTTCCGGCAGGATCGCTTCGCGGGCGATCTCGTTGATCCGCTCTTTGAAGGCTTCGAAATTTTCCTCTTTCAGGGTGAGGCCGGCCGCGTATTTGTGGCCGCCGAACTGCTCGATGATATCCTGGCAACTCTCTATCGCGTTGTAGATGTCGAAATCGTGCATAGATCGGGCCGAAGCCGATATATAACCTTCCCCGGTCTTGGTAAATACCATGGCGGGCCGGTAGAAGTGCTCTACCAGACGCGAGGCGACGATGCCGATCACGCCTTTGTGCCAGGAAGGATTATAGATAATGATACAGAAATCGTCTTCCAGCTTTTTCCCTTCGAGCATCTTCAGGGCCTCTTCCGTAGTGGCGGCGTCGAGTTCTTTCCGTTCCGCGTTGAGCCGGTCGATCTCGATGGCGATCTCTTTAGCCACCACATCGTTGCGGGCCGTAAGCAATTCTACGGCATGGATACCCTGGTTGATGCGCCCGGCCGCGTTGATGCGGGGGGCGATCACGAAGATGATATCCGTAATACCGAATACCCGTTTTTTGGAAAAGATATTGAAGGCTTTTATGCCGGGACACGGATTGGAATTGAGTTTTTTCAACCCGTAATAGGCCAGTATCCGGTTTTCATCGACGATAGGCACAATGTCGGCCCCGATGCTCACAGCTACAAGATCCAGGTAATTGGTAATGACAGATTTATCGTTCCACCCTTTGCTTTTGCAGACGGCCTGTATCAGTTTGAGGCCGACACCGCATCCGCTCAGTTCCTTGAAAGGGTAGGGGCAATCCGGACGTTTGGGATCCAACACAGCCGTAGCCGCCGGTATCTTGTCGGCCGGGCGGTGGTGGTCGCAGATGATGATGTCTATGCCTTTTTCACGGGCATAATCGATCTCTTTGTCCGCTTTGATCCCGCAGTCCAGGGCGATGATCAGTTTGCATTTGTTTTCCTGAGCGCTGTCTATGCCTCGGAAAGATACCCCGTATCCTTCGTTGTTGCGGTCGGGGATATATGTACGTACTTTGGAATGAAACCTCTTCAGGAAAGAATACATCATGGACACAGCTGTAGTGCCGTCCACATCGTAGTCTCCGTATACAAGGATGCCTTCTTGGTTGTCCAGTGCCCGCTGGATACGCAAGACTGCTTTGTCCATGTCCTTTATCAGGAATGGATCGTGCAAATCGTTCAGATCGGGATAGAAGAATGTCCTGGCCTCGTCATAAGTCTTGATTCCTCTTTGCACCAGCAGCCTCGCCGAAACCCGGTCCACCTTCAGGATCGCGGCCAGTTTGGCCGCCTCGTCGTCGGATGGCTGGGGTTTTAGACGCCACCTTTTGTTCATCTTTTTTATTTATTTTTTTTCTTTTTTCTTCTTTGGCAGCGGCCCCCGCTCCCTGTACCACCAGGACGAATTCGCCTTTAGGCGCCCGTGCGGAAAAATGGGCCAGAACCTCCGTAAAGGTTCCGCGTACGTGCTCCTCATACATCTTGCTGATCTCCCGGCTGACGGATACTTCCCTTTCGGGGCCGAATGCCTGGGACATGTCCTCCAACGTACGCAATAGTTTGTGAGGGGCTTCGTAGAACACCATCGTGCGTGTTTCGCCCTTGAGTTCTTCCAAGCGCGAAGCGCGGCCTTTCTTTATAGGCAGAAATCCTTCGAAGGAAAACCTTTCGCAGGGAAGCCCACTGGCTACCAGTGCCGGTACAAAAGCCGTCGGGCCGGGCAGACACTCTACCTCGACGCCTTCCCGCACCGCTTGCCGTGCGAGCAGGAACCCGGGATCGGATATGCCCGGGGTACCCGCATCGGTGACCAATGCGATATTCTGCCCTCCCTTTATTTTTTCTACGATCTGCTGTACCGTGCGGTGCTCGTTGAACATATGGTGCGACTGCATGGGGGTTCCGATCCCGAAATGACGCAGCAGGTTGCCCGAAGTACGGGTGTCTTCCGCTACGATCAGGTCGGCCTGACGCAGCGTTTCGAGTGCGCGGGGCGACATATCTCCCATATTTCCCACCGGGGTGGGCACCAGGTACAGTTTAGCCAATTTTATTCTGCGGGGTCACGCCCCTTTTATTTTGTCATAGTCGTAGCCTCTCATCGAAGCGATTCCGGTTTGCTGGCTGCAAATGGATCAATATACAAAGGTACGGTTATTTTGCATACCCGTACCTTTTTATTTTTTAAACCACCGTCCTGTCGGAAATTTTTGGCGCATCCACCTAAACCCCAGCGGGTAGACCGAGAGGGAATATAAAAAAACCGTTCAAAAATGTAACAGCCTAATAGAGTCCCCCTACCTGCCCGGCCGGTACGGACTTAGGACAATGATTCGATGGCCTGTTTTATCGTGTCGATCTTGGACAGGGCGTCGGCCTCCTTTTTGCGTTCGGCGGCGACCACGGCTTCGGGAGCCGAGCCGACAAAACGCTCGTTGGATAGTTTTTTGCGCACGCTGGAGAGGAATCCTTCCGTATATTCGAGTTCTTTTTTCAGTTTTTCCAATTCCGCTTCGCGGTCTATCTTATCGCCCAACGGGATGAAGTACTCTTCGGTGCGCACCAGGAATGATACGGCCCCGGTAGGTTTTTCGGCACATTTTTCGATGGATTCCACGCCGGCCAGTTTTTCCACCAGTGTATCGACGATCAGCGGGCTTTTGTTCAGGGACAGTACCCGGAGGGCGTCTTTCTGGGCGATGCCTTTTTCCTGGCGCACGGCGCGCACGGCGGCGGTCAGTTCGGCGGTATAAGCGAAACTGTCCAAAACAGTTTGGTCTACAGGCTTAGCTTCGGGCCAGGGGGCCACGATCAGGGCCCCTTCTTTTGTGCGGGGAGTAATGGCTTGCCACAACTCCTCGGAAATGAACGGCATGATAGGCTGGATGAGCTTCAGCAGCGACTCGAAATGCGAGATAGCCTTGTCGTACGTGGCTTGCGGGATGGGCTGGCCGTAAGGCGGCTTGACGGCCTCAAGGTACCACGAGCAGAAGTCGTCCCAGATGAGTTTGTAGGTAGCCATCAGGGCTTCCGACAGGCGGAATTCGTCGTACAGGGCATCTATTTCCGCGATAGCTTCCGACAGGCGGTTCTCGAACCATTTCCCGGCGGCCAGCGCAGCGGCGGATTCGGGAGCTTTACTGTCCTTTTCCCAGCCCTGAACCAGGCGGAAGGCGTTCCATATTTTGTTGCAGAAACCGGCGCCTTGCTTGCATAGGTCGGTGTCGAACGGAAAATCGTTGCCCGCCGGTGCGGTGAGCAGCATGCCCAAACGGACGGAGTCGGCTCCGTACTGTTTCATCAGTTCGATCGGGTCGGGCGAATTGCCCAGCGACTTGGACATTTTGCGGCCCAGTTTGTCACGCACCGTGCCGGTGAAATACACGTTTTTGAACGGTCTTTCCCCCCGGTATTCGTAACCGGCCATGATCATACGCGCCACCCAGAAGAAAATGATATCCGGGGCGGTAACCAGGTCGTTGGTCGGGTAGTAGTACTCGATCTCGGGATTGTCCGGGTGCAGCACGCCGTCGAATACGGACATCGGCCACAGCCACGAGGAAAACCAGGTGTCCAGCGCGTCCGGATCCTGGGTGAGGCTTTCGGCGGTAAGACCGGTGTTCCCTGTTTTAGCGCGGGCTTTTTCGAGGGCCTCGGCTGCCGTTGCTGCCACTACGAAATCGTTCGCGCCCGGGCCGTAATAGTAGGCCGGGATGCGGTGACCCCACCAGAGCTGGCGCGAGATGCTCCAGTCGTGGACGTTCTCCATCCAGTAGCGGTAGGTGTTCTTGAACTTTTCGGGCACGAAATGTACCTCGTCGTTCATGACGGCCTCCAGGGCCGGTTTGGCCAGATGTTCCATTTTCAGGAACCACTGGAGCGATACTTTCGGTTCGATAATAGCCTTGGTGCGCTCGGACGTGCCCACTTTATTGGTGTAGGGTTCCACCTTTTCCAACAGGCCTTTCCCGGCCAGCTCTTTCTCGATCAGTCGGCGTACCTCGAAGCGGTCCATGCCGTTGTAATGCAGGCCGTAGGTGTTGAGCGTGGCGTTGTCGTTGAATATGTCGATGACCTCCAACCCGTATTTATCGCCCAGCATTTTGTCGTTCACGTCGTGTGCCGGGGTGACTTTCAGGCAACCGGTACCGAATTCGATGTCCACGTAGTCGTCTTCGATCACCGGGATGCTCCGTCCGGCGATGGGCACGATTACCCGCTTGCCGCGGATATGGCGGTAGCGCTCGTCGTTCGGGTTGATGCACATGGCGGTGTCGCCGAATATCGTTTCGGGCCGTGTGGTGGCCACTACAACGTGCTCGTCGGAGCCTTCCACCTGGTAGCGCAGGTAATACAGCTTGCCCTGCTGTTCGATATATACGACCTCTTCGTCCGATACGGCGGTCAGCGCTTCCGGGTCCCAGTTGACCATCCGGTAGCCGCGGTAGATGAGCCCTTTTTCGTACAGGTCGACGAAGACCTTGGTCACGGCTTCGGACAGGTCGTCGTCCATCGTGAACTTGGTCCGGGCCCAGTCGCACGAGGCGCCCAGTTTTTTGAGCTGTTGGAGGATAATGCCCCCGTGTTCGCGCGTCCAGTTCCAGGCATGTTCCAGGAATTCCTCCCGGGTGAGGTCTGTCTTTTTGATCCCCTGTTCTTTCAGGCGGGCTACCACTTTGGCCTCCGTGGCGATGGATGCGTGGTCCATGCCAGGTACCCAGCAGGCGTTATAACCTTTCATACGGGCCCGGCGGACGAGCAGGTCCTGGATCGTGTTGTTCATCATATGCCCCATGTGAAGCACCCCGGTGACGTTCGGCGGAGGAATAACGATCGTATAAGGTGTACGGGCCGGGTCTACTTCCGAATGAAAGTATCCGTTTTCCATCCAGTAGCCGTACCATTTGTCCTCTATGTCTTTTGGGTTGTACTTCGAAGGTATCTCCATGATCTTGCGAAAGTGTGTTATATGTGTTCGAGATTAATCTTTGCGTTCAAAGATGCAAATTTAAGGACTTTTGCGTAACTTCGCAGGATAAAAGGGCACGAAAAAACGCCCCCCGGATTACAAAAAACAGGCAAAGCAGGATATTTTGCTCCAGATGGCCAAGACGAAGAAAAAAGCCCCCTCTAAAAAAACGGTAAAAAAACGGACACAGAGTCCGCTGAACGGTCGCACCGTCCGGGTGATCACCGGCGTGGTGGTGGCCCTGATATTCATCATGGTCGCGCTGTCGTGCATTTCCTACCTTTTCTCCGGCGCGGCGGATCAAAGCGTGCAGGCCGGCGAACGGTATGGGAACCTGCTGGGCAAGGCTGGGTATTTCGTGAGCCATGCGGTGATGGACCGGATGGGTATTTCCTCGTTTTTTGTCCTGGCGGTGGGTCTGGCCATTTCGGCGGTCGTCGCCCTGGACAAGCCTTTTTCCCGCATCGCTCTTTTCTGCGCCAAAATGCTGGGGATCGCCGTATGGCTGTCCGTGGTGCTGGCCTATTTTTCCTCGGAGGCATCCGGGGCGTGGGGATACCGGCTCAACGAACTGCTGCACGGCTATATAGGTTGGGGACTTCCGGTCGTACTGGCTTTGTTTCCCATCGTATGGGCGATACTCCGTTTCGGCATCACGCCTGAAAAACTGAACCAGGTGCGCGAAGAACGCATGGCCGAGCGCGCGGCCCGGCAGGCGGAGGCCGAAAGGCTCCGGGAAGAAAAAGAAGACCAGATGCGCCGGCTGGACGAATTGGCGGCCGCGGCTTCCGGTAAAGAACCGGAGCAAAAGGAACCGCAGCACCGGGTAGAGGAAGAGGAAGGCGGCAAAGAGACGCCTGCCGATGATCAATACGGCTACCGGCCGGTGGACTTGAGTGGAAAAGAAGAATTCACGCAGGATGAGCCCTCCCCCGTACTCGAATATACTCCTGAAGAAGAAGAGTCTCTGCCCGGGAATAGTTTTAAAGAGCCGGGAGAAGATCCCGGAAAATACGAAGTGGAAGACCATAGCGGCCTTTCCAAAGACTTGCCTGCCGAAGGACAGACTTTGCACGAAAAGGAGAACGGGGTGGAGTGTACCATGACCGTCGCGGCTGCCGAAGGTGAAGTGGATGACGATCTGGCTGGCCGCATCGTAGAGCAGTTCGGCGAATACGACCCCAAGCTGGAGCTTTCCGGGTACGAATTCCCGCCTATCAAGATGCTGCACAAAGCCGAGAACGAAGGCATCAACGTGGACAAGGACGAAGTGACGGCCAACCGCCGCCGCATCGTGGAGACTTTGAAAAATTACAACATCGACATTTCGCACATCCATTCCACCATCGGGCCGACCGTCACCCTGTACGAGATCATCCCGGCCCCCGGCGTAAAGGTATCGAAGATCAAAAACCTGGAGGACGATATCGCCCTCTCGCTTTCCGCCCTGGGTATCCGTATCATCGCCCCTATCCCCGGAAAGGGAACCATCGGTATCGAGGTGCCGAACAAGGAGCCATCGATGGTGTCGATGAACTCGGTGATTTCCTCCGTAAAATTCCAGGCCGCCCAGATGGAGCTCCCGATCGCCATCGGTAAGAACATTTCCAACGAAACGGTGGTGTTCGACCTGACGAAAATGCCCCACCTTTTGATGGCCGGTGCCACCGGGCAGGGTAAATCGGTGGGACTGAACGCGGTCATTGCTTCGTTGCTGTATAAAAAGCACCCCTCGCAGGTGAAGTTCGTCCTGGTGGATCCCAAAAAAGTGGAACTCACGCTGTATAATAAAATAGAACGGCATTATTTGGCCAAACTGCCGGATTCGGAGGAAGCTATTATCACCGACACAACCAAGGTCATCTATACGCTCAATTCCCTGTGTACGGAGATGGACAACCGCTACAACCTCCTGAAGGACGCGTATGTGCGCAATATCAAGGAGTACAACGCCAAATTCGTCGCCCGGCGCCTGAATCCGGAAAAAGGTCACAGGTACCTGCCGTATATCGTACTTATCGTGGACGAGTTCGCCGACTTGATCATGACGGCCGGAAAGGAAGTAGAAACGCCTATCGCCCGCCTGGCCCAGTTGGCCCGCGCCGTGGGGATCCATCTGATCATCGCTACCCAGCGCCCGTCGGTAAATGTCATCACAGGCCTTATCAAGGCCAATTTCCCGGCGCGCGTGGCGTTCCGGGTAACCTCCAAGATCGACTCCCGGACTATCCTCGACGCCCCGGGTGCCGAACAGTTGATCGGCAAGGGCGATATGCTCCTTTCGGCCAACAACGAAATGACACGCGTGCAGTGTGCCTTTATCGACACACCCGAAGTGGAGGATATTTGCGAATTCATCGGGGCGCAGAAGGCCTACCCGAGCGCCTTCCTGCTGCCGGAATATACGGGCGATAAGGACGGAGACGGTTTGGGAGGCCCTTCGGGAGATCCGATGGACCGCGACCCGAAATTCGAGGAGGCAGCCCGCATTGTCGTGGCTTTGCAACAGGGATCGGCTTCGGTCATCCAGCGAAAGATGTCCATAGGCTTTAACCGGGCCGGCCGTATCGTGGATCAGCTGGAGGCCGCCGGGATTATCGGGGCGTTCAATGGCTCCAAGGCCCGCGAAGTTCTCGTACAGGACGAGGCTACGCTCCACCGGATACTCCACGGACAACCGGATGAAGAATAAAGAATAAAGGATACTGGAATGGAAATGAAGAATACAGTCTTTTTTGTTTCGTTTTTGCTTTCGGCCTTTTCGGCCGCGGCACAGACTGTCCCTTATGCCCAGCGCCTGATGGCGGAATCCATAGCGGCTATAGAGTCGATGGGCGATTACCGGGCGGATTTTACGTACGCTGCCGGAAATGAAACGCCCAGGAAATGCATTTTGTATGCCCAAGGCGATAAATACCGGCTCGAAACGGATCTGTTCACCGTCCTGTCGGACGGCAAGTACGTTTATGCCATCACCGACGATGAAAAGGAAGTGAGTGTACACGATGTGAAAGATGCCGGGCAGAGCATGGGGTTCGCTCCCGTACAGGTTATTCTGAAAAAGTTTTCCGAAACGTTTACGCCCCGGACCGATCGTCTGGAAGGTTCGGTGCAGTACCTGCGCCTGCTCCCTAAGGATGAAAACAGCCCGACGGGCCATATCCGGGTGGGGATCGATATGACGACGAAGCTTCCGGCGTATATCGAAGAAGTGTCCGTCAACGGCGCGCGTACGGTGTTGAAAATAGCCGTTATCCTCCGGGGGAAAGGGACGGATGATGCGCTGTATCGATTTGACGAAGGAAAATATAAAAAGATGGGGTATTATATAGCCCGGCCCTGAACATGAAGCTACTCGACAGGTACATACTCAAGTCGTTCATATGGCCCTTTTTTGCGGCATTCTTCGTCGTGCTGTTGGTGTTCGTCCTCCAAATGCTCTGGTTGTACGCCGACGATATCATAGGCAAAGGCATCGGGTTCTTATCCATCGTGGAATTGATGGTATACCTTTCGGCGGCGATGGTGCCGATGGCCCTTCCTGTCTCTATCCTGCTGTCGTCTATTATGACCTTCGGCAACCTGTCGGAGAATAGCGAACTCACGGCTTTCAAGGCGGCCGGGATCCCTCTTTTCCGCATCATGCTCTCGCTCATTATCCTGATGGTATTCGTATCTTACGGGGCCTTTGTCTTTTCCAACAAAGTCATCCCGTACGCCAATTTCAAGTACGAGACGATGCTCCGTAACATACTGAACAAAAAACCGACGCTCAATTTGGAGCCGGGGGTGATCACCACCCTTACTGATTTTTCGATACGGGTAGGGGAAAAGTTCCCTACGGAAGATGAGGTGCGGGACAGTATCCGCAATGTGCTTATATACGACCTGAGCGAGCATATGGGCACCACGACTATTATCGTAGCTAAATCCGGGTCTATCACCACTTCGGCGGACAAGCGCTATATGATCCTTACCCTTTACGACGGAAATATGTACGACGAAGACATCCCTTCATCTTCCCAGTACCTCAAAAGGACTCGGCAGGCTATCAATAAATCGACGTTTCAAAAGCAAGTCTTTCCGATAGATATATCCTCTTTTACGATGGCCGACCTGAAAGAAGAGAGGGACGCCGATCGTTTTACGATGCTGGATATTTCCCAGCTTACGGTGGCATTGGATTCCATGCAAAGGCAGTATCGGGATATTGTCGGGAATTTCGCCCAGGATCAGGAACTTTACGCGCTGATCTCCGATTTGCCGTCCGACAGTTTGATGACTATTTACCGAGATACCTCTACTGTGGATATGGATACGCTCAAAGGCATTGCAAGCTATCTGGGCGACGGAAACGATGGAAGCCGGTATACCAGGAAAGATATATATAACCAGGGTGTCGAGAAAGTCCGCCGGGGGAAAGAGTTTTTAACCGATAATATCAAACGGCTGCGTAATTTTTCTACACTGGTCAACAACTACGGATTGGAGATACACCGGAAATATGCGCTGGCTTTCCTTGTCATCGTACTGTTCTTTGTAGGAGCGCCCTTGGGTGCCCTGATCCGGAAAGGGGGAATAGGTCTGCCGGTGGTGGTGGCGATAGGGATATTCGTGGTCTATAATATTCTGTTCATGTCTGCCGAGAGGATGGGAAAAGAAGGCACGTTGGATGTGGTATCGGCCCGTTGGCTGCCTACTTGGATACTCCTTCCGTTCGGCATATGGCTTACGTACCGTGCCACCAAGGACAAGGTAATCATCAACCTCGACCCTCTGCTCAACCTGTTCGACAGGTTGTGGGCGAAAGTGCCTGAAAAGTACCGCAAAAAATTAAATTTTAAGAAAAAGAAAAATGACGGACAATCTCAAGAAAAGACTCAGTAGTATAGAAGAAGCCCTCGAAGATTTTGCAGCAGGGAAATTATTGATCGTAGCGGACGATGCCGACCGGGAGAACGAAGGAGATTTCGTGTGCGCCGGGGAAAAAATTACGCCCGATACTGTAAACTTTATGCTGTCCCGCGGCCGGGGTGTGTTGTGTGCTCCGCTGGCTCCCGAAATATGCGACCGGCTTGAAATGCCGATGATGGCCGAGGAGAACACCTCCCTTTTGGGAACACCGTTTACCGTATCGGTCGATCTTTTAGGCCGCGGCTGCACGACAGGAGTATCGATACACGACCGTTCGGCTACTCTGCAGGCGTTGGCCGATCCGGCTACCGCTCCTTCCGATTTGGGACGCCCCGGACATATATTTCCGCTGCGCGCCCGAAAGGGGGGTGTTTTGGAACGCAACGGCCATACCGAGGCCGTGGTAGATCTATGCCGGCTTTGCGGCTTGAATCCAGCCGGAGCCTTGATAGAGATCATGAACGAGGATGGAACGATGGCCCGCATGCCTGAGCTTTTGGGAATAGCGGATCAATACGGGCTTAAGGTGATCGCGATAGAAGACCTGGTCGAATACCGCCGGAAACGCGAAGCATTGTAATACAGAATGAGATGAAAACTAAAAATCCCGCCAACAGCGGGATTTTTAGTTTCACAAAGATGTTATTATTTGCTTTTGAGCTTTACTACCGATAATACCGGATTGTCACCCGGTTTGAAAGCATCTTTTATTTTCTTGGCTTCGGCGGATAGTAGGGTTTCGTTCACGTTTTCTACCATTCCCAGGGTCGTGTAGCAATACATAGAGTTCCCTTCGCCGCCCAAAGGACTGAACACCGTAATACCGTCTATATCGTTTGCTACCGGGATGATCACTTTTGGTTGGAGAGAGCAGCCGGCGATCACTTTTCCGCTTTCCGGGTAGAAGAACGCGGAGTAATTGCGGTTCTGCTTGCTGTAGGTGACTAGTGCCACATCGTCGTACGCATAAAAACCGGTCATGAACACTTTATCCAAACCTTCATACAGTTTATCCAGAGAGTATACTGCCGGTTTGTCCTTCAGTACATCCTCGATGTATTTTTTGTTCAACGATTCGTTGTTGTTGCCGAAATCGGCCAGGTATAAGGGTTTTACCGCGTCCTTTGTGGCGAGGAATACGGTGTCGCACAGAGGTGCAATAAAAGTCACACCGTCCTTTATCCGGCTGAAGTTGGATCGGATGCCGATCATGTAAGAGGGATCCAGTGCTTTAGGGCGTACCACATACCGACCGGTAACCCCATGTTGCAAATTCATCAGGATCAGGTTTGGTGTGTCCCCTCCGTAATATTTGCTGTTGTTGTAGTTGGGATTCAAAGCAAGGGTGCTATCCGCTATGTATTGAAAATTTTCCACATAGAAAAGGGTAGGGGTTTTGGATAAAAAAGCCCCTTCCGGGTCGAATTCCAAAATCATTTTGCGCGCCGCATCTAAAATAAAGATGCGGTTTGTGGCAGGATCGGCCGTTACATCTCCCAGAATAGCGTATTGACTTTCGTTTGCGCCTTTGGAACTTATCTCGCGGACGAATTTCCCATCTTTGGTAAATAAATACACATGTTCCCAGGATTTTTTATCCATGATGATCAAGTAATCGCTCATAGGGACGATTTTCCATATATTCTCGATCTTACATGAATCGGTAGTTTCCAGGGGGATGTAGGAGATGGACTCTACTACCCGGGACATATTTATGTTACTTTCTTTATTCCCGGTAGGAAGGTCAATGGCAAAGAAACCGTCGGAGATTTCTTTTTTTCCTCCCGGGGAGCAGGCAAAAAATGCTGGAACCAGCAACAGGATGCAAATGGTGGTTAGTGCAGTCTTTTTCATAGGGCGGTAAACTTTTTGAGATATCAGATATCTTCGAATTCGATATTGGTGAAGCGGCTGTCCAGTACCGGATCGCGGGTGGTTTTCTTTTCTTCTTCTGCCGCATCCGGGGTTTCCTTATCTTCCGGTTGGTCGTATGCCGGTTTTTTATAGTCTTTTATATGTCGTTCCGAGATGACTTCGGCCCCTTTTTCCTGCAAGATGAAGTCGGTCGCCTCATCCAGGAAAGAACGGAATGCTTCGAAATCTTCTTTATACAAATAGATCTTGTGCTTCTTGTATTCGCTTTCTCCGGACTCCTGACTGAATTTTTTACTTTCGGTGATGGTCAGGTAGTAATCTCCTGCCTTGGTGGCTCTCACGTCAAAGAAATAAGTCCTTCTACCGGCTCTTAGCGCTTTGGAAAAAATTTCTTCGTTTGCCTGAAAATCGTTTTCTGCCATTGTTAGTTAGGAATTTGTGATAAAGTATAGCACAAATCTAAAAAATATTTGTCATAGCTGCACAAACGATGGTTAAACTTTCACAATTTTTAAAAAAATGATTTTTTTATTGCCTTAAAAGAATATTAGTGGTATTTTTGTGCCCGCAAACGTGAGGGTAATTACTCATAAGCAGAGTTTCGGTAGCTCAGTTGGTAGAGCAATTGACTCTTAATCAATGGGTCGAGGGTTCGAGCCCCTCCCGGAACACTAAATTGCAAAAAGCTGTGAATCAGCAATCTAAAAGCCTCTGAATGTCGTTTCAGGGGCTTTTTTTATGCCTGTTTTTAGGCTTGTAATGTTAAGATGAGCATGATTTTTAGGCTCTTAACTACCTTTGTTTATGAATTGTTGATGGAAAAATTATGGCTATAACTTTCAAGGCAGATATTCTAAAGCACGACCAAAGAAAAGACGGAACATGGAACGTTAAAATACGTGTGACCAAAGATCGGAAAATAAAAAGAATCCCTACGAATTATTACGTTTCGAAGGGTTCCGTTTCACGTAAAGGTGAAATAACGAACTTGGAAATTCTAAAGAATTGCCAAACAATAATTGATGATTATCGAAATATTGTAAATAGCCTGGGAGATCAGATTGATTTCTATAATATAGATCACCTCGCAAAATACCTTGTTTCGGAACGAAAAAGGAAAAAAACAAATGATCTCATTGATTTTATCGCACTGGGGGAAGAGCACATTGAAAACTTAAAGAAAGAAAAGCGAAAAGGATACGCAACGAGTATTCGAAATACCGTTCTTATTGGGTCAATTTTACCGTGTTTTCCAATTGCCGATGTAAATATAAGAAAAAAAAGCGCAAGCCCCGGAGGGCTTGCGCTTGCTGTCAAAGAATGCGCCTAAAGGTTTTCATCCGGAGTGATCCTAGGGGCTGTTTTTTTATTTCCAATTAAACCCAGACCGGTGGACATAGTACGCAGGCTATCCGGACTCACTATTTCAAATGTCCTGCAGGGTAGGGAATAATTCTCCCACATTTCGGGGAATCGGTCAAATCCCGGTATGGAATCCCGGAACTCCGTCATTTTGCTTACATCGATCATGCCGCTCAGGTAATTGTTTTCGTCCCACAGATTCGAATACAGAATAAGATGGTCGCCATCGATATAATAATATTGAGGCTCGTCATACCAATAATCACTTCTCAGAGTGAGTGCAGGGACTCCTCTCTCCTTGTAAGAAAGTATGTAGTATACCTTTACTTCTTCCCATTTTATTTTTTCCTCTGTATCGTCGTCCCACTTTACTCCATTGCCTTTGTTCTCCACAAGATCGATAAACTCGTCGATCGCTTTTCGTAGCGCGGGATTAAACGGGCTGTCCGCTGCTTTCTGTTGTTCAGCCTGTTGTTCGGCAGTTACCGGGTTTGAATCGGCTTTCCTGTCCGAACAGGAAAGACAGAAAATAAAGCAAAATAGGAGGATTGTCTTTTTCATTTGTATGTGTTATAATTTTTATTTACGACATAGTTTTGCATGCTCTTGGTGTCCGTGATCCGGAATGATTTCGTATTGTTATTATTGTGCATATAGTGGTACATTTCGCGGTTATCAGGGACATAAACATAATGATTAGGGAGCTTATTTACCGGTATGGAACCGTCCGGAGTAATTCTTGCAAATCTACCCCCTGCAACTTTCAAATCATAAGTAGCATACCAGTTGTCTCTAAACTCCCAATACTCTCCAGAGGCTCCCTTTTTCTTAGTATCAGGGTGTGAATGTATATCAAAACGCATATCTCGCTCGTTATAAGGGCCATCAGTTACTATAACACTTTCTTCACTATGGCTTGTTCTTACCAAAAATTGGTAACCGAGTGATGTTGAATAGCCGTTTAGTCCCCATTCCACTTTCGAATAATCCGCTCCAAATTTAAACACATTGAATGCGTCGCCAGCATTTGAAGTGGTGCCGTAATTATAATAGCCATCACCACCCCCTCCTTCATGTCTTTTTTCTCTGCTGAAATTCTTCAAAAAGCCTGTATCATCTACAAATGTCATATGATAATTACCATAGCTATCGTAAGTGTACAGCATATCTCGATTCGGCGTTCTGGCAAGAAAATCATAAAACTCAGGATAATCCGGGAAAGGATTAGGTCCATAACCGGGATATCTCTGCTCAACATAGCCCTCAGCATCCATATAGTAAGCGTCCTCTCCATTGGGATCGATGAACACCACCGGATTGTTCCCGCAGTAGGTGAACGGATTTTCAAACTGCCGCGCCGGGTCCATGTTGAACCAGCGGCCGTAGGTCGGGTTGTAGAACCTCGCCCCGAAGTCGTACAACTCCAGCATCGAACTGGCTACACTTCCTTCCTGATACTCTTTTCCCCCGAACAAATACTTGTTCAAGTGCAGGTTGTTCGTCGAGTGCGCTATCCCGTAAGGGTAGTAGTCCGTGTTCTGCCCTTCGTTGACCAGATTGCCGTTTCTTACAGCCAACAAAGCCCGCGTATTCCCCAAGTGGTCGGTTTTGAAGTACTTGTACACCCAGGCCGAGCCTTCCTTCACCACCAAGCCCTCCGGATGGAGCATGTACGACAACTGCTGAGCTGCGCTTCCAGCCTTCGAATAGACCATCACCGAGCGATAGTATGTGGAATTATTCCCCGCGTTGGTCGAAGAGGCGATCTTCTCCCCGCGCGCGTTGTAAATATAGCTATTAAATTCGGATCCGTTGTATATTCTTCCCGGCAAATCCAAATCATTGTAGATTATCTGCACCCCGGACAGCCCGTCTTTGGTCATATTTGCATTTGCATCGTACTGGAACCCCGCCGAGCCGTTGACGCTCATCAGCGTATAGCCGTTCGATCCATCGGTATAGGCCATCGTAAAATTGTGCAAAGCCGCACCGCTCGCGTTCGTGCGCTGGATGGACAGGATGTTGCCGGCACGGTCGTACCCGCCGATGGTTTCTTTGTACTTCGTGCTGGCTGTCCACGTCGCGCCGGGCTTCTCGTAAAAAGACGCCGAGGTGTACTGTTTGAGCGCATCGTAGGTATAGGCGTAGGCTTTTTGGTCGCCCGTGGCGCTGTTGCTCCACGTCACCTGCGAGATCAGCCCGTCCGATCGTCCGGCCACATTCGGGATGAGACTCTTGTCAAATCCGAGTTTGTACGAGAACGAGGGCGATGTAGTGGCAATGTTCCGCCCGGCGATGTCGTACGCGTAGGTCGTTGTCTCCTTGCCGTTGTGAATTTTCTTGGAGGCGACACGACCCAGGTCGTCGTAGGCGTATTCCGCCAGGACGACTTCGCCTTGGGCATCGCCGGTGATCTTTTGGCGGACCTTGAGCAACCGGCCGTACCCGTCGTAATCGAACCATTTGTTGTATTCGTACGTGACGTTGTCCACGATTTGCTTGACCTTGGTGCGGGTGACCTGCCCGTTGAAGTTGTGCGCGTTGGAAACGATCTCTTTTCCCGCTGGCCACAGGTCGGAGATGGTCTGGATGGCGTTGTAGTTGTCGTCGTAATACGTGACCGAGGTGAGCCATTGAGGAAGGCTTTGCCCGATTATCTTGGTCTTCGTCCCTGTGGTCAGCCCGGTCACGCTATTGGTCGTTTTGAGAACGCCAAGCGTATCGGCAAGTGAAAACCCATAAGTGGTGGTATTGGTGATCCAGTCGTAATCGTCGTAATACGTAACATTCCATATATCCGATTCCTTTACGTTCGTGGGATAGGCTTGGTTGGTATAACCATGCAGGGCGGCACCCCGGCTTTCGAACAGGATCCCAGTATTAGGAGCTGACGTCGTGCTCATCGTTCGCACCATCCCGTTGTTTTGGGCGGAACTGTTGAGCGAATCCTGGATAGCTTTTAACCGTTCCATGCTGGCAGCAGCGATCCGTATCCGGGCGAGCGAATCTGTATCCAGTTCCAAGGTCATGTCCGCCGATCGGGACAGGCCGTCAACGCCGCTGGCGCTCATCCTGCTCTGGAGATCGATAGTCCCTATCGACCCGCCAAGGGCGATAACCCCGCTCATAACCGGGCGGTTCTGGGAGTCATATTTCACAAACGCGGATTCGTTCGTTTGGCTCAGTTTGTTGGTTTGCGTCAGGACCACCCTATTGAGTACATCATAGACATAATACGTGCGCCCGTAACCGGGGAACCACTCGGCAATCGGCCTGTTGCGCTCGTCATATTGGGTATAGTAAGAATATTTCTTCAAATCAAAAGGCGTATAGGCATAAGTAGTCGAAGTGATGGCCGACTCCAGCGCCGAAGGAATGGTATAGCGCAAGCGGCTGAAGTCATCGTACACGTAGTATGTGATCCGACGGTCGGAGCCGGAAACGCGGGTTTCCGAGGCGATTGCCTGCCCCAGGGAATTCACATATTCATACGTGTCATGCCCATCGCCAGTTGAACTGGAAACCAAAGAACGGTGAACGGATAAAGAATTGGCCGGATAGTAGCCTTTGAATCGCAAATTACCGCTGTTATCCACCCTAAGCTCTTTGATTTGATCGGAGGAGCCGTTAAGCTTATATTCATACTGAACAGGTTTGCCGTCAAAACTATTGCTTGCCCCGACCGATCCTTGTTTAAGCACCAGCCCCAGGGGGCTATTGTCATACTGTTTCCGGGCATAGGTGTAATTTCGGTCCGGATCGGTAGCGGGCAATAGGCTCTGATAATAGGTCTGTTGCTGCGCAATCGGATTGGCCACCTTTGCTCCATTGTTGGAAGCCGACACATAAGGGAGGTAAGTAGTGGCATCGCCGCGGCTCATGTTGTCGTATACGACAAATGAAACCACGTCTTTCCCATTTTGAGCGGAAGCGCCTACGTCGATGCTTTGAACAGGACGTCCAAGACCGTCGAAATAATTTTTAGTCGTGAGAAAAGTCGTCCCGTTGAATTTTTCGACCTTCACGGGGGAGGCGTGCTTGATCACATCGGTTTGTTGCGCCACAACGGCCGACAAGCTGGATAAACTCATCCATGCGAAGAAGGATAGATATTTTATTGATTTCATATTTTTACCTGTTTAGAGTTATTGACAGAGCAGGAAGCCTAGTTCCAGCTTACGGTCCCCACTTTATAATTTGAATCCGAGATATATATTTGTCCGCTGAGTTCCCCGGTCTCATCATTTTCATCGAACCGCGTATCGCTGAGGATATATCCGTCTTCACCTACTACACCATCGAAATGAGCGTCGCGCCTGTCCGGCGAATTGGGATTGATAAAGAAGTAGCCTATGGCGGAAACCTTGCCGGAGCCATCGGAAATAATATCCGGGGTGCAACCGATATTGATCGCCCAGTAACCGTTACGCGGCATGATATTAGCATAGAAGTTGACTGGTTGAGGACCTACTACTACAAAAATGGCCTGCCCGGTAATCGCTTGGAAAATGCCCGTTTTTGTCGTGGTGGCCGACATACTGGTCGTCCCGTCGGAAAACACCCAACGATCGAAAGCGTACCCGCTGTTCGGGGTGGCCGTCCAGGTGGCCGATTCTTCGGTGAACACCCGGCTGGAGCTTACCGATACCGTGCCGCGCCCCAAATAGGAGGGGTGCAAGACGGCCGTCAGGTTATGAGACTGCTTTGAAAAAAAGGCCGCTCCGTGCAAATCGGATTGGATATTGCTCTTTACTACAGAGCTAGCTCCTGCGGTGGTACCATCACTGAATTGCCAACCGGAAAAATCGTAGCCGGGATTGGGCGTTACCGTAAATGTAGCCGATCCGCCGGGGCTCACCTGGGCAGGACTTACCGATACCGTGCCGCGGCTTCTGAATCCGGAATCCCCGCCGGCAGACAAGTTATAAACTGCCGAGGTATCGGTATAGGCGTATTTTTCCACGACCTGACCGTCATGTCTGGCAATGGATTCCAACATGCCGAAAGGATTGTAATTATATCGGGTAGTTGCTCCTTTTTCATCCGCTTTCGATATAACGCCTATTCCCGGCTTAACAACTTCTGTTGTCATGGACGACACACCGGGCATTACCCGGACTTCATCCACATAATAGTTGGGTTCGAGAATCCTATAGGTTTGCCCGGTGAATATAGTCCTCACTTCTTTCCATTCACCAAGGGATTTTTCGGCCCGTTTCCAGTAAGAGAGGACATAATTCCCTGAAGTCCCTGCATTAACTTCAAACGGTGTGTTTTTCGCCAGAACATAGTCGCCGGTTTTTGCCTGATCCCCCCAGAACACTGTATTTGAGGTTTTTTGCTCCTCGAAGCTGGTATAAAATCCACCCTCTCCATAGGTGATATTGTTGATGCGGGCTACCGGAATATGCCCGTCATATCCGTAAATGATCCGTGTTCCATACCCCCAGTTCCCGGTAAAAGTAATAAACTCCGGATTGCCTTTATTGTTGAACTTGACGGCTTGTGGGTTATATTCATCGTATCTGGAATCTATTACCAACGACGATCCGGTTGTTGAAATTGAAGCGTGGGTGATGGACGGACTAAGGGTATTGATAAGAAGGGATTTCGTTTGCTCCAATACGGGCATACCTGCGACGGTATTCCATTTATACAAATTGATTGTACCTCCCAGTATATTGTAGTCCGTTTTATCAGCATCTTTCCTCGATTTAATGGTCTCGATGGGAACAGATTTGACACCGTTTTCTTTCATCCAAGCTATCCCATAGGATTCCGCCGCCGGATAATTCATATTGGTCGAATAATCCTGTGGATAAGTGATGGATGTTTTGTACTGATTTCCACGATTATCCGATTCTATAATGGTCCTGGGAAACAGGTCATCATAATTCGAATGATAGGAATAGGTGGTAGTAACCGGCGACTGATACAATCCGGAAGTCGTTTTGCCGGATAAAACAACAGGCTGTGAAATCCACTCATAGCGACCTTTATAATCGCCTAGCGATTGCCCCCCCTGGGGCATAGCATTAAAAAACACATAAGAGTAGATGGATTTTATTGGACCCTCGGCGTATGTATAAGTCTCTCTATGAATTTCTTGACTGGAGCTGGTGTACTGCTTCATACTTGTCAACAACCCCCTCTTGTGAAAAGTGGTAGAACTTGGAACCATGTAGAACATAGTATCGTCTACGTAGGGACCTGTAGGACTCGAAGTGAACTTTCCTCGAGGATCCATGTTCACCGTGTACTCGTATGTATTATACGAACCATTCGGCAATATTTCTTTTACATAATTGTAGACGACAGGCGATCCTGTAAAATCCGTCATCGGGAAATCCGGATATATGGTTGCGCTATAAGTTATTACTCTGTTTTTATCGTTAAAATTGCTATTCGGCGCTGTATCTTTTAGAATGCGGGGAAAAGGTTTGAAGTCGCTTAATATCCGTCCTCCTTTTGTGCCAGAACTGCTGGGATCATCATATACATATTGTGTTTTGCCTAAAATAGAGCCGTCTTTTTCAAAATGGCCGATAGATTTTATTCTTAACCCCCCTACCGTCTCTTCTGGAGCGTTCAATTTATCATGTAGACGTCCCTTGTGCAATTCATAGTCGAACTCTGTCCACCCACCCGTAGGATAGATGATTCTTTCCAAGGAACCTTTTCTTGTATGGGTAAAATCAGGTTTTTTTACCCATGGAATAGTGCTTAGACTGGGGTCTGGCCATCCGGGTTTTCTCATATTCAAAATATCTAATACACCGGGAGTTGAGTTCCTAGAGTCCGGACTTGGGTGGCCCAAATTATCTGGGTATCTATTGCCAAGACGAGTAATAGACTCCTGATTGTCATAATATTGGAAAGAGCAGATTTCTCTCTTTTGGTTTTCGTGTTTTTCATAAATACGATCAAGTAAATTCCTACTATCATTCTCTCCCTTGAGCATGCTTTTATCGAAACAGATAGTTTTCACGTACTCATTGTTATAGGCGTAAATATCCATGCGACTCGATCCGCCTCCGTTTACTGCTGGGGAATGTGTGAATTCTAATTTACCTAATCCCCATGTTATGGATTTCAATACCTTTGTAGTGTTTTTAGGACGCCTAGGATAATAATCTGAGCGCGGCCATACCAGATTAAGAAAATCTTGGTAATTCGTGCCAGGAAAATACTTCCAAGGCGTAACCTCGTATATATATTTTTCCTGAGGGTATCCGTAATCAACCCCACCAGAAGTGTAGGTATATCGTGCTATCTCTTTATCACCATAAGACACATATTCCAACATCCAACCAGAGATATATTCTGTAGTGGCATATGTGGAAGGCTTCTCCTCTATTGTGAACTCTCCTTGTTCTTTATAGGCTTGAGAAGTTCCAAAATAAAATTTTAAGCCTTGCGCATTTGTGATCACGAAATAACTATCATTGTAAATAGTGTTATTTACCCATTGAATTTTTATATCTTGGTAGGGAATTAGGGCGATGGATTTGTCATAATTTATCACAAACCCGCCTGTTTCTCCTGTAGGCAGTTCAAAATGATAAAAGTCTGGCTGCCCATCGAATTTGTTTTTTATTTTGTCATCAAAATTTCCAGCCGTCGCTGCACTAGCCCCATGACCGGCCAACCACCCGGTTTCATCTGGCATTCCCATAAGGACCCGCTTAATACTTCCACCCCCAGTCATTTTCCAATTACTGCCGCACCATGACGGGGAGTCGAAGAGTTTTATTCCTTTTGCTGAATAATTTAACCCTATCGGAATATTAATTCCATAAGACGAAATAGTATACAATGGAACATAAACATTAGCCGTACCTGTATAGTAATCAACACTGGTTTTAGCAATTTTTTCCAATACTGGTTGCTCCATTGGTGTTAGGGGGGCCATATAATTCGGCTCTGATGGTTCTGTCTCTGCAGCCATCACAGCCGACAAATTCTCTGCTTCATTGCCATCCGATTCATGGATGATTGGAGTGACTTCTATTGTATTTTTGTTTTTATCAGGTTCGATATTTTGTGCAAAAAGCCCCCCAGAAAGCAGGAGCAGGCAGAATAGTAAGAATAAGTGTTTTCTCATAGCGTTTTTGATTTAAATGATTTTTAGTGAGATTGACGTGAATGGTTGCTGGATAAGCAACCGGAAATACTCCATAGACTAAGGAATTTGAAAAATTATTGATGCTGTTAATTTGTAAGGCCCACAATTAGGAAAGCCTGTTTTATTACCCGTCTAAACTATCGCCGGAAAACTTGGAAAGAAAGGATTTCGATATTATCAAACCATCCACATATATATTAATATCAAATTATTAAATACAAAAAACATTACATAGAAAAAAGGGACTCGAATAATCGGAGAAACCAGACAAGAAAGGAATAATCCTACAGCATTCCGTTTGTCAGATCAATCTTCGCAGCCCTGTTAATCTATGAGGGGCATTTTCAAGGGTTGGTGGAATCATCATCTTAATGCCGATAGACTCCCTTTTTTTATAAGCTCCAAAAACTCCGGAGTCGAAAGATTTTTTCCTTTTTTTATAGTATCGGAAAACTCGGATTAGAATAATTCCTCAGCACTGGAAAATCAAGTCTATAGCCTATATACCACGTATTTTGACGGCAATCGACTTATTTTTAATCATTATCCCAGAACAAACCTATTTTTACCTATTTTAGCACCTGAAAGACATAATAATGTTGGTTCAAGATTAGTTAAGTTTATTTTTTCGTATAGTTCTTTGTATCAAAATTGATAAATATTTTTGTTTTGAAAATTATATCTAAACTCACACTCTTTTCTTGTGTAAATAGAACGTGTGTTTGTGTACTCCTCTGAACTTGGCAAGCCTTACTTTACAGAGTCCCCAGAAGTTCTCGATTCCATTAAATGGTTGTGTCCATCGGCAAATTCGTTCTCCCGTGTTTGACGCGATAATGCTTTTTATACCCGTATATTCACAAGTCTATCATAGGTCTTAGAAACCGTCGAAATAAATCACGGCATCAGTATCAGCTTTGCCCTTAATAATTGGTAATAGCTCACTCACAGAGCAGTTTTTGACGATCTAGGTATACACATTATCGCCTCGTTTAAGCATCCCGAAAACAGGGATTTTGCCTTTGACTCCTCGTCCTCGGATTCCGCGTACACGACGCGCCCCGAAGTAGTTCTCATCGAGTTCAACCTCGCCGTTTGTGAACGGGCTTTCCGCCTCACAAAGCTCGACGATACGCTCTCGAAGTTGTTGAAATAAATATTGTTTACGGTGTCCTGATTTAAGGATGGGAATTCCGCGGTCTTTTTTGCCTCCATATCAAGGCAAAAAAGACGTAAAATAGTCCTGATTTTCCGTCAGAAATCTTGGCGCAAAAAAATACTTATTATTCATTGTCGGCAAATAGATAGTTAAATAGTTTTTATTGCTGCTTAAATAAGTTTGAACCAAATTAAAAAACAGTTCTAAGAAGAATTTGTATCACTTACTGGACACCGGATTTGGCAAAGTTGCGGTATGTACCCCAAAAAAATGGAACATACAATTCACATACAACATTGCGAAATAGGTGAAAAAGGAAGTAAAAGAAAGCAACTTCGATTCCCTGCCAATGAGCTATAATGCAGTGATAGTATGAAGATTATGCAAGTCAAAGCAAAAGGATGAAAACCCTCTGGAACTGACTCATAATCCGATCTAGTCTCCATATCAATCGGTTCATTTATGAAGACAACAACGATTGTCGCAAATATAAGGCAGGATTTTGTCTATGGATTTTGCTGGGAACAAAAGCTATACCCGCAGCCATTCAACATTTAATCCCGATAGGTAAGGCGAAGAAAAGGATGTTTTCTCATAAATCGTTGGCCGAAGGTTTGCGCCTTGTGGGATTTGATTATGAAATTTGCCTAAAAGGGGGCAAAACGAAATGCGCGATCTTGTCGAAAAAATGGCAAAAATGCTGAACGATCCCTTTTTGGTGGAAGCGGGCGCGGTTACGATGAAGGAGGAAGACAAGAAAAAATTTGTCACGGAGGAATCCCGGGATACTGCGGAATATGTGTCAATGGTAGTATCTTCATTCCGAAAAATCTAACCCCTTCAGAGATCCTCGTCACTCCATCGGATAAAAGAATACTTTTTCGAGGGTTTCATTGATCTTATCGGGATTCATTTTATGAGCCGAATAAAGGATACAATATGTTTCGTGATCCTGGCTTTCCTTTACGGGTTCGTTACTCCAGTCAGCGAAGCCCATCCGTTTACCCAATAGGCTTACTTCACAATCAAAAACAGCTTTTGCCTCTTCCAGGCTACCGGAAGAAAATACATTCCGTAACAACGATAATAAGGGAAGCTGCCTGCCGTAGCCAAATATTTTTACAATGTATATTTTCATGCCAAACGGTCTGATTGTAAGGCTGAAGTATTTAAAGCAAATGTAGTAAAATAATCATAGTTGGGCGAAGCGGATAAAAAAGGGCGGCCGGGACAAAAATAAAACCACATGGAAACAAAATCAAAAAACCGTTTAAAAATCGGGCTGTTCCTCGTAGCGGTCCTCCTTTGCATCGTGGCTATCTACGCCGGATTCCAGGTAATGTGCTGGACTTACGACCCGGTAGTAAAGGAGAATGTAACCGACTTCTTTCACGGAATCCCCGTCATAGCGTGCGCCGGGTACTGCCTGTACGTATGTGTGAAGAACATCATACGCCTGCGAAAGGACGATTAACTAACTATCCCCGCCGACCCAGTGGCCCGGGCCCGACAGAAAACCAATCGTTCTGCCGGGATCACCCGGCCAGCGGGGTTTTATTCAAAAAACATCATGTGGCAGGCATACGAAAAGATATTTGAGAAGATAGCGGTAGTTTTCACTAACGCATGGGGTTGGATAATGACCTTGTTCATAGGATTTGTGAGCTTCTTAGGAGAAGAAGATACTTCCTTTCTGGTTGTAGGAATCGCAATCGCCTTCGATCTGTTTTGGGGAATACTCGCTTCTATTAAACGTGGGGAGTATATTTTTTCCGAAGCGGGCCGCAGCTCCTTTACTAAAGCATTCGCCTACGGGAGCGTCCTCGTATTGGTTCTGCTGATCGAGAAACTCACCCATGACGGTTCTTTCATTGCTACGCGGGTTATGTGTGTGGTAGCCGCTTCGTGCGAATTATGGAGCGTATGCGCCAATATACTAATTGTGAAACCCAGCTTTCCTTTTATTCGTCTTTTCCGGAAATACCTCGCCGGTGAAATAAGCAAGAAGCTCAATATCACGACAGAGGAATACAATGAACTGATGCAGGAAAGAAGGGCCAGAAAGAAAAACAAAGAAGAAAATGAAACTGACGCTTAGAAGAACATATAAAGCACCGGATTATACCATCGGACATTTGTATATAGACGGCAGATACTTCTGCGATACGCTGGAAGATACGGTTCGGGATCTGACCCTCGAAAAGAAAATCCCCGGCCAGACGGCAATCCCGGAAGGGACTTATCGTGTGTTTTTAGATAGCCTCCGGTTGAAAAGATAACCGGCATTTCCTTTGGGGGAGGAAAATAAAAATGCCCCCGGCCATCAAGATACTCTCACATATTTGATTGGTGCAGAAATAACGCCACACCCAGCCGGGGGCAAAACCTTCGGTGGGTATAGACTTTGCCATTGGCAAAGGAGAGGTGGTGGCAAAAATGCCGGATAATTTCTTTACGTCATTCCTCTTAGGCGATACGGGCGCACTCAAATTGACGGGAGATGACATCATGGAATTGAAAGAATTATTAATCAAATAAGCGCGAAAACATGAAAAATATCAGCGGTGTATTAGAAAAATACCGGAAAGCATACCCAAACAATGAAGATGCCGTTTGGTGTATCATTGAAAAGCTGGGAACAGCCCTCGAAAAACAAAACGCAGAAGAAGCGGAACGTATGTGCTATCTTCTCCATGAAGAATTTTGCGGCCCGCATTTCGACAAAGAATTGGCCGAAGAAGCGGTAAGCAAAATGTACCATAAATCAGCTTCCGGCGAAATTATTCGGGGCGGCCGTTGGAATATCGATCAGGTTCGGGAAATATTCTCGACCAATAAAGGTCATTTTAAAAATCCGCAGGATAACGCATATGACCTATATGTAGCTCTGAATGCTATGTATAACGATCTTGGAGATCAATTCAAAAAAGATTTCGGCGGCGAACATGAAAAGAAGCTGGTAGAATATACCATTGAATTCTGGTTCCAGGATGACGATGCGCCGGATGGTAAAATATGGCGGTATATGGTAGCCATGCAAAACTGATGCTCTATTTTCCGTGCATTTTTCGGCAGTCATCCGGGAGGCTTTTTCTTCAGGTGACTGCCGATTTGTATAAACCCATAAACTGATGGAGGATATGGTTGCAATAACAGCTTATTTATTGTCCCTGGGTATGTGGATCATATCTGGGAGATTGCGTGATGCCAAAAATAAAATAAAGGGCAAATGAGACAAATAAAAGAATTGGAACTCGATACTTGCATCGGAATGATGGACGAGATTTGTAGCGCATGGGAGTTTAATATGCTACTTTCGCGGATTATTTTTTTGCTTGAATAATAGAAGAATATTGTATCTTTATTTATGCGGATAGAGTGCTTTCTTATGGGTAAAATACTCCTTTCGTTTACTAATAGTTTACTATTTATGTTAATATGTATTTTTATTGATTTGTAAATCATATATTTAAAATAAAAAATATATGGATTTCTAATCAGCCGGTCGTGGGTTCGAACCCCTCCCGGAACACTAAATTGCAAAAAGATGTGAGTCAGCAATTTAAAATCCTCTGAATGTCGTTTCAGGGGCTTTTTTCTTTACCTACATTAGTTAATAATGCCCGCATTTATCAGTTTTTTGAGTTAAGTTTCTACATTTGTTGGACAATTGTTGTCAAAATTAATACTTCACAAATTTCCTGACATGAAAAAAACAATCCTTTCCGTATTTGTGCTTGCCGCTTTGATGGTAGTCGTGGGCTGTGGTAAAAAAAAGGAGCTCGTCCTGGTGAACGACCAGTATGGCGTGGCGCAAAAGATAAATCCCGATGAAAAATCCGTATACCTGGTCTTTACCGGGCATTACAGTACGGACGACGACGGATACTTTGAAAATTTCGACGGCGCGGCGCCGGTCGTGGAGATATTGGCCGAACATGGGGTTAAGGGGTCTTTCTTCCCTACCGGGAATTGTTTCCGCGTGGAAAAGTACCAGCAAACCCTCAAGGATATCATAGAGCAGGGCCATTATTTGTCTGCACACTCCGACAAACATCTTTTGCTTTGCTCGTACGAGGATCGGAATGTGAACCTAGTGACGGAGGACTCCCTGGCACGAGACATTCAGGGAATGGAAGCCGAACTCGAAAAACTAGGGCTGAAGAAAGAGCAGTACCAATGGATGATCCCGCCTTATGAATATTACAATCAGTTCAGCGCCGATGCTTTGCGCAAATTGGGATATAAGTTGGTCAATCCGACCGAGGGGTTGGTAACCGGGCTGGATTGGATGGGCCCGGAGGATCCTTCCTACCATTCGGCTCAGCAATTGCTCGACAATATCTGGAATTATGAGAAAGAACATACCCTCAACGGAACCGTTATCCTGGTACATGCGATGAATTACCCGAATCGTACCGACGACGATAGGTTATACACGCACTTGGGGGAAATCATCGAAAAACTGAAAGAGAAGGGGTATAGCTTTAAGACGTTCAAGGATGTGATCGAGGCCGAAAAGTAGTAGGACTGCCCTTGGCAAACAAAAGGCTCGCAAACATTGTTTGCGGGCCTTTTGTTTGCCACTGGAGGTATCCCGGATGGGAAAAGGGTTTTATGTAAGCAAAGTTGTCCCTTATAAAAAATCCGCCCCGGAAATTTCCGGGGCGGATTTGCATATATAGAAGCGTCTGATTACTTCTTGTGCATCAGGGCTGCCTGAGCGGCTGCCAGACGGGCGATAGGCACGCGGAACGGCGAGCAGGAAACGTAGTTCATGCCTACCTTGTCGCAGAAGATAACCGAAGAAGGTTCTCCTCCATGCTCTCCGCAGATACCCACCTTCAGGTCGGCATTGGTCGAGCGACCTTTCTTCACACCCATTTCTACCAGCTGGCCTACGCCTTCCTGGTCGAGGACAGCGAACGGATCCGTTTTAAGGATGCCTTTCTTGATGTACTCGGGAAGGAACTTACCGGCGTCGTCGCGGGAGTATCCGAAGGTCATCTGTGTAAGGTCGTTGGTACCGAACGAGAAGAACTCGGCCACTTCGGCGATCTGATCGGCGGTCAGGGCGGCACGCGGGATCTCGATCATCGTTCCAAGCATGTAGTCCACTTTCACCTTCTTCTCGGCGAATACCTTTTCGGCCGTTTCGCGGATGATGGCTGCCTGCTGTTTGAGCTCCTTGACGGTGCCGACCAGCGGAACCATGATCTCGGGCTTCGGGTCGAGGCCTTTTTTCTTCAGGTTGCAGGCAGCCTCGATAATGGCGCGGGCCTGCATTTCGGTAATCTCCGGATAAGTGATACCCAAACGGCAACCGCGGTGACCGAGCATCGGGTTGAATTCGTGCAGGGAATCTACTTTCTGTTTTACCTTCTTGGCAGAAATGCCGAGCTTTTCAGCCATGTATTTCTGGGAAGCAGGATCGTTCGGGGTGAACTCGTGCAAAGGCGGGTCGAGCAGGCGGATAGTTACACCCAGTCCGTCCATAGCCTTGAGGATACCCTCGAAGTCGGCGCGCTGTACCGGCAGGATCTTTGCCAAAGCGGCGCGGCGCTGTTCTACGGTATCGGAAAGGATCATTTCGCGCATAGCGTCGATACGGTCGCCTTCGAAGAACATATGCTCCGTACGGCACAGACCTACACCTTTTGCACCGAAGTCGCGGGCCACTTGGGCATCGTGCGGGGTATCGGCATTGGTGCGGACATACATGCGGGTATGCTTTTCAGCCAGCTTCATGATGGTCTTGAAGTCTTCGTTCAGGGTAGCGGCAGCGGTTTCCACCTGTCCCGCATACACCTCACCCGTCGAACCGTTCAGGGAGATCCAATCGCCTTCCTTGACAACGGTGTTGCCGATGGTGAATACTCGTTTCTGGTAGTCTACGATCACTTCGCCGGCTCCCGACACGCAGCATTTACCCATGCCGCGCGCCACAACGGCCGCGTGGGAGGTCATCCCGCCGCGGGCGGTCAGGATGCCTTCGGATACGTGCATACCGCGCAGGTCTTCAGGGGAAGTTTCCTGACGCACGAGGATCACTTTCTCGCCGCGGGTTTTCCAGTCTTCTGCCTCATCGGCGAAGAATACTACGCGTCCGCAGGCAGCGCCGGGGGAAGCGGGAAGTCCTTTGGTCATCACTTTGGCGGCTTTCAGAGCAGCCTTGTCGAATACCGGGTGGAGCAGTTCGTCGAGTTTGTTCGGTTCCAGGCGGAGAAGGGCGGTCTTTTCGTCGATCATACCCTGTTTGACCATATCGGCAGCGATCTTGACCATGGCCGTTCCGGTACGTTTACCGTTACGGGTCTGGAGCATCCAGAGTTTACCGTCCTGAATGGTGAACTCCATATCCTGCATATCGCGGAAGTGGTTTTCCAGTTTCTCCTGGGTGGCGTTCAGCGCGGCGTAAGCTTCCGGCATAGACTCCTCGAGGGAAGGGAATTTCGCCTTGCGGTCCTTTTCGGAAACACCCTGGAGTTTGGCCCAGCGAAGCGAGCCTTCCTTGGTGATTTCCTGAGGCGTGCGAATACCGGCAACCACGTCCTCACCCTGTGCGTCGATCAGGTATTCACCGTTGAACAGGTCTTCTCCGGTGGCGGCGTCGCGCGAGAAACATACGCCGGTGGCGGAATTCAGGCCCATGTTACCGTAAACCATCGACTGTACGTTAACAGCCGTACCCCATTCTTCGGGGATCTGGTTGAGCTGGCGGTAAAGCACGGCACGCTCGGTGTTCCAGGAATCGAACACGGCGCAGACAGCGCCCCAGAGCTGGTCCCAGGGATTGGTCGGGAATTCTTTGCCTGTACGTTTTTTCACGACTTTCTTGAAAGCCTCTACGAGTTTCTTCAGGTCTTCTACCGAGAATTCGGTGTCCTGTTTAAGACCACGGGCGGTTTTGAGTTTGTCGATCTCTACTTCGAAAGGATCGTGCTCGCCTTTGGCAGCTTCCACACCCATTACCACGTCGCCGTACATCTGGATGAAGCGGCGGTAGGAGTCCCAGGCAAAACGCGAGTTGCCCGATTTCTCGGCCAGCAGTTTTACAGCGTCGTCGTTGATGCCCAGGTTCAGTACCGTGTTCATCATACCCGGCATGGATACGCGGGCACCCGAGCGTACGGATACCATCAGAGGGAATGCCTCTCCCTTAGATCCGAACTTGGCGTTCATGATCTTTTCCATGTGGGCGATGCCAGCCTTTACATCCTTTTCTATCAGTTTTACCACAGCGTCCTTGCCCTTCTGGTTGTAAAGGGTGCAGGCTTCGGTGGTAATAGTGAATCCGGCGGGAACGGGAAGTCCCAGTAAGTTCATCTCGGCAAGGTTGGCACCTTTACCGCCAAGCAGGTTTTTCATGTCTGCTTTTCCTTCGGCTTTTCCGTCGCCGAACGTGTAAACATACTTTACGTTACTCATAATGTGTTTGGTTTGTGACCCGCGCCCTCGGGTCGCGGATCGTGATTATTTTGAATTACTTTTTTCAAAAATAACTGATACTCAGTCGATAACAGGGTGGGCCATTATCCATTTGAGATGCTTGCGAAATTAGGTCTTTTTTTCGGAAAAATAAAGGATTATAACGATCTTTTTTTAACCACTTGCGGGCTAAAAGCTTGAATATGTAATTCGTAGGTGGCAGCCTGTGCGAATACCCCGATCAAATACACTGATTTTCAGATTTTTCTTTGGCGCAAAGGGATGAAAAAAAACGGGTTTCGTTTTGGATGATAACGGATTATTTGCTAAATTGCTGTACCCAACCTAAAACCTAAACCCGATATGGACAAGTCACTACGTCCCCATATTGCCCTTTTGGCGTGTAACGTCATTTGGGCGCTCGATTACCCGTTTTATAAGATTGTAATGCCCCAGTATATCTCGCCGCTGGCTATGGCCACTTCCGCGGTTGTGATAGCGGCTTTGCTTTCCCTGGCCACGCTCCCTTTTAGTCCTTGGGAGAAAGTGGATAAAAAAGACATCCCTAAGCTGTTAGGGGCTGCGCTGCTGATCACCGCCCTGCGGAAAATTTTCCTGATGGAAGGAGTGGCACATACCAGCCCGGTAGACGGATCGGTCATCGGCACGCTGATCCCGATCTTCGTGTTGATATTGTCCGTGATCATCGGGATCGACAAGTTCACGCCTAAGCGGATCATAGGAGTTTTGTTCGCTGCCGGCGGAGCGGCGGCCGTGATCCTGATGGGGAGTTCTTCCTCCCATCCGTCGTCGACCCTGTACGGAAACCTGTTCGTGCTGTTATGCGTATTTTTTACAGCCTTTTATATGGTGTGGGTCAAAAAACTGCTCCTTAAATACAAAACGATGACAGTCCTGCGGTGGATCTATTGTGCAGGAGCTCTGATGATGCTGCCGTTCGGGGCGCCGGCCATCGTCCACACGGATTATGCGGCTTTCACGCATCCGGTACTCTGGGCTTACCTATTTGTGCTGTTGTTGCCGACTTTCCTGCCCAACCTGTTGCAGGCTTACGGATTGAAATACGTCAAGCCGATGGTCAGCAGTATGTACGCCTACATAGGCCCGATCATCGCTACGGCAGTCTCCCTGTGGATGGGGCAGGATAAGCTGCACTGGGATACGGTGCTGGCGGCTATGGCCATTTTCTTCGGTATTTACCTGGTGATCCGCTCTTACCGGCCGCCGATTCCGGCCATACATATGGATCATTAAATAAGGAAAAATTTACAAAAAACGTTCGTCCCCGGCTGGGCGGAAACCGTTGAGGAAATCAGCGGCGGACATCCGTTTTTTCCCTTCCGGCTGTACTTCCAGTAGCTCCACGAAGAAATCCGAGCATCCGGCCAAAAGGCGTTTTCCCTCGATGCGTATTTGCCCGTAGTAGCCTCCGGTGGGAATGTCCGTCACAGATGCTTTGTATATTTTCAACGGCAGCGCTTCCTCTTTGCTCCACAGCAGTGTATAGGCGCCCGGTACGGGAGAAAGTCCGCGGACGTAGTTCACCGTTTCCTGCGCAGGGCGGGTCCAACGCACCAGGGTGTCGGGTTTGAATATCTTCGGGGCGGGTTTCGGATCTTCGGCCGGCTTTTGGGGCTTGGGCTGTGCCTGGCCTGTGCGGAGGAGCTCGACTGTATCGACGGTGAGTGTGCGCCCCAGTTCCGCCAGTTTGTAATACAGAGTGCCGAAATCGTCTGCGGGGAGGATATCCGCCTCCCGTTGTAGTAGGATGTGCCCTGTGTCTATATCTTCGTCCAGCAGGAAGGTGGTCAGACCGGTTTTCGTTTCCCCGCGGATAATGGCCCAGTTGATAGGGGCGGCGCCCCGGTAGTCGGGCAGCAGGGAGGCGTGCAGGTTAAATGTCCCCAGGGAGGGCATGCGCCATACTTCGCGGGGCAGCATTCGGAATGCCACCACGACGAACAGGTCGGCGTCGATCTCTTTTAGTTCTTTCAGGAAAGTTTCATCGCGAAGTTTTTCAGGTTGGAGGATGCGGAGCCCTTTGTCCTGTGCGAAGGTTTTCACGGTGCTGGGGGTCATTTTTTTGCCCCGTCCGGCGGGTTTGTCGGGTGCGGTCACGACGGCGCTGACGGTGTATCCGGCTTCGAGCAGGGCGTCCAGTTGGACAGCGGCGAACTCGGGGGTTCCCATAAATACGATCTTAAGGTCTTTTTTGTCTTTCATCTGCTTTCGGCCACGGCCGTATTTTTCTTCCGTACAAATATAGTTTTTCTTTTATTGCCCTCAAACGCGCGCGGCGTGAGCCGCGCGCAGGCCGAAGGCCTGCTATTGCGGGGAATCCGATTTGAGGTAAAATTTTCCCCGCCCGTCGAATACCGCCCGGCCTTCTTCCATCAGGATCCGTAAAGAGGCGATCACTTCTTCGAGGCTTTGTCCCGTTTCCTGGGCTATGGCCTGGGCAGAAAGCCGGCGGCTACCCAGTATTTTTTCCACACCCGCTCCTTTGCCGTTTTTCAGACAGTTATCACACGTCTGGCAATCTTCCATCTCGTTCTCCCCAAAATAGGCCTCCAGCCACCGGGCACGGCACTGGTCGGTACGGAGATATTCCTCCATTTTCTCGGCCCGTTCTTTCCGCCGGCTTGCCGTATCGGCCGAATTTTTTTCGAGCAGGGCACTCACGGCCCTGTCGTTGCGGGGAGCGCAAAGGAACAGGGAACTGTATTTTTTAGCCGGTCGATATTCTATCATTCCCCATTTCGAGAGGTCTTCCAGTGCTTTTTCAAAGTCCTTCACGGTCAGTGACGCTTGGTCTGCCAGCAGTTCCGGGTCCAGGTCGCTGGCATAGCTGAATACGCCGTCCAGGGAGCGGGCCAGGGCTTCCATGGCTCGTGCGGTGTTCCCATCCGGGATATTGTGGCATTCGGCGGGGGAAGCCAGGATGCGGACGCGGGGCAGGGGATTTTCACTGTCCAAAAAACGGATGATCCCCGAACGCACCAATACGCCCAGTGCCGCACGTACTTCGGCCGGGTCTTTGCCGCAGAACCGGTAAAAATCATCCGGGGGAAACAGGGTGTCTCCTTCGGGCAGTTCGCCTTCCCCGATGTGCAAAAAGGCACACAACAGCCGGTATACGGCCAGTACGTGCCGCGCATCCGGGGCGCTCCCGCTCAGGCGTTTCATCGTGGAAACAGCTTTCCGGTCGTACAGGATGATTGCCTTACCGGGCAGGCCGTCGCGGCCCACCCGCCCGGCCTGTTGGAAATAGTCTTCCGGGGAGGGGGGGATGTAACGGTGTACGATGGTACGCACATCGGCTTTGTCTATTCCCATGCCGAAGGCATTGGTGGCTACCATGACCCTTTTTTCGCCGCTCATCCATTGGGAGAGCGCCCGGGAACGTACGGCTGCGGCCAGTCCGGCATGGTATTGTGTGGCGGATATTCCGTTTTTTTCCAGCAGGTGGGCGCTCGCGAGGACTTCGGCCCGGGTACCGCAATAGACGATAGCCGTACCGGGGTTTTGCTGCAAGATACTCAACAGGTCTTCTGTGCAGCAGTTGCTTTCCGTGGCCCGGTAGGTCAGATTTGCCCGGCGCAGGGATTCGAGGACTATTTCAAAGTCAGCGCTAAAAGATAAACTTTGGCAAATATCCACAGCGGTTTTCCGGGTGGCGGTGGCAGTCAGGGCTATAACAGGTGCGGCAAAAAGTTTCCGCAGACCGGCGATATTGCGGTAGGCGGGGCGGAAGTCGTGCCCCCATTCCGAGATACAATGGGCCTCGTCCACGGCGATGAGCGAGACGTTCATATAACGGGCGGCCTGCCCGAAGCTTTCGGTGGCGATGCGTTCGGGGGTGATGTACAGGATACGGATATTTCCTCCTGCCGCCTGGTCCAGCCGGGATCGTATTTCCGGATAAGGAAGAGTACTGTTGATGTAAGCAGCCGGGATACCTTTTTTAGTCAGAGCCTTTACCTGGTCTTCCATCAGGGCGATGAGTGGCGACACGACGAGCGCTACTCCGGGCCGCAGCAATGCGGGTATTTGGTAGCATACCGATTTACCGCCTCCGGTGGGCAGGATGGCCAGGGTGTCCCGGCCTTTCATCACCGCTGCGATAGCCTTCTGCTGGGCCGGCCGCAGGGCGTCGTGCCCCCAGTACCGGCGGAGGATATCGTTTGCGGAATCGGTGTTCATCGCAGTAGAAATTTCAGCTTGCTTTTTCCCAAGCAGGCAAAGGGTCGTGGGGCTATGCTCCCGTTATTTTCAGTTGGGTAAAGACGATGATATAGTACCGGAGCGTTTTCCCGGCGGCCGAGGTGACCAGGGTGCCGAACCACGAACTGCGCAGGGAGCCCAAAGCGATCATCACTACGTCGCCGATGACGGGCATAAAGCCCAAGAATCCCAAAAGGTATCCGTACCGATGGGCATAGGGGTACATCCGGTCGAGTTTTTCGGGTTTTACCCCGAACCATCCGCAGACTTTTTTGATCTCGAAAAAATACCCGAGGAAATAGCTCGTCATACCGCCCAGCGTATTGCCTGTCGAAGCCGCCCAAAGGGCTGTCCACGGGTCGACACCGGCCGCGATAACCCCTATCAGGACGATTTCCGAGGCCAGCGGCAGGATGGTGGCCGCCAAAAAGGATGCGATGAACAGTCCCCAGGCGCCGTATTCGGCCAGGAAATCCATCATAGGCCGGCGAGGAAGTCTACGGTTTTCTTTTCGATGCCTTCGGTGCTCTCCCCGGTGAATTTTTCACCCATGATATGCTCGTACAGCTCAATGTAACGGGCCGAGATACCGGCCACCACTTCCGGGGTCATATCGGGGATCTTTTGCCCGGCCTGTCCCTGGAAACCTTCGGCCATCAGCCATTCGCGCACGAACTCTTTGGACAGTTGTTTCTGGGGTTCGCCTTTCGCCTGGCGTTCGGCATATCCGTCCGCGTAGAAATAGCGGGAAGAGTCCGGGGTGTGTATTTCGTCGATCAGGGTGATGGCCCCGTTTACGTCTTTTCCGAATTCGTATTTGGTGTCTACCAGGATCAGCCCGCGCGAAGCGGCCACTTCGGTGCCACGCTGGAAAAGGCGGTACGTGTATTCTTCCAGGGCGGCGTAATCCTTCTCCCCGACGATGCCGCGGGAAAGGATGCCCTCGCGGGAGATGTCCTCGTCGTGCGATCCCAGGTCTTCTTTGGTGGTGGGAGTGATGATAGGCTGAGGGAGTTTGTCATTTTCTTTCAATCCTTCGGGCAGCGCGACCCCGCAAAGGGTCCGGCGTCCGGCTTTATATTCCCGCCAGGCATGTCCGGAGAGGTATCCGCGGATCACCATTTCCACTTTGAAAGGATCACAGCGTTTGCCCACGGTCACGGCCGGATGGGGAGTGCCGATGATCCAGTTGGGGATGATATCCCGGGTAAGCTCCATAAAGCGCGTAGCGATGAGGCTCAATACCTGTCCCTTGTAGGGGATGGCTTCGGGCAATACCACGTCGAAAGCCGAAATACGGTCGGTAGCTACCATGACCATGATATCGTTTTCGAGCGTATAGACATCCCGTACTTTTCCGCGGTAAAGCGATTTTTGTCCCGGGAGGCGGAAACCGGTCTCTTTCAAAGCGTTTGGTGACATGTTATTCGATGGTTTTATAAGCTTTTATAATATCTTTTACCAAATGGTGGCGTATCACGTCCTTTTCGTTCAGCTCCACCAGCGCGATGCCTTTTATGCCGGGGAGTATCTTCAGCACCTGTTCCAACCCGGATTTCTGCCGCGGCGGGAGGTCCACCTGTCCGGGATCGCCGGTGACGATGAACTTAGCGTTGGGCCCCATCCGGGTGAGGAACATTTTCATCTGCATGGGCGTGGTGTTCTGCGCTTCGTCCAGGATGACGAACGCATGATCCAGCGTCCGTCCGCGCATGTAGGCCAGGGGAGCGATCTGAATGACTCCTTTTTCGAGGTGGGCGGACAGTTTTTCGGCCGGTATCATATCGCGCAGGGCATCGTAAAGAGGTTGGAGGTAAGGATCGAGTTTTTCCTTCACGTCGCCGGGAAGGAAGCCCAGGTTCTCGCCCGCTTCGACAGCCGGACGCGTGAGGATGATCCGTTTGACCTCTTTGTCCCGCAGGGCCCTGACGGCCAAAGCCACGCCGGTGTATGTTTTTCCCGTTCCGGCCGGGCCGACGGCGAAAAGCAGGTCGTGGTCTTCGATCTGGTCGACCATTTTTTGCTGGTTGGCGCTGTGGGCTTTTATAGGCTGTCCCGAAGAGCCGTGTAGGATCACCCCGTCCTTTGCCTGCCGGGCTTTTTCCTGGTCCGAATCGCTTTCCAGGATACGTTCGATGGCGATGCGGGGCAGGGCGTTGTACCGGTGGAGGTAGGAGCTGAGGCGGTCAACTTTCTTCTCGAACTGGTCCAGCACTTCATCCTCGCCTAAAGCGATGAGTTCGTTCCCCCGTCCGATGATCTTCAGCTTGGGAAAATAGGACGAGAGGATGCGGAGTTTATCGTTGTTCTCGCCGAAAAATTCGGCGGGAGATACTTCTTGTAAGGTAATGGTGCGCTGGTTTTCTTGGCTCAATGTCTGGTTCCGGGAAAAAGGTTATCCTTATTTTTGCTTCCCACAAAAATACCAAAAGTTGTCTTAAGAAGCGCAAAAGAATGTTCAAGTGTCGGAAAAAGTTGGAGGCTTTACTGTTTATAGGCTCTGGGGTATTACGGGTACGGATTATTCTGTGGATTTTGCTATATTTGCGCGATATAGGATGCCTTCGTCATTTTCAAACAAGTTTGAACGGCGCCCGGCTTTCACTATATTTGAAAATATAGGATACGCCTCGGAAAACAGGGGACAGACTGCCCGTTTCCTCCCGGTTTTCCCTATATTGGTAAAATTTAAATCGAAAAGTATGAAGCTTATTTCATGGAACGTCAACGGTGTGCGCGCCGTAGTGAAGAAAGATTTTTATAATTTCATAGACCGGATCGAGGCCGACGTGCTGTGCTTCCAGGAGACCAAGGCCGAGCCGGACCAGGTTCGCGAAGCCCTGCAAAGCATGCTCGGATATACGATTTATGCCAACTCGGCCGACAGGAAAGGCTATTCCGGCACGGCGATTGCCGTGAAGGAGGCGCCTTTGAACGTGACGTATGACATAGGCCTGAAAGAGCACGATGCCGAAGGACGTGTCATTACGGCGGAATATCCGGGATTTTACCTGGTGAATGTGTATACGCCCAATTCCGGGGCCGAACTTTTGCGCCTGGATTACCGGCAGGAGTGGGACAGGGCTTTTTTCGATTTCCTGAAAGGGCTCGAAAAAAAGAAGCCGGTACTCGTTTGCGGGGATATGAACGTGGCACGCGCCAATATAGACCTGGCTAATCCGGCAGCCAACTACAATAAGTCCGCCGGATATATGCAGGCGGAGATCGACGGGATGGATCGTTATTTAAACAATGGGCTGGTCGATACGTTCCGCTATTTCTATCCGGATAAAAAAGACGAATACTCGTGGTGGAGCTATCGTGGCGGAGCGCGCAGCCGGAACGTAGGCTGGAGGATCGATTATTTCCTGGCTTCACAGCAGCTGATGCCCCGGGTGAAGGAGGCGTTCATCCTGCAGGACGTGACGGGATCGGATCATTGCCCGGTCGGTGTCCGGTTGGAAGAGTAAAAGGAAAAGAAACGTATATAAAACGCCCGGCCGAATGGCCGGGCGTTTTTTTGTGGGACGGGCACATAAAAAAGAACCCCGCCATCCGGCGGGGTTCTTCGGTCATTGACCGTAATCAATTATAGGTTGCGGAACTCAAGGTCTTTCTGAGCCTTGGCAGCCATAGCCGCGTCTTTCTGAGCGAGCTCAGCCAGGGTAGCCTTAGCTTTGGCGTTCTGTCCGTCGCGGGCGTAAGCGATAGCTTTCAGGTAGAGCATCGAAGCGCAGTCGCAATCCATCTTGTCGAGGGTGCTGATAGCGGATTTCGGATTGCCGTTGAGTATCTGGGCCAGGGCGGCGTTGAACGTGTCGTAGCCTTTGGTCATTGCCACGGCCTGAGCATAGTTACCGGCCTTGATAGCCAGTATGCCCTGGTTGTAGGTAGCCTCGGGAGTATCGGAAGCTTTGAAGAGCTCCAGAGCTGCGCCGTTGGCGTTCTCGTCAGCTTTCACTACACCGATATTGTTCTTCGTTACAGCGTTAGCCTCTATGTTGTAGGCTTTTTCAAAGAGAGCTTTGGCAGCGGCTTTGTCGCCCTTCACCCACAGCAGGATAGCTTCGTTGTTGTATCCGCGGTAGTCGTTCGGGTAGAGGGAAACCATGCTCTTGTAGAATGCGAGCTGCTCGTCGGCGTTCTGCGTCAGAGTAGCTGCGTGCATCAGTTCGTTGGCCGTCAGTTTGGACGGGTCGTTCTTGGCCAGGGCCAGGATCTGGGCGTCGGTCTTGCCGATGATGGTGTAGTTCACCTTGATCTCCGTACGGCGGAGTTCGGGAAGGATCTGGTCGCGGATCTCGGCATAGGTGCTTTCGAGGCTCTTAAGGGTAGCTTCCTTGGTGGCAAGCAGGGGCTCGCCGTCCAGGGTGCGTTTGATCATAGCCTTGTCGGTCATGTTGGAATTGGCCAACAGGTCGAAGAAACCGTCCCAGTCGGCGCCTTCACCCTTCTCGCTGTAGAAAGAAGCGGCATCTTCGCCGGCGATCTTGTACTTCTTGATCTCTTTCTTGGCATAAGCCTCAACAGCTTTCGCGCGGTCGATGGACAGGTTTTCGTTCAGGGTAGCCTCACCTTCAGGAGATGCGTGTCCGATGAAATCCACGGAGTTGATCACCAGGTTGGTATCCTTTACGGACTGTTTTACGAACTCGAGCAGGGCCAGGTATCCGGCGTTCTTCAGCTGTGCGGGGCGCACGTAAGAAGAGTTCACCAGGAAGTGGATCAGGGCGCTCTGCGAAGCCTGCGTGTCGCGTACGAAGTTGGTCGGAGCGACAACGGCTTTGAAGTCGTTCTTAACCATCGTTTCGGTAGCGATCACACCGTCGGCGATCTTGATAGCGCCGAGTTCTTTCATTTTATTACCCTTCAGACCTACTACGTTAACCACCAGTTCGGACTGTGCCATATCGGGGTTGTAAGCCGTAGAATTCGAATAAGAAACGGATTTGCCTTCGGCGTAAGGGATCACGGTGTAGTTACCGGGATATTTTTCGCCCTGGTAAACAACCGATTCGAATGCGGTCGTTCCGTTAGCATACATAAGGTTGGGGGTAAGTTCAAGAGCCGCTTTCCGGTTGAAAACCTGAGCGGGGAACTGGCCGTTGATGTCAAAGCTTACTTGTCCGCCTTTGACAACCAGGGGATCCGGAGTTACCGTGTAGTAATCCTGGGCCATGTCTTTCCAGCTGTTACAGCCCACCATCAGTAGGGCAGCGGATCCAGCCAGAGCCAATGTTTTTACACTTAGTTTTTTCATATTAATAAAAATTTTGATTGTTATTCTTTTGTATAGACAAAGTTACAAAATAATGCGTGCAATGTGCAATTTTAAGTAAATTTTAATTCACATTTTTTGTCTCACAGGCTTCTGATACGTTCAGAGGGGCTTTCTGTAATATATATGATTGACAATTATTATATTACAGCAACCCGAAAAAGCCCGAAAAAACGCTCTTTTAATATTTTATTAGCTTTGCGTCGATGATGGCGTCTATTTTGGCGTTCTGCTCTTCGATAGAGAGGGCGGAATTGTCGACTTCTACGGCATCCGGCGCCTTGACCAAGGGGGATATCTCCCGGTGCGAATCGGTATAATCCCGGGCGGTGATGTTCTCGAGAACCTCATCGAAATTCACTTCCAAACCTTTGTTTTTTAGTTCTTTATAGCGTCGTTCGGCCCGCACGCGGGGATCGGAGACGATGAACAGTTTTACATCCGCCTCCGGGAATACGACCGTGCCGATATCGCGGCCGTCCATGACGATACCGCGGTCGCGCGAGACACCGCGCTGGAGCAGCACCATGGCCATCCGGACTTCCGGAACCGTGGATACCAGGCTGACGTTCTCGGAGACTTCCATCGACCGGATCGCGTCTTCCACATCCTCGCCGTCCAGCAGGGTATGGCCGTTCGGGGCAAAATCGATCTTGATCTTGTTCAGGTCGGCGATCAGGAGGTTCTTCAGGAATTCGCCCTGCGACAGGTAGTTCTTGCGCATGGCATAATAAGTCACTGCCCGGTACATGGCGCCGGTGTCGACGTATAAAAGACCGTACTTCTTGGCGATCGCCCGGGCGATGGAACTTTTTCCCGAACCGGACACGCCGTCTACGGCGATGATAGGTTTTCTATCCAATGTATTTAGATTTTTCTGTTTTTCAGGACAACAAATTTAGCAAAAAAATACGGCTGAAAGACAGTTCTTCCGGGGTTTTTATCCACAATCTTACATGCCGGAAGAGAAGTTCTGTTAATTAAATATTTTGATCCGGCTGTGTCGGAAAATTTCATTAACATTGTAGGAATTATTTAAAAAATAGCTTACATGAAAACAATTATCAATGTCTGGGGGACGGGTCAGATAGGTAAAACATCCGCTGTAAAGGCTGTTTTTGATCGATTGAAAGCAGGGAACAAGTATACCGTTTTGATAGCCGGGTACGATATCAAGGCGACGGTCACCTATAAAAATAAACTCATCGGTATCGAGAGCGCGGGGGATCCCGGTTCCAGACAAGGAGATAGTTTATTGGATTTTATCGGAATGGGATGCGATATTATTATTTGTGCTTCGAGAACCAAGGGAACAACTTTGAACAATGTCTTGGGGCTCGGCCGGGCAAATGGATATGAAATACTATTGGTTTCTCTTTATTCCAATGCCACTTCTGCAGGCCCGAATACGTCTGTCTTACCTGGCGGTCTTGATCTGAACAGCGAATTTTCAGCTCATATGATCGATTTAATCGATAAGTTGTAATCTGCCGGAAAACGAAAGCGGCCGGGCAATTGCCCGGCCGCTTTCGTTTTCCGTAAAGGTTTATTCTACGGGTGCATTGTATATTTTTTCGTAATACTCGGTAACCATGCGGGCCGAATCGAAGAACGGTACGACGTCGTTCATCGAGGCGAGCATCATCTGCGTCCAGCCGTTACGGTTCTCGTAATACATCGGAATGATCTTGTTTTCCAGGATGTCGAACATATTGTCCATGTCGCGGGTGTCCTGCTCGTAGGTTGGCAGTTTGTAATCCTGAGGGGGGATGATGAACGAATTGACCCCGTCCTTGGCGAATTCCGGGATCCATCCGTCATACGTCGAGAAGTTGATGGCCCCGTTCATGGCGGCGGTCATGCCGGAAGTCCCGGACGCCTCGCGGGTGATGCGGGGATTGTTCAGCCAGATATCGGCTCCCAGTTTGAGCTTGCGGGAGAGCCACAGTTCATAACCTACCAGCACCGCCATGTTCTTGTAATGTTTCGACATGTCCACCAGTTTGTTGAACAGGCTGATGGCCCCGTAATCGGACGGGTAGGGTTTGCCTGCCCAGATGATCTGCACGGGTGTTTTGGTGTTCTCCAACAGGCGGCGGAAGCGCTCTATATCCCGGGTAAGCAGGTCGGGACGTTTGTATTCGGCGAAGCGCCGGGCCCACACGATGGTCAGCGCCTGCGGGTCGAGTATAGTTCCGCACTGATCGGCCACGTAATCGAAAAGACTCTTTTTCAGGGCGCTTTTCCGGGCGGTAAGCAGCAGTTCGTTGCCCGTTACCCGGGCCTGTTCCAGGATATAGTCGGCCCAGAAAGATTTGTTCTGGGCGTTGGTCACATGGGTGATAGGCGGGATGCCCTCGTTGTGTTCCCACATATGGCGGGATACCTCGCCGTGGAGTTTGGATACCCCGTTGGCCAGGTGGCTCATGCGCAGGGCGGCCAGCGAGTGGTTGAACACGCCGTCTTTCACCCCGGAAATCTCCCGGACGGTATCCAACGGGACGTCTCCGAAGAAACTCAGGTTGGCCAGCATGTCGAACGGGTGCTTTTCGTTCCCGGCCTCTTCCGGGGTGTGGGTGGTGAAGACCATATGTTTTTTGACGTCTTCCACGTTACCGTATTTCTCATACATAGCAAAGGCGGCCGATACGCCGTGGGCTTCGTTCAGGTGGACGATATCCGGTTCGTAGCCCAGCTGTTCCAGCAGTTTGATGCCGCCGCGCCCCAGCACGATGGAGGCGGCCACTTTGGCCTGCGGATCGGAATCGTACAGGCGGAAAGTCGTGGAACGAGCCAGGAAATCGTTCTCTTCCAGGTCTGTGGTAAGCAGGAAAAGGGGGGCGGTGCCGAATATCTTCGGATCCAGATAATAGGCTTTCACCCAGACCGGGGTATGGTTGATATCGATCGTGAATTTGATGCCGGTATCCGTCAGGAATTTATAGATCTTTTCCTCGAAACTTACCTGCATCGTCTGGTCGGGATTGCGGCGCTGGTCATAATAACCGTTCTTCCACAGGATACCGATACCTGTAAGGTTTTGCCGGAGCTGGTAGGCGCTGCGCATGTGCGATCCGGCCAAAAAACCGAGGCCGCCGGAATATATCTTCAGGCTTTGATCGATGGCGAATTCCATGGAAAAATACACCACGCTCTTTTCAAAACGGGGGTCTATCTCGTAGGGTGGGGTAAACGGTTGGGGTAATGTGTTTGCCATAATGGATTTTATGATTTGAGTTTTGATCCTTGATTTTTATGCAATGGAGCAAAGTTAGCTTTTTCCGGGATAAAAAAACCTCAAATTTTCTTAAAACTAAGGCTTTATTTTCTTCCCCGGATTTTCCGGCGCGGCCTTTTCGGGCCGGCCGGGGGGCTTTTTATCATACCCTGTAGGACTCCTATCACCGGCAACGCCGTTCCGGGCGATTTCAGCCGGGATAATTTTTAATACCCCGGCTGTTGTTTTAAGGTGGGAAAAAGACTATTTTCGCAACCGGAAACGCAATACAAAATTCCACGAAATGCGGTATCTGGTACTATTCATCCTATTACTGCCGGTCTTTCACAGCCATGCGCGGGCCGGGACTGGCGCCAAGGACAGTTTGTTACGGGCGCTGTCCGCCGAAACGTCCGTCCGGCAGCAGGCGAAGATATACAGGGACTTGGCGGATCTCACATACGATACCCCGGAAGAACCCCGATATTTGACACTGCTCTACGAAAAGGCCCTCCAGTCCGGGCAGACCGAAGCGGCGTTGGACGCTCTTACCGATCTCGTGCCTACTTATGCTTTGCTCCAGCAGCCGGATTCCGCCCGGTACTATTATTCCCTGGCAGAACGTTTGGCGCCCCGGGAGAGCAGGGACCAATGGATATGCTACCTTTCGATGTTCCTGTATAATTTAGATATGCTGGGCAGCGAAAAAGGGAAAGCCATCGAGGAGCGGCTGAAGGAATACCAGGCGCGGAAAGGCCGCGAGGGAACCCTCTATAAGCAAGTGGAGGACGCCTATATCCTGGGAGTTAGTTTCCTGAACCAGGATAAATTCGAAGAATCTATACCTTATTTATCTACGGCGGCCGAACTGGCCCGGAAACTGCCTTTCAAGGAAGGTTTTTGGTGTCGGATGCAGGCTATGCGCCGTTTGGCCTATGCGTGTGCTGCCACGAAGAGAAACTCACAGTCCATCGCCCTGCTGGAGGAAGTCCTGCGGATGCAGGAGCGCTATGCGGAGCGGTATTATAAGGACTCCCGCCCGTTCTATCCGTTGAACGAACGCTATATCCCCATTTACTCCTCGATCCTGCTCAATATGGACGCGATGCCGGAAAAGCAGACAGATCATTACCTGGGACTGCTCGAGGGGCTTTGCAAAGATTCGGATAAACCTTCCAATAAATATACCTATTTCCTTACCCGGAACAATTACTACCTAATCCGGGAGGACTGGAAGAATGCGCTTGTTTACAACGACAGCCTTATAAAATACGCCTTCCGGATGGCCGTTTACAACCTCCCCGGGCTGTACGGCATCAATTCGGAATTATGCGAAAAACTAGGGGATTATCCCAAGGCTCTCGAATACCTCAAGATATCCAACCTCTTACGGGATTCCATCGATGCGCATGGCCAGCAGCAAAAGCTGAGCGAGCTGCAGGTCGAATACGGGATGGATAAGCTGGCCTACGAGAACGCCGAACTGGAGATACGCAACAAGCGTATGATGGTCATTGGCTTGTTGGTCGTGCTGGTTTTGGTCGTTTTACTTTGCGTTTACCTGTACCTGCACCTGCGGAAAGAGCGGCGGATGAAGGAAGAGATGGCCCGGCTGAAACTACGGGCCGAGGAAAGTGAAAAACTGAAAACAGCCTTCATCAATTCGATGTGCCACGAGATACGCACTCCCCTGAATGCGATCGTCGGTTTTTCGGGCCTGCTGTTGGACGAATCCCTCGATGAAGAAACCCGGCGGAGTTTTCCCCAGGAGATACGGGACAGCGCGTCGCTTCTCACCTCGCTGATAAATAATATGCTGGAGGTCTCCACGCTCGACGTGTCGGAGGAAAAACTGCCCCGTAAGCCGGCGGATATTACCGGTATATGCCGTCAGGCTATGGATCATTTGTCCGCCCGGGAGATTCCGGGCGTCGAATACAGGGTGAATATGCCCGCCGGGTCTTTGATCGTACCTACGCATGCCCGGTACCTGTCGCTGGTGCTGGAAAACCTGCTGGACAACGCCGCGAAATTCACCCGGCAGGGAAGCATCGTGTTGAGCTGCCGCAAAGAGGGGGATAAACTGGTGCTCGACGTGACGGACACCGGGAGCGGAATACCGCCGGAGAAACACGAAGAGGTATTCGAACGGTTCACTAAACTCGACACGTTCAGCAAAGGCAACGGGCTGGGGCTTTACGTATGCAGGCTCGTGGTAAAGCGGCTCTCAGGAGAAATATACATCGACCCCGGTTATACGGCGGGTACCCGGATCGTGATCGTCCTGCCGGCCGAATAAAACGCCGATACGCTACTAAAAAAGCCCGCCAATTTTGGCGGGCTTTTTTGCGGCAGGGAACAAGGGGGATTAGACCCCTTTGTTTTCAAAGACCAATTTGTCCCCGTCGCTTTTTACTACTATGGTATCTTTCGGTTCGACCTTCCCTTCGAGTATCTGGCGGGAAAGTTCGTTCATCAGGTCGCGCTGGATCACCCGTTTGATAGGCCGCGCGCCGAACTGCGGGTCGTAACCCTGGTCGGCCATTAGGTTCAGGGCGCTGTCTTCGGCTTCCAGGCGGATGTCGCGTTTGCCCAGCATCGAGGCCAGGCGGTGTATCTGGAGTTTGACAATGTCCTTCACATCTTCCCGGGTGAGCGGGGTGAACATGATGATCTCGTCGATCCGGTTGAGGAATTCCGGCCGTATCTGCTGTTTCAACAGGTCGAACACCTGGAGTTTGGTCTTTTCGAGCAGCTCCTCACTGGGTTTTTGGACGCCTTCGAGGGCTTCCATGATCAGGTGCGAGCCCATGTTGGACGTCATGATGATGATCGTGTTCTTGAAGTCTACGGTGCGGCCTTTGTTGTCCGTCAGGCGCCCGTCGTCCAGTACCTGGAGCAGGATGTTGAACGTGTCGGGGTGTGCCTTTTCGATCTCGTCGAACAGGATGACGCTGTATGGATGGCGGCGTACCGCTTCGGTGAGCTGTCCGCCTTCGTCGTAACCGACGTATCCCGGAGGCGCGCCGACCAACCGGCTGACGGAGTGTTTCTCCTGGTATTCGGACATATCGATACGGATCATCGCTTTTTCGTCGTTGAACAGCAGTTCGGCCAGTGCTTTGGCCAATTCGGTCTTACCCACGCCGGTAGTCCCCAGGAAAAGGAAGCTGCCGATGGGTTTCTGCGGATCCTGAAGTCCGGCCCGGCTGCGGCGCACCGCGTCCGATACGGCGCGAATGGCCTCGTTTTGGCCGATCACGCGGCGGTGAAGGTCTTCTTCCAGGTGGAGGAGTTTTTCACGGTCGGAGGCCAGCATCTTTTTCACGGGGATACCGGTCCATTTGGAAACGACCTCGGCGATGTCCTCGGCATCTACTTCCTCTTTGATCAGGGCTTTGCCGTCGGCCTGCATCGTTTTGAACTCGTCGTTGAGGGCTTTCAGTTTTTCCTGTGCCTCTTTCAGGCTGCCGTAGCGAATCTCGGCCACCCGGCCGAAGTCGGCGGCGCGTTCGGCTTCTGAGGCTTCGAACTTAAGGTCTTCGATCTTTTTCATCGTACCCTGGATATCGTCGACCATCTGTTTTTCGAGACGCCATTTGGCTTCCACACCTTTGCGCTCCTCCTGCAGGTTGGCCAGTTCTTCTCCCAGGGTCTCAAGTTTGGCTTTGTCCTTTTCGCGCTTGATGGCCGCGATCTCGATCTCCAGCTGCATGATGCGGCGGTCGAGGTTGTCCAACTCCTCCGGTTTGGAGTTCATCTCCATCCGCAGGCGCGAGGCGGCCTCGTCGATCAGGTCGATGGCCTTGTCCGGCAGGAAGCGGTCGGTGATGTACCGGGTGGAAAGTTCCACGGCGGCGATGATGGCGTCGTCTTTGATACGGATATGATGGTGCGCTTCGTATTTGTCCTTGATGCCGCGCAGGATGGATACCGTCGCCTCGTAGTCGGGTTCTTCGATCAGTACTTTCTGGAAACGGCGTTCGAGCGCCTTGTCCTTTTCAAAGTATTTCTGGTATTCGTTCAGGGTGGTGGCTCCGATGGAGCGGAGTTCGCCGCGGGCCAGGGCGGGCTTGAGGATATTGGCGGCGTCCATCGCGCCTTCGCCTCCGCCGGCCCCTACCAGGGTGTGTATCTCGTCGATGAACAGGATGATGCTCCCTTCGGATTCGCTCACTTCTTTCACGACCGATTTAAGGCGTTCCTCGAATTCCCCTTTGTATTTGGCACCGGCCACCAGCGCGCCCATGTCGAGCGAGTAGATGGTCTTGTCCAACAGATTCTGCGGGACGTCCCCGCTGACGATCCGGTGCGCCAGCCCTTCGGCCACGGCGGTTTTACCCACGCCGGGTTCGCCGATAAGGATTGGGTTATTCTTGGTGCGGCGGGTAAGGATCTGCAGCACGCGCCGTATTTCTTCGTCGCGGCCGATAACGGGATCCAGTTTGTTCTCGCGTGCCAGTTCGTTGAGGTTTTTGGCGTATTTCTCGAGGGATTGGTAGGTGTCCTCCTGGTTCTGCTTGGTCACCCGTTCCCCTTTGCGGAGTTCTTCGATGGCTGCTTTCAGGTCTTTTTCACTGATGTTATTCTGGCGGAACAGTTTGGCCGTTTCGTCCGAGCCTTTGAGCATGGCTAGGATCATGTGTTCCACCGTGACGAACTGGTCGGCCATCTGGGTGGCGATGCTTTGGGCATCGGTCAGCATTTTGGAAGCATCGCGCGAGAGGTATACCTCGCCGCCCGATACTTTGGGAAGCGTATCGATGATGACCCCCACCTGGCGGCGGAAGTCTTCGGCGTTCACGCCGGTCTTGCCCAGCAGGAAAGGCAGTACGCTCTGGTCCGTATCGAAGATGCCCTCCAGGATGTGCACGTTCTCGATCTGGGGATTCCCCTTATCGGTGGCGATCATCTGGGCCTTCTGGATAGCCTGCTGTGATTTAGTGGTAAAATTGTTGAAATCCATATGTCGTTTGGGTATTATTTTCGTATGTCTGCCAAAGAGCAAAGACCGTGCCGGGATGTAATTTATGACATTTTTTCAGGCTGCGCAAATCCGTTCCCGGCGTTTTTGCGTCATTTTGTCCGGGCCTCAGGGTAACCGGACGAAATATTATTCCGCGCGATGGTAGATTTAAAGGGTGAAATTCGTAAATTTGGCACTTTACTAGCGTTCATAGTACCAAAACAAAATCAATCCCGCATAAGACAGGCCGATGAAGACCCTTGTAATCGTTACCCATCCGAATCTCGAAAAATCCGTCGTCAACCGCAGATGGGCGGAGGAATTGGAAAAACACCCCGAAAAATTTACCGTACACTGTTTGTACGATGCTTATCCGGACGGAAATATCGACGCAAAAAAGGAGCAGGCGCTGGTGGAAGCCCATGGGGCTTTGCTGCTCCAATTCCCGATTTATTGGTTCGGCTGCCCTTCGCTGCTTAAAAAATGGATGGACGAAGTGCTGGCTTTCGGTTGGGCTTTCGGCCCGCAACCGGAAGCGGACAAGATGCGCGGACGCAAAGTGGCGCTCGCCGTTTCGGCCGGGGTCAAAAAAGAGGATTTCGGACCGGATGGCAAGTATGTGCATACGATGGGCGAACTTCTTTGGCCGTTTGAAACGATGTGCCGCTATGTGGATGCCGAATACCGGTCGTTCTACGCTCTGTACGGGGCGGAGGATGGGACACCAGCCTCGGAACTGGAACGCAGCGCCCGGGAGTACGCGGATTTCGCCGCCGGGATCTGAAAAGTAATGTATTCTTTCTAAAAATCGATAAACAAACAAAATAAAAACGTCATGAAGAGAGACAAGCTGATCTTTGACCTGATAGAGGACGAGCGCGAACGCCAAACGGATGGCATCGAGCTGATCGCCTCCGAAAACTACGTAAGCGACCAGGTGTTGGAAGCCATGGGTTCCATCCTGACCAACAAATACGCCGAGGGTTATCCCGGCGCGCGTTATTACGGGGGCTGCGAAGTGGTAGACCAGGTGGAGACTGTGGCCATCGACCGCGCCAAAGCCCTTTTCGGGGCCGAGTACGCCAACGTACAGCCGCATTCCGGTTCGCAGGCCAACGCTGCCGTATATGCCGCATTCCTCCAGCCGGGCGACAAGATACTGGGTTTCGATCTCTCCCACGGCGGCCACCTCACGCACGGTTCCCCGGTGAATTTTTCCGGGAAATTGTACAAGACCTCTTTCTATGGGGTGGAAAAAGAAACGGGCCGTATCGACTACGATAAAGTGGCTGAGACCGCTCAGCGTGAAAAACCGAAAATGATCGTGGCAGGCGCTTCCGCCTATTCCCGCGATATGGACTTCAAACGTTTCCGCGAGATCGCCGACAGCGTGGGCGCTTTCTTGTTCGCCGATATTTCGCACCCGGCCGGCCTGATCGCCAAAGGGTTGCTGAGCGACCCGATCCCGTACTGCCACGTGGTGTCCACCACGACGCACAAGACCCTGCGCGGTCCGCGTGGAGGGATGATCCTGCTGGGCAAGGATTTTGAAAATCCGTTCGGCCTGAAAACCCCGAAAGGACAGGTGCGGATGATGTCTTCGCTCGTCAACTCGGCCGTATTTCCCGGCAACCAGGGAGGCCCTCTGGAGCATGTGATCGCCGCCAAGGCCGTTTCTTTCGGCGAAGCGCTTACGGACGAATTTTTCCGTTATGCGCTGGCTGTGCAGCAGAACGCCGCCGCTATGGCCAAGGCGTTCGTGGAGCGCGGTTACGACCTCGTTTCGGGCGGTACGGACAACCATATGATGCTCATCGACCTGCGCAACAAGGGTATTACCGGTAAAGACGCCGAGAACGCGCTGATAAAGGCCGACATCACGGTAAACAAGAACATGGTGCCTTTCGACGACAAGTCCCCGTACGTTACTTCCGGCATCCGGGTGGGTTCGGCAGCTATTACGACCCGCGGACTGAAAGAAAAAGATATGGAAACGGTCGTGGCCCTGATCGACGAGGTGCTGATGAATATCTCTTCGGAGCGCAAGATCAAAAAGATCGGCGAAAAAGTGGCCGATTTCATGGGCGACCGTCCGCTTTTCAAACAGCGCCGCGCCGCCGCTAAATAATCACGATAAAACACATACCGAATTATGATTACAGCGTTTTTACTCAATGCGGCCACTACCGTGACGGACAGTCTCTCGCAGGCCGTAGCCAATGGCTTGGCTTCCGATATGCCGGTAGTGAAGACCCAAACCGTATGGGACATGATCGTCAGCGGAGGCTGGAGCGGGATCGTGATCATCGCGATGGAGTTCGTCATGTCCATCCTGGCCGTATATATCTTCGTAGAACGGTCTTCCCTGATCAAACGGGCTGCCAAGCACGACCCGCGTTTTACCGACACAATCCGAACCCTGGTTTCCGCCGGGAAGCTCAGCGAGGCCAAAGCGGCCTGCGACCGGGAGAACACCGTAGAATCCCGCATCATGAAGAAGGGGATCAACAAGATCGGCAAACCGCTGGAAGATATATCCACCGCGATCGAGAATACCGGTAAACTGGAAATATACACCCTGGAGGGCAATATCAGCCGCTTGGCAATGATCGCCGGCGCCGCGCCGATGCTCGGGTTCCTCGGGACGGTAGTCGGAATGGTCATTGCGTTCCAGTCGATGGCCAATGCCGGAGGCCAGGTTGAAATAGGGGATCTTTCAGGGGGTATTTCCACCGCTATGACCACTACGGTGGCCGGTCTTATCGTAGGTATCATGGCATTCATATTCTACAACCTGCTGGTAGGGCGCATCCAGAAAGTGGTCAACAGCATAGAGGTAACCGCAGCGGATTTCCTCGACTTGCTCAGCGAACCGGCCGAATAGGCTCCGTTTTGTGTAATTTTTGCCGCAAAAAGGAGGTATTTAACAAACTAAAAGCCCGAATATGAACCTACAAGGACGAAATAAGTTATCCGCGGAATTTTCGATGGCCTCCATGACGGACATCATCTTCCTGCTGCTGCTCTTTTTCATGCTTTCGGCTACGGTCATTACTTCGAACGCGATCGAGATCGTGCTGCCCAAAGCCGGGAGCCAGACAACAAAAAAGCAGATCGTATCCGTTACGGCTACTACCGACGGGCGCTATTATATCGACAAGGAACAGGTGAGTTACTCCGATATCGAGCCCCGGTTGCAGCAGTTGGCCGCCCAGGAGGAGAACACGACGGTGCTGATCCGCGGGGAGAACACCATCGAGCTTCAGAAGGTGACCGACCTGTTTGAAATTGCCCGGAGAAATGGGCTGACCCCGATATTGGGCGTGCAACCGCCGAAGAACTGATAATCAAAGCGATGTCCGCCGGAACGTCACATTTGGATCCCGACCAGAGGAAGGGCATGGCCGTTACCATTGCGGTGCATGTGGTTATGCTCATTTGCATATTCCTGTTCGGGATCAAATACCTCGATCCTCCTCCGTTGGGAGGGATGATCGTGGCATTCGGTATGGACGAAGACGGTTCGGGGTCTCCGGCCTATAACGAACAGATACCGCGTTCTGGGCCACAACCCCCGGCTTCTTCCGTGCCTTATGTGGAGGTACCCGAAGAGGCGCTCGCCACCCAGGTGGAGGACAGCCCGCTGGAAGTGAAGAAAGAGCTTGAAAAAGAAAAGAAAACCGAACCCAGGAAACCGGATCCGGTCAAAAAACCGGTGGAAAGCAAGCCGGTGCCCGACGCCCCGAAAGACCCCACACCCTCCAAAACCACTTCCCAGGCCCTGGCCAATATCCTGAATCCCGGCACCGACCATTCGAAAGGGGACGGGCAGGGGACAGGCTATAAAGGTTCCCCGGAAGGAAGCCTTTCTTCGGACAATTACGGAGTGGCCGGCATAGGGGGCGACGGGAACTACCGCCTGGCCGGGCGCAAAGCTTTGGCAAAACCCAAGCCGGAATACACTGGCACCGATCAGGGACGGGTCGTAGTGCGGGTACAGGTAGACCGGGAAGGCAACGTGATATCGGCTAAATATTCCCTGCAGGGGACGGAAGTGACCGACCCGCAGCTGATCCGCAATGCCGAACAGGCGGCCCGCCAGACCAAATGGCAGCCCAATCCGTCGGCCGAGCCGGTGCAGGAAGGGGTGATTATTTACGAATTTTCCGTCAGGGGATGATCCGCTCCCGAAAAGGGCGGTTCCGCTGCGCGCAAAGAGAATGGATGTAACTACGAGAAAAATGGATTACAGGCAGGTGTTGGAATGGATGTTCTCCGCACTGCCCATGTTCCAGAAAATAGGTTCCGACGCCTATAAGCCGGGCCTTGAAAATACCGAACTCTTGCTGGAATATTTAGGGAACCCTCACCGGGGGCTGCGCTGCATCCATGTAGCCGGCACCAATGGGAAAGGCTCCACGTCCAGTATGCTGGCTTCCGTGTTGATGGAGGCCGGATACCGTACCGCACTTTACACGTCGCCCCATCTGATCGATTTCCGGGAACGGATGCGGGTGAACGGCACGATGATCCCGGAAGATTACGTGACGGATTTTGTCAACGAGCATTTCGATTTTTTTGTAGCCCATAGTTTTTCGTTCTTCGAAATGACCACGGCGATGGCTTTTTGCTGGTTCCGCAGCCAGGGAGTCGACGTAGCCGTGATCGAGACCGGGCTGGGCGGAAGGCTGGATTCGACCAACGTAGTGATGCCGGAGCTGAGCATTATTACCAATATTGCCTTGGACCATACGGCTATTCTGGGCGAAACACGCCCGTTGATCGCCGCCGAAAAAGCCGGTATCATTAAACCGGGCGTACCGGTGCTTATCGGGGAGAACGACCCGGAAATCGAACCGGTCTTCCGGCAGAAGGCTATTCAGGAAAAGGCGCCTTTATATTTTACCGATCATGGCATTCCATACCGGGATTATGGCTGCCCCTTGGCCGGCGAATACCAACGGTTCAATATCGCGACGGTGGTTTCGGCCTGTGCGCTGCTCAAGGATGCGTTCGGGCTGACCGAAGATACAATCCGCTCCGGCATCCGCAATGTGGTGCGTAATACCCATTTACAGGGACGCTGGCAGGTACTTTCCGTCCGGCCTTTAGTGGTTTGCGATACCGGGCACAATGTGAACGGCCTGTCGGAGATCGTCCGCCAGTTGGATAGTACGCCGAAAGAGCGACTGCATATTGTTTTCGGGATGGTCAACGACAAAGACATAGGCGGGGTGCTGTCGCTTTTGCCCCGCGATGCCCGGTATTATTTTGCGCAGGCTTCGGTGCGCCGGGCGCAGGACAGCCAGGAACTGGCCGTACACGCGGCGCGTTTTTCCCTGAAAGGCGAGGCTTATCCGGATTGTAAGTCCGCTTTCCGGGCGGCTGTCGGTGCTGCGGCTCCCGAAGATATGGTGTTCGTCGGGGGAAGTACTTTTGTGGTGGCCGATGTGTTGGCTTCGGGGGTGATCCCAGCTGAAGAATAACCCTTTGCTTCTTATTTTCCATACCTGCCGGTTATAGGGCTATCGACAGAAATTATCGGCCCGGGCCTGAAAGGGGTCTTTTTCCCGGATAAAATTCGTATCTTAGCTACTGCGACGAAAGAGCCAAACGGTCGTGCTCGAAGGCCGGGACGGTTTTGCCGACGGAGCAAATAACTGTAAACCAAAAATGTATTGATTATGGAAAAACTTTACACCGTTTCCGCTACATCCCTGGGAGGACGTACCGGACATGTGAAGACCAGCGACGGAATACTCGATCTGGATCTCAAGGCGCCCAAGGAAATGGGCGGGCCCGGGGGCGCCACAAACCCCGAAGCGCTTTTTGCAGCCGGTTATTCGGCCTGCTTCAACGGGGCGTTGAACCTGGCGGCCAAACTGAAAAGGATCCGGGTGGGCGAAACGCAAATAAAGATGACTATTACGCTGGGCAAAGACGATGCCGGAAATTTCCGGCTCGGTGCGCTGATCGAAGCGACGGTGCCGGGAGTGACACAGGCGCAGGCCGAAGAACTCGTTGCGGACGCCCACAACATATGCCCTTATTCCAGGGCTACCAAGGGAAATATCGATGTCGAAATCCGCGCGAAAGCGGAGTAAAGATCGTCATCAGTAGTTTTAAAACCGGTTTGCAGGCTTTATCCGGCCGCAAGCCGGTTTTTGTTTGCCTGTAAATGCCTGTCCGGGAACATTTGTGAAAAAATATCCGGATTGTGTTTGGCGTTTTTAGAAATTTGCATACATTTGCACTCGTTTGTCAGCGGAGAGAGATCCGCCTGCCGAACGACTTCGGGAGCATAGCTCAGCTGGTTCAGAGCGTCTGCCTTACAAGCAGAGGGTCGGGGGTTCGAA
>CAUHQV010000011.1 GCA_959608625.1 uncultured Flavobacteriales bacterium
ATCGATCCGGTTACTTTATTCAGAAAAAACATTTATATTTGTGGGATATTTGTTCCTTTTTTACTTACGATACAATCTTTCCTCTCCTAAAAATCGTCCCGGAAAACCGGCGAACGACATTATTTTCATAACTTTGCAGCTCAATTCAATTCCGGCTTCTTTCAAAAACCGGCAAATGCATGATGGAAAACTATTATAAATCGTATTCAGATATGAAAAATCCTTTACTTATTCCGGCCGCACTGGTAATGCTGGCCCTGGCCGGATGTTCCTCTCAACCTAAATCCGCCGCTGCAGGGCTGGACATGTCCGATATGGACACGACCGTGGCCCCTGGGGAGGATTTCTACCTGTATGCCTGCGGCGGCTGGATCAAGAACAATCCGCTGAAAGCCGAATACTCCCGTTTCGGTTCTTTCGACCAGCTGGCCGAAAACAACCGCGAACAGCTTAAAACGCTTGTCGACTCTTTGGGAGCTCAGAAAAACGAGCCCGGCTCGGTAGCCCAGAAGATCGCGGACATCTACAACATGAAGATGGATTCCGTACGCCGCAATGAACTGGGCGCACAGCCTGTACAAGCCGACATCAAAGCGATCGAAGCTATCAAGGACAAGAAAGAACTCTCCGGCATGGTGGCCAAAATGCGCCGCGACGGGGTCGGTACTTTCTTCGGCGTATACGTAGGTGCCGATGCCAAGAACAGCACGATGAACATTATCGACATTTACCAGAGCGGCACCAACATGGGCGACCGGGACTATTATCTGGACAGCGACGATAATACCCAGCGCATCCAGGCAGCTTACCGCCAGTACATCCGAAAACTCTTCCTGTTGGCGGGATTCGACTCGACCCGCGCCAAAAAAGCCGAAGAGGCCGTGATGAAGATCGAGACGGGCCTGGCCAAAGTGCAGTTCACCCGCGAACAGACCCGCGACCCGCAGGCCAACTACAACAAGATGAGCTTTGCCGAGTTCAAAAAGTTGTCCAGCGCTTTCGATTGGGACGTGATCTTCGACGAGATGGGATTTGCTTCCGAAAAGGGCAAGGATCTCGTAGTGGACCAGGTACCTTTCATCAAGGGTATGGACAAGGTGGTTAAATCGGCTTCGATAGACGAATTGAAGGATTACCTGATCTTCAACCTGCTCGACGCTTCGACCGGAAGCCTTTCGGACGAATTCTCTACCGCCAGCTTCGATTTCTACGGAAAAACGATGGCCGGCCAGCAGGAGCAACAGCCCCTGTGGAAACGCGCCATCTCGACCATCAACGGAACGATGGGCGAGGCCCTGGGCGAAATGTACGTGCAGAAGTACTTCCCTCCCCAGTCCAAAGAGCGCATGCTCAAACTGGTGGGTAACCTGCAGACAGCCCTGGGAGAACACATCGATTCCCTGAAATGGATGGGCGATTCCACCAAGGCCAAAGCCCACGAAAAACTGGCATCCTTCCACGTGAAGATCGGTTACCCGGACAAATGGAAAGACTATTCCAAACTGGTGGTGGACACGACCCTTTCCTTCTATGACAACATGAAGGCCGTTTCCGAGTTCTACTACCAAAAGATGCTGAACGAGAAACTGGGCAAACCGGTCGACAAAGACGAATGGTTGATGAACCCCCAGACGGTCAACGCCTATTACAACCCGACGACCAACGAGATCTGCTTCCCGGCCGCTATCCTGCAGCCTCCTTTCTTCTATCCGGAAGGTGACGACGCCATCAACTACGGCGGTATCGGCGTAGTGATCGGTCACGAAATGACCCACGGTTTCGACGACCAGGGCCGTCAGTTCGACAAGGAAGGCAATCTGAACGACTGGTGGACTGCCGCCGACGCCGAACAGTTCACCCAGCGCGCCGACAAACTGGCCGATCACTACTCGTCCAAGATCGTCCTTGACACGGTACATGCCAACGGCCGCTACACACTGGGCGAGAACATCGCCGACCAGGGCGGCCTCCGCGTAGCTTACACCGCTTTCAAGAAAGCGGAAGCCGAAAACCCGTATACGGAAAAACTCGACGGATTTACCCCCGACCAGCGTTTCTACCTGGCATACGCCCGCCTGTGGGCCGGTAACATCCGCAATGAAGAGATCCTGCGCCTGACCAAGATCGACCCGCATTCGCTGGGCAACCTGCGCACCAACGCCGCCCTGCAGAATATCGACACGTTCTACGATGCATTCGGCATCCAGGAAGGGGACAAAATGTACCTCGCTCCCGAAGAACGGATCGTGATCTGGTAATCCGGGACGATCCTGAAACACACAGGGGCGGCCAAATGGCCGCCCCTGTTTTATTTGTATCCTAAAAATCAGGCCTTTTTGACCGACCCGACAAAATCTTTCAGGTAATACGGTTCAAAATACGCTGTGTCCTCGTATTCTCCGCTTTCAAATGCCCGGCGAGCCTTTTCCCCCATAAAACGGGCGGACGGGAATACATCCGGCAGGAAAGAAAAGTTAGAAGCTGTGAGCAGTGGCCGGCTTTTCTCCATCCCGTCACCGAAAAAGCAAGCCGTTTTCCCGGAAGAAGCCAGGGAAGAAAAACTACCGGCTTCCATGATCCTGGCATTTACCGGCTCTATTTCGGCCAGCGAACGGTCATATACCGCCGTATAAACCTCCATCCGGCGGGCATCGAGCATCGGCACCAGATAATGGGCATCCGTGCGGCCCATCGCCGCCATCGCCATGATCTCCAGGGTGCCTATCGACACCAACGGTATATCCAACGCATAGGCCAAGCCTTTGGCCGAGGAGATACCGATACGCAGCCCGGTATAGGAACCGGGGCCTTTGCTCACGGCAATGCAGTCCAGACCGCGCGGGGAAATACCCGCCTGGGCCAACACTTCGCCGATGAACAAGTGCAATTTTTCACTGTGGGAAAATCCCCCGTCGTTCTGCTCCCGGAGGCCCGAAAGGGTATCCTCGTCGAAAAGCGCCACGGAACAATTGGTCGTGGCGGTTTCGATACAAAGTATTTTGGACATTATTTACCGGATAAAGCTTCCGCCGCGCTGACGATCTCTATGATCTGGTTGGTGATCGACGCCTGGCGGGCATTGTTGTACTGAAGGGTAAGAAGTTCTTTGAGGGCCTTAGCATTGTCGGTAGCCTGGCTCATGGCCGTCATCCGGGCCCCGTGTTCCGAAGCTACGCTGTCGCGCAGGATCCGGAAGAATTGCAGGCGCAGGCTTTGCGGGAGCAATCCCTCGACAATGGATTTGCTGTCCGGTTCGAGGATAAAATCGGTATTGGATTCCTTCCCGCCGGTCTCGAGTACCAAGGGGAGGAATTCCTCGGACGTGAGTATTTGAGTAGCCGCATTTTTAAAACGGTTATAAACGATCTGAACGCGGTCGTAAACCCCGGCGGCGAAATCGTCCATTATCTTCTGAGAGATCTCGGCCGAAGCGGCGAACGTCAGGTCGTCGAATATGTGGCTGTAATCGGCCGCGATCGGGCAATACCGGGCCAACAGATCCCGTCCTTTGGTACCTATGGTCACGATGTCCACGCTCTTCCCGGCAAACTGTTCGGCCAGCAGGTGGCGCGCAAATTTCACGACATTGGCATTGAAGGCCCCGCAGAGCCCTTTATTGGAAGTGACTACCACAAGCAGCATCTTCTTCTCCTCCCGGCGCACCACGGTATAAGGGCTGTTCACGTCGTAACTGTCCAGCGACGCGCTCACCTGGGCCAATATTTCCGACAAAGCCTCGGAATAGGGCCTCATTTTCACGATCGCCGCCGATGCATGCCGGAACTTGGAGGCCGAGACCATTTTCATGGCCTGGGTGATCTTCATGTTCGAACTCACCGAAGCGATGCGCAGCCGTATTTCTTTTAAATTTGCCATCTTACTTTACTTTTTACAAGCTGTAGCCATACACATAAACCTGCTCGAAATCCAAACGCCGGTCATACGCGTATATTTTGCCGTTAGGCTCGTCTATCAATACATTCGTCGCCTCTTTTTGATCCAGGCTGTATTTTTTTACCGGGTTCATGTCCCAATCGTATACTTTTACTTCCAGGGCAACGACCTTGCGGGGATTATCCGGATCCGGCTTTTCATCCGGCACCCGGTCGTACTGTGTGCGCACCAGGTAGATATAATCTCCGGATACCGCAGCTAAATTTTCGGAGCAATCCCTTTTCTGATTGCTGAAATCGACATTCTTCACCTTTTCATGAGTCAAGGGTTCCCCGAAAGATTTTTCCAACAGGAAACGGCCGTCCTGTCCGATCCGGTAAATGAGCATGGCTCCCATTTCGCTATACCAGGCCGCCATACGATCGCCGCTTATACCTATCGAGGGTACGTTGCGCATGGTGCCGTATTTGGAAACCCCTCCGTCGGAGGTCACGATCTTTATCTCGCTTTTAGAAAAACACCGGAGCGAATCCGATTTTTTCAGGCTGTCTGTCAACTGACTGCTGAACAGGTAATATTCTCCGTCTTCAAAATTCAAATTTCCATATACCAGCAGCGTATCGCCGCACACCGTCCCACCAAATATCCAATCGCTGGATTTCGCCGGCATAGACAGCGCCTTGCGGACTTGCGGCCCCGACAGATCGTACCGGCTGAATTTATGCCGGTTCGGCTCTGAAAGCCACAGGACATTCCCCGGCTCGCTGGTATTCAGCAGATAGGCCTGCATTAAGTCGTCCGGCCCTTCCCCGGTCACGAGTGACGAGTCGGCGAATTCCCAACCCGGCAAACGATAGCGGAACAGCACTTTAGTTGTTTTAGGACTGTATATGGCCGCATAATCTTTATACAGCATCAGGCGGTTGATCTCGAGTATCTCGTCGATAGCGACGCTATCCGCGGTCAGCGTTTCTGCCAAAGCGAAACCCTCGGCATCTTTTTCCCGGGCAGCGTCTCCGCATGCCCCTAAAGCAAGCAGAATGACAAACGCTGTTACGACTAACGATATTCGCTTCATGGTCTTTCCGATCTGTCTATTCGTAGCTACAGTTTATAATCGTACGTATACACCTGTTCGAAATCCATACGCCGGTCGTACGCATATATCTTTTTATGGGGTTCATCCACGAACACCATATTCGCATCTTTTTTGTCCAGTTCGAATTTCTTGACCGGCTTCATATCCCAGTCGTACACTTTTATCTCGTTCGTAACAACCACCGGCGGATTCTCCCGCGTAGCCTGGCTGAAAGGTTTGTCGTAGGTGACCAATTGGAAATACAGGTATTTGTCCGTAGCGGCGATCAAATCCGGAGTCGGTTTTTCCCATTTGAACCCTTTGACATCCACACTTTGTATCTTGGCGTGGGAAAGGGTATCGCCGAACGTCTTTTCGAGGCTCATCTTGCCGTCCCCGCCTACCCTGTATACCAGCAGGTTTTCCGTATTCCCGTACCAAACGGCCAGCCGGTCGCCCCAGGCTTTGAGGTTCGGTTTGTTATAGGTCATCGTACTCATATAAGTCATATCCCCGTTCCGGGTGATCTGGACTGCCGATTTGGTATAGCATAGTAACGAATCGGCCACCGTAAGGCTATCGCCCAATACGGCCGAATAAAGTTGTGTTCTGGCTTCGTCGGTGGACTCCATTTTCTCCTCCTGTTTTTCGCTCACCAAAACTTTATCGCTTAAAACCTGGCCGAAGTAAACCCTAAAACGGGTGTCATTGACTACCGTACGGAGCTTTTCCAGCTTGCCGTCCTTCGTGCCGAATTTCATCAAGGATTTCCGTTGGGGTTCGCTCAGCCAAAACGTGCCGTCCGAGTTGTTGGTGCCTTCCAGAAACCCGTATTCCAGGTCGTCGGGGCCTCCGCCTTTGACGAACGAACTGTCGGCAAACGTCCACTCCGGCAGCTTGTACCGAAATATGAGCTTGGATGTCTGCCGGCTGACCAGCACTGCGTAATCCCCGTATACCCCGCCCCATGCCGGCTGTAATACTTCGTTGACAGCGATGCTGTCCGCTGCGAGCGTTTCTACCGGGGGAAATCCCTCGGCATCCTTTTGCGAAGCGCCGCCGCACGCTCCCAACGCAAACGCGATAACGAATGCGATTACGACGAATGATGATCTTTTCATGGCCTGTTTTTATAGATATTAGTGTGCGTTTACGAAACCATATCCTCCGATATCTGGGCGGCCGCTTTCTTCATCACTTCCTCTTCCTTTTCGGTCATTACGCCTTTATGCAGGGTTTCCAGGGTATCCTTGTGGCGGGTACGGAGCTCGGACAGGTATTTGCCTTCCCACTCTATCACTTTCTCCACCGGGATGGTACGGAGCAGGTTTTGGGTGCCGGCATAGATCACGGCTATTTCTTCCTCGACAGGCATCGGCGAATTCTTGCCCTGTTTAAGCAGTTCCACATTGCGGCGCCCCTTGTCGATCACGCTCTGGGTCGCGGCGTCGAGGTCGGAACCGAATTTGGCGAAAGCCTCCAAGTCGCGGTATTCAGCCTGATCGGTACGCAGCGGCCCGGCGATCTTCTTCATGGCTTTCAACTGGGCATTACCTCCCACCCGGGATACGGAAATACCCGCGTTGATAGCCGGGCGGACACCGGCGTTGAACAATTCGCTTTCCAGGAATATCTGTCCGTCGGTAATGGATATCACATTGGTCGGGATATAGGCGGCTACGTCCCCGGCCTGCGTTTCGATGATCGGCAAGGCCGTAAGGGAACCACCCCCTTTCACTTTGCCTTTCAGCGATTCCGGCAGGTCGTTCATCTGGGCGGCGATGGCGTCGTCCTGTACGATCTTAGCCGCGCGTTCCAGCAAACGGGAATGGAGATAGAAAATATCACCCGGATACGCCTCGCGTCCCGGAGGACGGCGAAGCAACAGGGATACCTCCCGGTATGCTACGGCCTGTTTGGACAAGTCGTCATATACGATAAGGGCAGGCAGTCCGCGGTCGCGGAAATATTCCCCGATGGCGGCACCGGCCATAGGCGCCAGGTATTGCATGGCGGCAGGGTCGGAAGAATTGGCAGCCACGATGACGGTATATTCCATCGCTCCATTGTCCTCCAAGGTCTTGTACAATTGGGCGACGGTCGATGCTTTCTGTCCGCAGGCTACATAGATACAGTAAACAGGATGTCCGGCCTCGAAATTACCGCGCTGGTTGATGATGGTATCGATCGCGATAGTCGATTTTCCGGTCTGGCGGTCGCCGATGATCAGCTCGCGCTGTCCACGGCCTATCGGGATCATGGAGTCTATGGCTTTGATACCCGTTTGCAGCGGTTCGGTCACGGGCTGGCGGAAAATAACGCCCGGCGCTTTGCGCTCGATGGGCATTTCCAACAGTTCGCCGGTGATCTCGCCCTTTCCGTCGATGGGGTACCCCAGGGTATTGACCACGCGCCCGAGCATTCCGTCGCCCACCATGATGGACGATACACGGCCCGTACGGTAAGCCTTGTCCCCTTCGATGATATCGTCATAAGGGCCCATGAACACCACGCCTACACTCGACTGGTCGAGGTTCAGGGCGATAGCCTCCGTCCCGTTCTCGAACCGGATGATCTCTCCCAAACGCGCTTCGCTAAGACCGTACACCTGGGCGATACCGTCGCCTATTTCCAGTACGATACCTTCTTCCCGGGCCTTGATTTCTCCTCCTGCTTCCGCTAGCTCGTCTTTGAGTATTGCGGATACTTCCGCCGGATTGATACTTGCCATATGATTATGTCGGTTTTATTTTTCGGTTACAAATATTTCTTCTTCAGTTCTTCGAGCCTTCCGCTCACGCTGGCATCCCATACCCGGTCGCCGATCTTGACCCGGATCCCGCCGATAAGGCTTTGATCCACGTCCCGTTTCAGGACGATCTCGCTGGCCGCCGTAGCCTCTTTCAGCCGACGCACCAGTTCGTTCACCTGCACATCGGTCAGAGGGACGGCCGACGTCACCTCGGCATGGCGGATGCCCCGGAGGTCTTCGTACAACGCTTTCACCTGCCGCAATATCTCCGGCAGATAGGTAGCGCGCCCTTTTTCGATCACAAAGACCGCCAATTTTTTGGCCTCGGAGGGAACGTCTTTACCCATAGCCTGGTCGATAGCCTCCGCTTTCTTCTTGAAAGGCATCAACGGGGACATGAGCACCGAAAGGGCTTCGGGTTGGTTTTCCAGGAAAGCCAGCGCCTTTTCCGCTCCTTCCACCGCCCGGTTCATATCGTCGCGCTCACGGGCGAGTTCGAGATAGGCTTTTGCGTAACGTATGGCTAACGTCGTGTCTTTCATTTGGGTGATGGCTCGGTTACAGGTTCACGTCCTTGATCGATTCCTCGATCGATTTCTGCTGGGCGGAAGCATCCTTCAATTCTTCGCCGAGCACTTTCTCGGCCAGCGAGATGGATATGCCCGCGATATCTTTCTTCAGGTCGTCCTTGGCGCGCTGTTTTTCGCGCTCTATCATCGTATTGGCATCGTTTAGGATAACGGAGGCCTGCTGCCCCGCCTCCTGCCGCGCCAGTTCGATGATGCGCTCGCGCTCGCTCTGTGCGCCGCCCAATATCTCCTCCCGCTCCTTGCGGGCATCCTTGAGGATCTTCTGGCTCTCGGTCTGCACGCCGGCCAGTTCCTCTCGGGCCTGGCGCGCCTTGTCCAGGGATTCCGCGATATTCTTGTCGCGGGCGTCGAGCATGGAAAGTATCGGCTTCCACGCGAATTTCGCCAATACGGCGAACGCGATGAGGAAGAACAGCGAGTTCCATACGATCAATCCCAGTCCTGGTAAAAGTAAATCCATAACGGTTTCCTTTTTTATGTTTTATCCTTTTGGTAAACGTTCTTTTTTAGAAATGTACCGCCGCGCCCGGAGCAACCCTCCGGGCAGGTGGTACGGTTCCATTTTAAAGGCTCATCAGAGACACCACCACGCCGAACAGCGCAGTAGCCTCCACCAGGGCTGCGGTAAGCAGCATGGCAGTCTGAATCTTGCTGGTAGCCTCGGGCTGGCGGGCGATACCTTCTACGGCGGAAGAACCGATCTTCCCGATACCGATACCGGCGCCGATGGCACAAAGGCCTGCTCCGATGGCTGCAAATACTCCTGAGGTCATAATTAATACTTGTTTATGGTTAATAAAAACGTTTTCTTTTTACAGTTCGTTCTCATGCTCGGCCGATACGCGCGCCGCGCCGATGTATATAGCTGTGAGCAGGGTGAATATATAAGCCTGGATCACCGCTACGAGCAGTTCGATGAACGTCATGAACACCACGAACAATCCCGATACCGGCACTACGGCCCACATCTTGAACACGAATATGAGCATCAACAGGCTCAGGATCGTGATATGGCCGCCCAGGATACTGGCAAACAGACGGATGGTCAGCGCGAACGGTTTGGTGAAGAGCCCGAGGAACTCCACCGGGGCCAGGATGATCATGATAGGCTTCGGCACCCCGGGCACCGACACGATCTCCTTCCAATACTCTTTCGTACCGCTGAATTGCACGATCACGAACGTGAAGAACGCCAGCGGGAGTGAGAACGAGGTGTTGCCCGATACGTTCGCTCCGAACGGGAAGAACGGAATGAGTCCTAACAGGTTCGTGAAAAGGATGAAGAAGAACAGCGTGAGCAGGTACGGCGTGTATTTCCGGTAAGCGTCTTCCCCGATGTTCGGCCGGACTACTTCGTCGCGCAGGTAGATCACCAGCGGCTCGAACAGGCGCGCCACCCCGCAGGGGACTTTATCCACATTTTCCTTTTTGCGGTAAAAACGCGCCATGGTCAGGAAGATGGAGAAAAGCAGGATCATGACCATGGTAAGGGTCACCATGTTCTTGGTGAAGGACATATCGAACGGCTTGGCATTCGCCACGGCCCCGTCCGCATCGAAAGTGAGGTAAGTGCCGCCCGCACCGGCCTCAGGACTGGCATAGTAGATCTTTTCGTTGAACATCACGAACCGCCGGCCGTTTTTTTCGACCACATGGCGTCCGCTGTTATCGTGGTGGAATGCGGAGGACATGAAAACCGTCACACCCCCGTCGCCGATCAGGATCACGGGCAGCGGAACGGAGATCGCATGCCCGTCCACATCGCCGATATGGAAGGAATGCGCATCCTTCACGTGCGACATAATGAACGACTGCTGGTCGAATTCCTCCACCTTGGGTTCCGGTTCCACCTGCTGGGCATATACCCCGAAAACGGACAGCAGCACGGCGGCCACGACGAGCCCTATTTTTTTATTCAAGTGTTCCAACATATTCCTGTGGTACTATCGTATTTCCTTTCGATTTTTCAGATTGTCAAAGTTACTTTTTTTTCCCCAAAAACCAATGTCTTTTGTGGAAAGCTTATGCCCTTACGCACCTTTTTCCAGCTGCCGGGCATCCTTGTATACCACAACCAAATAGAACGCCATCGAAGCCATGTACAAGCCCATCGCGCAAAGCGCCAATGCGATTTTATCTATTTGTATATCAGATGGTAAATAGACCGGAACCAAGATGATCGCCAGCACACCGGCGCCCCGCAGTGCCGCCCCGGTAATATACCGGCGGAGATTGGTATAACCGTCCGACTCTTTTCTGGGAATACCCAACGCAAACGATATCGATAGCGTAACGAACAGACAGACAGATAATTGCCAGGGGTGGTAAAAAATATCGGGAGCCTGCGGCCAATAATGCCACGCCATTGAAAAAACAGCGGCCAAAACGACCATAAATACGGCGTATCCGGACAGCAAAAATACCGTCTGCCGGGTCATCGGTTTTCCCGTTTTTGTTTTTCTTCCAGCGCTTTCCGCTCGGCCTCCATCCGGCGGTTGAACCGGTCGAGTTCCAACAGCGATTTGTACAAAGTCCACAGGGAAAGCCCGACTCCGACCAGGCAGCCGATCACGGTCCACATCGGGCGGGTATCGTACTTGCCGTCGAGCCAATAGCCCAGGTATCCGCCGCCGCCGATCAGGACGATCATCTGGAATGCGATCCCCGAATAGCGGGCATATGCGTTGACGAACTCCTTAGCCCGGAGGGCTTTTTCCTCGGGAGTCAGGTCTTTTTTCGCCTTTTTTACCTTGAATGCTGCCATAGTATACTTGAAAGGCCCGCAAGAATTGGGCTTTCGTTTGGTTTGGTTATTCTTTATACCTTATCGGACGAAGCGAGGAAATCAAGCCTCTTGTTTTTTCATGTGGCACGAGCGCACGTCGAACACCGCGCCGAGTTCGACCGCCAACCGGGTGGCCGAAATATCCCCGGTGATCCTTCCCTCCTTTTTTACGGACAGGACATCGGTGGCGTTCACCGTGCCGTTGAGCACGCCTTCCACTTCGGCATTGGCGCAGTTCACGACCCCGTCTACCCTTCCTTCCGGGCCCACTACGATGCGTCCGCTGGTGGTTATGTTACCTTCGAAACGCCCGTCGATCCGGAAATCCCCATCGGACGCGATATCGCCCTTAAAAGCGGTACCCCTCGATATTTTATTCAGATCGAGAAGCGCAGAACCGTTCTCTCCGTTTTTTTTGTCACCCATAAAGCGTATATGTATCGTTATAATTCAACCGTAAAACAGACTATCGCTTCAAAGTTAGGAAAAATTTCTGCCCGTCGGGGATTTTTAGCATTTTGTTCACATTTTCCCGTTTTGGCATGCCGTGTTTCATTATATTTGTAGTACCAAAAACCGAGAAAACCATGCTGGAAAAAACTGTAAAATTTTTGAAAGGAGTCACCCGGAACAACAACCGGGAATGGTTTCAGGCCCATAGGGAGGAATATCTGGATGCCAAGACCGAGTTCGAATCGTTCGTGGAGCGCCTCATCCCGCTCATGCAGGAGATGGACCCGGAGATCGGCTCCCTTACGCTATCCGACTGCACTTACCGGATATACCGGGACACCCGTTTTTCCCCGGATAAAACGCCCTACAAAAATCACATGGGCGCCTACATCAACCGCAAAGGCAAGAAAAGCCCGTTCGCCGGTTATTATTTTCACGTCTCACCCGTAGAAGGCTCGCTGTGGGGAGGCGGGCTTTACTGCCCGGACCCGAAAATCCTGAAAGCCGTGCGGCAGGATATCTACGACAATATCGAAGAATTCCATGCGATCATCGACGCGCCTTCTTTTGCGGGACGTTACCGTTTTTTCGAAGAGAACAAACTGAAAAAGGCTCCGCAAGGATTCCCTTCGGACTGGCCGGACATAGAACTGCTGAAAAACCGCAATTTCGACGTTTTTCAGCCGATTTCGGACGACGTACTGAAATCCGACCGGCTGGTGGAAAAAACCGTGGAAGCGTTCGAAGCGATGAAACCGCTCAACCATTTCTTCAATTACACCATCGAACAGGAAATAGAACGCGGCGGGTCTTTCGCCCGCAGCATCACCCATTCATTATAAGCCAGACAGACCATGAAGACTTATCCTCCTTATCACACCCGGGAAGGGTTTATGTGTAACATTGGCATTACAGAAGTGAAGACCGCCCTGGAACACAACGGATTTGAAGTATTTACCGCTGCCGATGCCACGGAAGCCAAAAAAATATTTTTCGATATCGTAGCCCATGAAAAACCCTCCAGTATCTCCTGGGGCGGCTCGATGACACTCGAAGACACAGGCATTATCCGTGCGCTGGAACAGCAAAACGACATCCCGGTAATCGTCACCGGAGGGCACGAGCTGACGGCCAAACAAAAATTGGAAAACCGCCGCAAGGCTCTTAATTGTTGGCTCTTCGTCACCAGCACCAATGCCCTGACAGCCCAGGGACAACTCGTCAACCTGGACGGTATCGGCAACCGGGTGGCGGCCCTGGCCTTCGGCCCCCATGTGGTGGTGGTGGTCGCCGGGAAGAACAAGATCACCCCTAACCTCGCCGCCGCGATGGACCGGGTAAAGAATTATGCCGCCCCGATGAACATCCGGCGTTTTACCGATGTCCAGACCCCCTGCAAAAAGACCGGGGAATGCCACGACTGCGACACCGACAGCCGGATATGCAACGTATGGGCCATCACCGAGAAATCCCGCCCCAGAACCCGGATAAAGGTCATCCTGGTCGACCAGGATTTGGGCTATTGAGCTTCATATAAAAAGATAAACAAAAAGGGGAGCCTATCGGCTCCCCTTTTTTCCATCCGCACTCCCTCAGCGTATAATCTTCACCATTTCATCCAGCGGGCGGCGGACTTTCTTTTGCCCGAACGCATAATCATCGGCGGAGTGGTATCCGGCGGCCATAATCACGGTCGTCTTGAGTTTTTTCTCGTCCAGGCCGAGTATCCGGTCGTATTCCTCGGGTTCAAAACCTTCCATCGGGGTGGCGTCTATGCCCATCGCAGCGGCAGTAGACAGCAAAGTACCCAGCAGGATATACGTCTGGCTCCGGTTCCAGCAGTCGACCTGTGCCGGAGTCATCGAATCGATATTGTTGTTTACCGTCTCCTGCATCCGCTCCAGGCTGGATATCTCTACCCCCCGCGTATCGGCGATATTGCGGATATAGGCATCGACAAACCCTTTCGGGAAAGTCGAATAACGGGCCAGCACGAAAAGCGCCGAGGCATCCGTCACCGGTCTTTGGTCGAAGGATACGGCACGGAGTTTCCTGCGGATTTCGGGATTGAACACCACCAACACTTCATAAGGCTGAAGCCCATAAGAAGATGGGGAAAGTCGGGCAGCCTGCACCAGGGTGTCGAGCTGCTCCGGAGTCAGGTTCTTTGACGTGTCATATGCTTTTGTCGCATACCTGCGGCTAAGCGTTTCGATTATCTTGTCCATTTCAGGCTTGGGTATTAGGTTTATTCTTACGGTCAATCAAATATACAGAGAACGGCGCGGATTCCCGCGCCGTTCCGATCATTTTTTTCTATGCGCCCATCAGGGCCGTCCGGTGTGAATTTCCGCCTTTTCTTAAACTACCAGCTTCCACCGGCTCCTCCTCCTCCGAAGCCGCCGCCTCCGAAGCCGCCGCCGAATCCTCCGGAACCGCCACCGAAGCTTCCGGAACCACCGCCGGAGCGGCGCCCCATGCTCCCGAACAAGATACCGGTGAGCAAAGCATCCGCCGCGGAAGACTTGCGCCCGCCGCCGCCATTTCCTTCGCCCCCGTTGTTATTTCCTTTTTTCGACGAGAAAGCCGCGATCATCACCACCACGAATATAATGATGGGCAGCAGGATCAACAGGGAGTCCCCGTTGTTTTCGCTTTTCGGATCGGCCTTGAATTCTCCCGTGAGCACCTGGAATATTCCGTCCACACCCGCATCGATCCCGGCGTAATAATCGCCTTTGCGGAACTCAGGCAATATCCGGCTTTCGATGATACGCCGCGTCATCGCATCGGTCAGCGAGCCTTCCGTGCCGTAGCCGGTAGCGATGAATATTTTGCGGTCGTTCGGGCTGACCAGCATGAAAATACCGTTGTCCTTTCCTTTCTGGCCTATACCCCACTTGTGTGCCCATTCGATAGCCGTCATACCGATATCTCCTCCGCAGAGGTCTTTGGTGGAAGCCACCACGATCTGCGTGGACGTGGTGTCGGAATAAGCGATCAGTTTGCGTTCCAAAGCATCTTTTTGTGCCTTGGTAAAAATACCCGCATAGTCGTATACCGATGTCTGGAAGGACGGTTTTTCAGGGATACAGCCCGCCTGGGCATACGCCGCCGGGGCAGCTATGCACAGCATTACGGCCAGCGCAAAAACCTTAAATACGTCCTTTAGATATTTCATCGGATAGTTCGTTTATATCGTCCTGCTGGTACGGGAAAAAAGTGCGGAGCTTTTCGCCCACCTGCTCGATCGCCTCGCAAAGCCCTTTGGAGATGTCTCCCCGGCGGGCGGCACGGGCTATCAAAGCGTATTCCTCGTCCCAAAAACCATGCGGAACTGCTTCGTAAATCCCCTGCCCGCCCCAAATGGCCAGGCGGTGATGGCGGATATCGAGGTAGAACAACACACCGTTCCCCTGGGCCGTAGCCGTCATCTCCAGCGCATTGAACACCTCGGCGGCCCGGCGCAACACCTCCACTCGCAGGTCGCCTTCTTCCACGTGTACACGCACCTCCCCGGAAGTCGCCTTTTCGGCCTTCCGGATGGATTCGACTATCGCAGCCTCCTGTTCGGGGGTAAAAAACTGTTCGATCGTTCGGCTAGACATGAAAGGAATTCTTTTTTGTCGTTAGAATTCCACTTTCGGGGCTGTCGAAGCGCCTTCGTCCGCCTTGAAGAGGGCGGCTTTTTCAAAACCGAACATCCCGGCTATCATATTCGAAGGGAACTTCATGATATAGGCATTATACGCAGACGCCGCTTCGTTGAAACGCTGACGGGCCACCGCTATGCGGTTTTCCGTTCCTTCGAGTTGACTCTGCAATTCCTGGAAACTCTGGTTGGCCTTCAGGTCGGGATAGCGTTCCACGACGACCATCAAGCGGCCAAGCGCCTGGGAAAGTTCTCCCTGTGCCGACTGGAATTTTTCCAAAGCGGCCGGGGTAAGGTTGGTGGGGTCTATCGTGGTCTGGGTCGCTTTGGCGCGGGCGTCCACCACATCGGTAAGGGTTTTCTGCTCGAAATCGGCATATCCTTTGACCGTCGACACCAAATTGGGGATCAGGTCGAGCCGGCGCTGGTACTGCGTTTCGACATCTGCCCATACTTTCTCATATCCGTTCTGCCCCGAACGGAGCTCCACCATCGTATTGTAACGGCCCACCAGCCAGAATCCGGTAATGACCACCACCAGCACGACCGCCGCTACGGCGATAAGACAACCTTTGTTTTTCATGTTCTTTATTGTTTTTATTATTCCTTCTTTATAATTATCGGCGCGCAAAGCGCATATATACTGCGAATGTACGAAAACGGCCGGACGGTCAGGTTAAAAAATATTTAAATTTCCGGCGTCATATCCGGAATATATCTTTCACTGTAGCCTGGGTGGCCCGGGATATCGCCCCCATGGCCACCCCGAAAAGGGCGGCCAGAAAAGCGGCGATATCCGGAATGTATGAACTCTCGTTGCGCTTGCCCCGGTAAGGTACCGGCGAAAGGTAGGGCGCATCCGTCTCGAGGACGATTTTATCGTATCCCGCCTGCAGCAGCACATCCTTCAGGGGGTTATTTTTATAGGTCACCGTCCCTCCTACGCCCAGCACCATCCCGGCGTCCAGCACCCGGCGGGCATCTTCATACGTGCCGCAGAAACAATGCATCACACCCCGTACGCCCGGATGCGCTTCGATAATCTCCAGTGTCGGGGTCATCGCTTCCCGGCAGTGGACGGATACCGGCAGGTCGTATTTCCGGGCCAAATCGAGCTGGTGCCCGAAAGCCTCGCGCTGCTCCTTCTCAAAAGTCCTGTCCCAGTAAAGGTCCATCCCTATCTCGCCCACTCCGGTGTAACCGCCCTTTTCCAGCTCTTTCGCGACGAAATCCATCTCATCCTTGAGGTTCGCCGCCGTGATACCGGTGGGATGCACCCCTACCATGCAGGCAAAATGCGCCGGATACCGGGCTTGCAGAGCGAGCAAGGCGGCCAGGGACGAGCTGTCCTCGTTGGGCAGGATCATCTTGCGTACCCCGAAAGCCAGCGCCCGGGCCACCACGTCGTCTATATCGGCCTCGAACGCCTGGTCGTAAAGGTGCGTATGGGTATCGGTAAATTCCATGTTTTTCTTTTGTACAAAGGTACGCAAAAAAGAAGCAGGCGGGTGCGCATTCTGCACACCCGCCTGCCCTTGCCCGCGAAAGGCTACATATCGTCCCGGTGAACTATTTTCATGTCTTTGGCATATTTGTCGCGGGGGACAATGCCGCTTTTCAGGGTATAATCGGCGAACTGGTCTTCGTCCTTCACCTTCTTTTTCAGGGCGTAAAGCCGGTCGGTGAGTTCCTTCTGCACTTTGGCGTATTTCGGGTTGCCGTACAGGTTTACCAATTCGTTCGGATCGCTCTTCAGGTCGAAAAGCTCCCAATGGTTCAGCCGCCAGAAATAGATCAGTTTGTACCGGTCGGTCCGTATCCCGTAATGGGCCGGCGTACCATGTTCGTTCGGGTCGTGGTAATAGCGGTAATAGAAGTCTTTGCGCCAGTCTTTCGGGGTCTTGCCTTTGAGGATGGGAACAAAGCTCCGACCTTGCATATCGGCCGGAACATCCACGCCCGCCATATCCAGGAACGTCTCGGCAAAATCGACGTTGGTCACGATCGCATCGCTGCGAGTACCGCCTTTTACGACGCCCGGCCAGCGGATGATGAAAGGCATGCGGATGCTCTCCTCGTACATATAGCGTTTGTCGAAAAGGCCGTGCTCGCCCAGGAAAAATCCCTGGTCGGACGAATAGATGACGATCGTGTTCTTATCCAGGCCCGTCTTTTCCAGGTAATCGAGTATCTCCCCGATGCTTTCGTCCACCGCCTCCACACAGGCCAGGTAGTCCTGCATATAGCGGTTGTACTTATACTGTATCAGGGCACGCCCACGGAGCGTATCGCCGTCCACGACCAACACCTGCGGGGACGTAGCGAGCCATTTAGCCAGCGAGTCGGCCGGAAGCCCCGGAGGCGGTGTCAGCTTGAGGTCGTTGTTGGTAAACGAGTTGGAAATGGCCATCTTGTTGTCCTTCAAGGCCGCTTCGCGGGTAGCGTAGTCGTCCCAGAACGTTTCGGGGATGGGGAACGTCTTGCCTTTGTATTTCTCGCGCAAGTCGGGACGCGGCTGGAACGGCCGGTGCGGAGCCTTGTGCTGGCTCATGACAAAGAAAGGCTTGTCTTTCGGCGCGTTCTCGATGAACTCGATCGTCTTGTCGGCTACCAGGTTGGTCGCATAGCCGCCCTTGTAGCGTGTGCCGCCCTCCTCGGTGTACATGATGGGATCGTAATAGAGTCCCTGGCCGGGGAATACCTCCCAGTAGTCGAATCCGGTCGGATTGGACGTGAGGTGCCATTTACCGATCATGGCCGTGGAATAGCCGGCCTGCTGCAACAGTTTGGGGAAGGTCTGCTGCGAGCCGTCGAATTCGTTGAAGACGGGTACGCCGTTCATATGGCTGTACTTTCCGGTAAGCACCGTGGCCCGCGAAGGAGTCGAAATGGAGTTGGTGGCGAAACAGTTGTCGAACACCATCCCTTCTTCGGCCATCCGGTCCATGTGGGGCGTACGGGTGAGGTTTTTGTTGTACGCCGAAATGGCGTTGGCGGAATGGTCGTCGGTGAAGATAAAGATCACGTTCGGCCGCTCCTGCTGCTGTGCCGCCTGCTGGGCGTGTGCCTGTCCCAGGGGCAAAAGGCCCGCGGTGCACAGCGAAAGCTGTTTGATTTTATTCATATTGCAGTCATTTGGTTACCGGGAGCCTAAAGTACAGATTTTTCCGATAGAAATTCCAGGGATAATACCTAATTTAGCAGCGGACACCATTTTTGAACAAAATCCATTGGCTGAAGATATATTTTACCCCTTTTCTTCTCCCTTGTACCTGGTAGCCAAACCCGCTTCGGGCATGTGCAACATGCGCTGCGACTATTGTTACTACCTGGAAAAGGATGGCTATTACCCGTCAGGACGCCGGGTGATGGATCCGCCGATGCTGGAAAAATTCGTATCGGGATTTATCGCCTCGCAAAATACACCCGACGTGCTGTTCAACTGGCATGGGGGCGAAGCCCTGCTGTGCGGCATCGATTTTTTCAGGGCTGCCCTCGAATTGCAGAAAAAATACGGGAAAGGACACCGCATCATCAATACTATCCAGACCAACAGCACGCTGCTCGACGGGGCTTGGTGCGATTTTTTCCGGGAACATGGATTCCTGGTAGGCATTTCGCTGGACGGCCCCGAAGATTGCCACGACCGCTACCGCAAAACGGCAGGCGGGGGAAGATCTTTCCGATCGGTAATGGAGGGTATCGAACTGTTGAAATCGCACCGGGTGGAGTTCAATATCCTCTGCGCCGTGAACGATTACAACGCGCGCCGGCCGCTGGAAGTATACGAATTCTTCAAAAGTACCGGCGCCCGCTTCGTGCAGTTCACCCCGGTGGTGGAACGCCTATCGGACGACGGCCGCCTGCTCTCCGGCGACGAGCCGGGAAATACCCTGACGCCTTGGAGCGTGACCCCGAAAGACTGGGGGCAATTCCTGACGGACATCTTTTTCCGGTGGGTAAAGAACGACGTGGGCGATTTCTTCGTCAACATCTTTGACGCCACGCTGGCCGGGTATGTGGGCGCCGACCCGGGGAACTGCTATTTCGCCAAAACATGCGGGCATGCCCTGGCCCTGGAATACAACGGGGATGTCTACTCGTGCGACCATTTCGTATTTCCCCAATACCTGCTGGGGAACATGAACGATACCCCGCTGCGCACCCTTTCGGAATCTGCCGCCCAGAAAGCGTTCGGGGCGGCTAAAACCGGAAGCCTTCCCGCCGCTTGCCGGAGTTGCCGTTATCTGCCGCTGTGCTACGGGGAATGCCCGAAAAACCGCATCGTGGACTCGGGAGAAAAAGGAAAACGGCTGAACTACCTGTGCCGCGGATACACTTATTTCTTTACCCGCACCGAGCCTTATTTCCGTTTTATGGCCGGCGAATTGGCGGCGGGGCGTAATGTACTGGCGGTAAAAGACCGGCGGTTTTGACCTTTCCGCTAAAAATGCGATCGGCGGCCCGAATGGGCCGCCGATCGCACACTTGCCGGCTGCCTTTCAACCGACTGTTTTTTTGGCTTTTTCCCAATATACATCCATCTGCTCCAGGGACATATCCGTCAAAGCACGACCGTCGGTCGCCGCCAGGCGCTCCAACTCCATAAAGCGGGCGATGAATTTCTTGTTCGTCTTTTCCAGGGCATCCTCGGCGTTGATTCCCAAATGGGCCGCGTAATTCACCAGCGAGAACAGCACATCGCCTAATTCTCCCTCGGCCTTGTCCATTTGCCCGCGGGATATTTCGGTGCGCAATTCCCCCAGTTCTTCCTGTACCTTATTCCAAACTCCTTCGGCATCGGCCCAGTCAAATCCTACCCCGCGCACTTTCTCCAACGTCCGCTGGGCCTTAATGACTGCCGGCAGGCTCCGCGGAACGCCGGCCAGCACGCTCCGGTTGCCCTCTTTCAGTTTGATCTTTTCCCAGTTCTGCTTCACCGCCTCGCTGTCGTCCGCTTTCACGTCCCCGTATACGTGCGGATGGCGGCGGATGAGCTTTTCGCTTTCCCCTTCTAAAATATCCTCCATCGTAAAGGCTCCTTTTTCTTTGCCCATCACGGCATAGAACATCAGGTGCAGCATCACGTCGCCGGCTTCTTTCCGCACCTCGTCCAGCCGTCCGTCCACGATCGCATCGGACAGCTCATAGACTTCCTCCAGCGTATTGGTGCGCAGGCTTTCGAACGTTTGTTTACGGTCCCAGGGGCATTTTTCCCGAAGCTCGGCCACGATATCGTACAAGCGCCCGAAAGCGGCCAGCATTTTTTCTTTTTCTTCCATACGTTCCCGTTTTTTATCGAAAAAGCCGCCGGAACCGGCGGCTTTGCATGTTCAGAAGGGTTGGCCTTCCGTTATTTCTCCTGCGAGCTGCCGTAGCGGGCTGCGGTGAGTTCACGCGAAATGGCAGAACGCTCGAAAGTGATCTGTCCGGCTTTCGTATCGATGATCACTGTGTTGTCGTTTATTTCCACCAGGCGTCCGTGGATACCGCCGATGGTCACTACCCACTGGCCTTTCTGGAGCTCAGCAACAAATTTCTTTTCCTGTTTCTGGCGTTTCTGCTGGGGACGGATCATCAGGAAATACATCACGGCGATAAAGGCCACCAGCATGACGAGCATACTCATCCCGCCTCCGGCTCCGCCTGCAGCGGCATCGAGAATAATTTGGTTCATGTTTCTTTCTGTTTATTATTAATGAATTATTTTTCGTCTACAATAGTGCCCGTAATATACAATATTTCCCGGCCCTTCCGCGTATTGAGAGTCAATGTAACGGATTTGGTAAAGCGCCCGAAGCCTTCCCCGTCGAAAGTGATTTTCACCTCCCCGTAGCGGCCCGGAAGCACCGGTTCCTTGGTATATTCCGGCGTGGTGCATCCGCACGAGGTCGTCACATCGGCGATCACCAAAGGAGCGTTGCCCGTATTTCGGAATTTGAACACATGACTGACGGATTCCCCGCGCACGATTTTCCCGAAATCGTATTTGTACGTATCGTTCTCGAACTCGACCGCCGGGTATTTCCGGTTTTTTTTCTGCGCATCGCCCGACGGCCCGCAACCGGCGAAAGCCGATCCGCAAGCCAGCAGCAACGCCAGAGTTATCGTCATTATCTTCTTCATACGTCTCAATTTTAAATCGTTCAAAACCCGACCGTTCAAAATTAGGAAAAAATCACATAAGTCCGCGGCCCGACTTATTAATTTTCCCCTGGGCCGTAAGTTCTTCCAGCACACGATCCAGGATGCCGTTGACAAACACCTTGCTCTTGGGAGTGGAATAATCCTTGGCTATTTCTATATATTCGTTCAGGGTGACTTTGGCCGGGATGCTGGGGAACATCATGAATTCGGTGATGGCCATTTCCATCAGGATGAAATCGACCAGTGCGATGCGCTCCGAATCCCAGTTTTCGGCTTTCTGTTCGATGATCGGGCGCCACGTCTCCCCGTTTTCCAAAGTCTTTTTCAATAACTCGCGGGCAAACTCTTTATCGCCCGAATCCTTGTACAGCGAAGGAATGGAGAAATCGGGGTTCCCTTCCTTGATGTTTTCCAGGGTTTTGAGCATCATGGTGTTGGCTACCTGGAGATCGGCCGCCCAATCCATGTTGTAATCCTCGTAAAAATCGGCGAGCGCTTCGTCCGGGGCGATGATATCGCGGAACACGAACAGCATGAAATCCTTATGGGCGGAGAACGAATTGTTCCCCGAATCCATATAATCCCGGTACTGTTGGCTGGCTTCTATCTTTTGGAGGATATTCTCCACATATTCGCTATGGTCGGCCCACAGGGAGGAATATTTTGCCGAAAGGCGGGCGAATTCCGGGTTCTTTTCCAACAGGGCCGAAAAAGGATTCTCTACGAACTTCTTGTTCGGATTCCGGTCTTCGGGCGAGGCCAGATGTTTCGTGCGGCGGACTTCCAGTTTAGCGGAAGCCTTGCGTACCACCGCATCGAGCAACGAGGCCTGCATCGCATACAGGTCGCCGATCTTTTCGATGGAAGCGAGGAATTTTTTGCAAAAAACCGGGATATCCCCCGGTGCGCCCTGCCGGTAAGCGTAGACCGCCTGCATTACTTTAGCGCGAATGTGTCGTCTGGTTAACATCTGTCTTGTTGGACATTAAAAAAGAACTTCTCCCCCTGTCCGCAGGCAGGGCGCCACAAAGGTAAGACATTATTTTTTTGTTTTTGCGGTATATTTTGTATTTTAGTAATCCGGTACCGCCCCGGCGGAACCCCAAGACCGAACCCTTAACCTTTTTTTAATACTATGGAAAATTTTTACTCACTGAAAAAAGAGCCCCGCATCCCGCTGTTTGACGAACTGGCGGAAGAGGCCGCCCGTAGCGGATTCTTGCACCTGAGCAGCGAATTGGCCTTTTACGGGGTCACCGAAGCCGCCGAAATCCGTACCGCCGTAGAAGGGTGTATCCGCCTGCTGCGAAATACTTCGGACGATTCCCAGCGGCATTTCCGCCGTACGTTCGCTTTCACCCCCGAAGGGGTCAGGCAGGTATGGATGGTATCCCGCGAAGGGTGGGAGTTGTTGCTTTTGCGCATCGCGCCGTCCTCGCCCCAGCTTTCGGAAAAGTTGCTGCAAAGCGTAAAAAAACGGGCCTTCCGGTAAATTCATTTGCCCGGCAGGCATTTATTGCTAAATTTGGCATCCTGAAAAAGTGCATTCCATATGGCTAAAACATCTTCTTCTTTCGAATCGCTCGGTTCGCTGGTATTTTCCACCAACCGGGAAATGGATCTCGCCCCCCAGGAGGAAGATATTCCGGACGTGGCACCTGAAAAACAACGGTTGACCGTACGCAGGGATACCTCGGGCCGCAAAGGAAAGGTCGTGACCCTGGTACAAGGTTTCCAAGGAGGGGCGCAAGCTTTGGAGGAACTGGGGACCCTGCTCAAGAGGCACTGCGGCACGGGCGGATCGGCCAAAGACGGCGAAATACTGATACAGGGCGACGTACGGCAAAAAGCCGCCGCCTTCCTTTCCGGCAGAGGATATAAAGTCCGAACGATATAAAAACACCTGATTATGAAGATCAAAGAATCCGAACTGGTAGTAAATCCCGACGGAAGTATCTACCACCTTCACCTCACCCCGGACGAATTGGCCGACAACGTTCTGTTGGTAGGCGATCCCGGCCGCGTACCGGTGGTGTCCAAATATTTCGATACGGTGGAACTGCGGCGGGAAAACCGCGAAATCCATTCGCATACGGGTACTTTCCGGGGAAAGCGCTTTACGGTGATCTCCACCGGTATGGGCCCGGACAATATAGACATCGTTCTGAACGAACTGGACGCCCTGAAAAACATCGACCTGAAGACCCGCGAGATCAAGGAAAAGAAAACCTCGCTCAATATCGTGCGTATCGGCACTTCCGGCTCGCTCCAGCAGGATATCCCGGTGGACAGTTTCGTGGTAGCGCGGCGGGCCATTGGCTTCGACGGCGTGCTGCATTTTTACAAAAGCCAGGACGTACGCCGCATAGACATCGAGGACGCCTTTATCGAACAGAGCCACTGGAACCCGCTGGCCGCACGCCCGTACGTAGTGGACGGCAGCCTGGAATTATTTGAGAAGATCAGCGGTCCGCAGACCGTAGAAGGCTTCACCGCCACCGCTGTAGGTTTCTATGGCCCGCAAGGGCGCGAACTGCGCATCCCGCTGGCCAACCCGGAGGCGAACGACATGCTCGAAAAATTCGCCTACAAGGGCCTGCGCCTGACCAATTACGAGATGGAGACCTCGGCTATCTACGGCCTTTCGGCCCTGCTGGGGCACAAAGCCTGCTCCACCAACTGCATCGTCGCCGCCCGCACGGCCGGCGTATTCTCCGCCGACGCCCACGCCGCGGTGGAAAAACTGATCGTTTACGTACTGAACCGCCTGACAGCCTGAAACCTTCCGACTATCGCCCGATGAGAATAGACATCGTATCCTGCGTGCCCGACCTGTTGGTAAGCGCATTCGAGGAATCCATTATGAAACGAGCCCGGGACAAGGGCTTTTTGGAACTGCACCTGCACAACCTCCACGACTATGCGTTCGACCGCTATCACCGGACGGACGATTACCCGTTCGGCGGAGGAGCGGGGATGGTCATGATGGCCGAACCGATAGACCGCTGCCTGTCCGAACTCAAAGCCCGGCGCCGCTACGACGAGGTCATCTACATGACGCCCGACGGCGTGCAGTGGGATCAGGCGCAGGCAAATGCCTATTCCCTGAAAGAAAACCTCATCATCCTGTGCGGACACTATAAAGGCGTGGACGAGCGCGTGCGCCAACTGCATGTCACGGCCGAGGTATCCATCGGCGACTACGTCGTTTCGGGCGGGGAACTGCCCGCCGCGCTGGTAGCCGACAGCATCGTCCGCCTGATACCGGGTGTGTTGGGAGACGAGCAGTCCGCCCTGTCGGACAGTTTCCAGGACGGCCTTCTTTCCCCACCCGTATACACGCGCCCGGCGGAATACAAAGGACTGAAAGTGCCGGACGTGCTGCTCAGCGGCGACCATGCCGCCATCGCTGCCTGGCGGATGGAACAGGCCGTATCCCGGACTCGGGAGCGCCGGCCCGATATGCCGATCTCCGGCGAAACGGACTAAGCCCGAAACGGGTTTTCAAGATACTGTCCGGGCTGTTTTTTTCAAATACCCGCAAATTGTTTTTTGCCACAAAAGCAATGGTTACCTATTTTTTTTTCTTTTCCCTGAAAAGTTCCGACTAAACGTTTCTTTTTTCGCATTGAAAAGCCCCATTTCTTCCATAACGGGTATTTATTTGCGCGCGGACGTCACTGTCTGATTTCTTTTTTAAATTAGCCCCTATCTAACACACACATTTATTTTTTAATAAAAAACTACTTATTTACAATGAAATACAGAATAGAGAGCGACTCGATAGGCGAGATGAAAGTCAACGCAGCCGTCTATTACGGAGTACAGACCCAGAGGGCTATCGAAAATTTCGACATTTCCCGTATCAAAGTCAGCGACTATCCGGAACTCGTCCGTGCCCTAGGCATGGTAAAACTGGCTGCCGCCCGCGCCAATTACGACCTGGGGTTGCTTCCCAAGGATATTTTCAAAGCCATCGAAGCGGCCTGCAAACGGGTGATTGCCGGCGAGTTCAACGACCAGTTCCCCATCGACATGGTACAGGGCGGCGCCGGGACTTCGACCAACATGAATGCCAATGAAGTGATCGCCAACGTGGCCCTCGAATCGATCGGCAAGGAAAAAGGCGATTACAAAACCATCTCCCCCAACGACCACGTGAACTGCTCCCAGTCCACCAACGACGCCTACCCCACGTCCCTGAAGATCGCTTTCATCAATTCCAATAAAGATCTGGTAAAACACTTGCAGCGCCTGATCGATGCTTTCCACCGCAAAGGTGCAGAATTCGAACGCATCCTCAAGATGGGCCGTACCGAAATGCAGGACGCTGTACCGATGACCCTGGGACAGGAATTCGAGGCTTTCGCCGCCACGCTGACGGAGGAGATCGAGCGCCTGAACCAAATGGCCCGGTTCTTCCAGGAGATCAACATGGGCGCTACCGCCATCGGAACGGGCATCAACGCCGCCCCGGGCTATGCGGAACTGGTAACCGGCAAACTCTCGGTCATCGTAGGCATGGAATTCATCAAAGCGACCAACCTGATCGAAGCCACCCCGGATACCGGTTCGTACGTGATCTATTCTTCGGCGCTCAAACGCCTGGCCGTCAAACTGTCGAAGATCAGCAACGACCTTCGCCTGCTGTCCTCCGGGCCGCGCTGCGGCTTCAACGAGATCAATCTGCCCGCCCTGCAGCCCGGCTCTTCTATCATGCCGGGCAAGGTAAACCCCGTCATCCCCGAAATGATGAACGAGGTGTGCTATAAAGTGATCGGCAACGACCTGACCGTGACGATGGCTTCCGAGGCCGGACAGCTCCAGCTCAACGCGATGGAGCCCATTATTGCCGAGGCTATCCTCGAATCCATCACTTACCTTTCCCGCGCGATGGACACCATGGTGGACAAGTGCGTGGACGGCATTACCGCCAATGAAGACGTATGCCATAACCTGGTGATGAATTCCATCGGACTGGTGACGGCCCTCAACCCGTACATCGGCTACAAGAACTCGGCCATGATCGCCAAAGAGGCCCTCAAGACCGGAAAAGGCGTATACGAACTGGTGCTGGAACACAAGATACTTCCGAAGGAAAAACTGGACGAGATTCTCGATCCGGAAAATATGATCGCTCCGCATCCTTATTCTAAGATGTAACGAAAACCGCTTTCCTGACTTTTTTAGAACCCCCGGCGATTTTTCGCCGGGGTTTTTTTTGAGGTACTTAACATTTTTTTACACTCTCGGGCCATTTTTAGCACATGTTTCACACACTGGATCATGGTTTTGCGAAAATATTGTATTACCTTAGTAGAAAGTAATAACAAAACCGTTCCTGCCTGAAAAAGCAGGCGCGCATGTAGAACTAAAACAACCAAAAAAGAATGAAAAAACTAGCATTATTGGCCCTGGGACTTTTCACCCTGACGTTCCAGGCACAGGCAGCAGGCGACAAACCGGTCAAACCCGAACAACTTCCCGCTCCGGCAAAAGAATTCGTCGCTAAGTATTTTCCCGGCGTGAAAATCGCCAGCGTCAAACAGGACATGGAATATACCGACCGCGACTACGATGTGACCCTGGCCAACCAGGCCGAGATCGAGTTCAACCGCAAAGGCCTATGGAAAAAAGTGGACTGCGGCCAAAACGCCGTCCCCCAGGGAATCGTCCCCCAGCCTATCATGCAGTTTGTCCGGACCAACCACCCGGGTACTTCCGTCGTAGAGATAGAGCGTGAAGGAAAAGGCGGTTATCAAATACAATTGAACAACGACACCGAGATCAAGTTCAACGACAAGTTCAAAGCGCGTTACGACGACTGATACGGCATCGCCTGTCATTAAAAACGGCGCCGGACACATGTGTCCGGCGCCGTTTTTAATGACGAATATCCTCTATTTCTTCATCGGCCGCTTGAGCCGGGCCGCTTTATTGAGTTCCGCAATGCACTCCGGGCACAGGCAACCTTCGTAATTGTCCGCGATAAATCCCATCGCATCCGGTTCAATGGACGTGTTCATGCACCAGCAATTTGTAATGTCTTCATGCTTGCATTCAAACGTTTTTTTACAGCGAGGGCATTCTTTTTCCATGATATCCTGTAATTACACCGATTATTCCAGTCCGTATTCGCCTTCCTGCCCTGCCGGAAGCCGTTTGCCGGAAGCGATCATCTTGAGCATGCTCACCTCCTGCTGGGTCAGGTGGCGCCACTGCCCGCGGGGCAGGTTTTTCTTGGTCAGCGGGCCCAGTTGCACGCGATCCAGTTTCACCACCTCGTATCCCAAATGCTCGAAGATACGGCGGACGATACGGTTGCGCCCCGTATGGATTTCCAGCCCTACTTCCTTGTGCGGTGCATCGGGAATATAGGAAACGCCGTCCACTTCTACCGGGCCGTCCTCGAGTTCGATCCCGCCGCGTATAGCGCCCATGTCATTTGCCGTAAGAGTTTTATCGAGCGTCACATGGTAAGTCTTCTTGATATTGCTGGAAGGATGCATGATCCCCCGGGCTAATTCCCCGTCGTTGGTGAACAGCAGAAGCCCCATCGTCGTGCGGTCGAGACGCCCAACGGGATAGATCCGTTCCTTGGCGGCATTTTTGATCAGTTCCATCACCGTATGGCGGTTGTCGGGATCGTCCGTGGTTGTGATGTAATTCTTCGGCTTGTTCAGCAGGACGTATACCTTTTTCTCGGCCTTGAGTTCCACCCCGTCGAATCGCACCTCGTCCGTGGGCATCACTTTGTAGCCCATCTCGGTGATCACTTTCCCGTTCACCTGTACCGATCCCGAGGCAATGTACATGTCCGCATCGCGGCGCGAGCACACTCCGGAGTGGGCGATGAACTTATTGAGCCGCATACCTTCCTCCGCCTCTTTCTTGGCAGGCTTCGGGCGGGCGGCAAAACGCCCCCCGGCGGCATATGGTCTCTTGGGCATATTTTCGCGGTCACCGTCCCGCTCCAAACGTTTTTTCGTCAGGCTGGCCGACGAGCGTACCCGGTCTTCATACCGGCCTTCGTAAGTGCTGTGGCGGCGGGCCTGCTGGTCCCGGGCCTCGGCTTCCTGTTGGGCTTCGGCTTCCATTTCTTTGCGTTTGTCGGCAGAGATGAAAACACTCTTCTTACTTCCGAAATTCAGGCCCGGTTTTCCAGCCGCACGGCGCCTGTTCTCCGAAAACGACGAACCCTTTTTAGGTGCGAATCCCTCCCGGGTGTTTTCCCGAAAAGACCTCTGCGAACCTTCCTGCTCCTGAGGACGCCCCCCATATGCCCCGAATCCCGGGCGCTTGGCGGCGAAACCGCCGCGCGCTGGCCCGGCTCCTGCCGGGCGGCCTGTTCCGAAAGGACGTTTCTGTCCGAAACTTTCCCCTTCCCGGCGGGGACGGCTTTCTTTATCGTCAAAACGACCCGGGCGGTCGTTCCCATAGGCTTTTGCAGCCCCGAATCCCGGGCGCTTGGCGGCGAAACTGCCGCGCGCTGGCCCGGCTCCTGCCGGGCGGCCTGTTCCGAAGGATCGTTTTCTTTCAAAATTCCCTCCCTCCCTGCGTGGGTTATTTTCCCCTTTATCGGGCCGCCCCGGGCGGTTATTCTCTTTCCTTATCATCATACGTATTTTTAAAATTGCTGCCTCCCGGCAGTAAATCCGTTTTGAGGGTATATTCCCACGGGACAAAGATACCGCAATTAATCGAACAAAATGCGGAGATTATTTTTAATTGTGGCCGGTTATGGGTATTTTTACCTCTCCCTAAAAAAGCACCGATGCCTACACTGATAGCCCAGATAACCCGCGACATACTCTCTTGTGGAACAGACCTGAAAGACGTGGCCCTGGTAGTCCCGGGGCGGCGCGCCGGGCTCTTTTTCCGCCGGGAGATCGTCCGGCAGGACGAGCGGGCGACGTTCCTGCCCAGGATATATACCATCGAAGACCTGGCCGAAAAACTCTCCCGGCTGCAAAGCATCGACAATATCTCCCTGCTGTTCGAATTTTACGAGGCCTACCGCGATACAGTGGCCGAAGCCGACCGGGAACCCTTCGATGTATTCGCCCGTTGGGGGCAAACCCTGCTGGCTGATTTCAATGAAATTGACCGGTATATGCTGCCGCCCGATGCCGTATTCTCCACCCTGCAGGACGTGGAACACATCGAGGACTGGGATCCGGCCGACCCTATAAGCCCCCTGATGGCCCAACACAAGGATTTCTGGCACCTGGCGGAAAATTTATACTCCGCCTTGCGGCAGAGACTGCTCGGACAAGGGAAAGGATACGCGGGGATGATCACCCGCCGGGCCGCGGAAAACCTGTCCCGCAGCACGGAGATACTCCGGGATCATCACACGTGGGTATTCGCGGGATTCAATGCCTTGAGCCGTTCGGAAGAAGAGATCGTAAAATTCTTTATCCGGGAAAAGGATGCCCGCGTATATTACGACGGCGACAAATATTACATGGACAATTCCCGGCATTCCGCCGGGACGTTCCTGCGCCGGGTCAAGGACGATGCCACGTTGGGGAAAGACTTCAAATGGAACGGGGATTCCCTGTCCGCCCGGAAAAAACTCCGCCTGATCGGCGCGCCGAAAAGGGTGGCTCAGGCCAAAGCGGCGGCCGAAATTTTGAAAGGTCTGGTAGCAGCCGGTAATTCCTTAGAAAATACCGCCCTGGTGCTGGCGGACGAAAGCCTGCTGATACCCATGCTGTCCTCCCTGCCGACGGAAATACCGGCGGTCAATGTGACGATGGGATATCCGCTGTCGGGACTCCCCTCGGCGGGACTGGCGGACGGTTTGCTGGCTTTGTACTCCACCCCGGGGAAACTCCGCCTGAAAGGCTACTATTACAAGGATGTCCTTTCCCTGCTGCGGCAAAATATCTGCTCGGAGTGGCTCTCGGAAAACGGGACCGACTATGCGGAGATCATTTGCCGGAAGATCGTACGGAACGATATTGTCGACTTCCGTCCCGAAAAGATGGGGGAAGATTTCCCGGAAAATATCCGGACAAAGATCGCTCTCTTGTTCCCCGGTACGCCGGGCAGTCCCTTGGATGTATGCCGGCGGGTACTTTCGGTCGTAGATTCCACCCGGCAGTCCGCCGAAGGAATGGACGACCTGACTCGGGAATACCTGTTCAAACTTTCCGGCGTATTTTCCACCTTGTGCGATTATATGGAGCGATACCCGTATATCGAGAACCTGCCCACCCTGTCCGGATTCTACCGCCAGGGGATATCCCGCCAGAAGATCGACTTTTATGGAGAACCTCTCGAAGGGCTGCAACTGATGGGCCTGCTCGAGACGCGCCTACTGGATTTCAAAAACCTGATTCTCACCGGGGTCAACGAAGGGGTGCTGCCTGCCGGCCGGTCGGACAATTCATTCATCCCGTATGACGTGAAGCGGCATTTCGAACTGCCTACCTACAGCGAAATGGACGCCATCTATTCCTACCATTTCTTCCGGCTGCTCCAGCGGGCCGAGAACGTGACCATCGTCTACAATACCGAGCAGGGCGACCTGGGGCAGGTGGAGCCCAGCCGGTTCCTGCTGCAACTCAAGCACGATTTCAAGGATCTGTGGGATATCGAGGAACTCAGCCTGTCTTTCGGGGCGCCCGAATTGCCCGCCCGCACCGTACGCCGGGCGAAAAGCGACCTGGCCCTGGGACGCATCCGGGAAATCCTCTCCCGGGGTATATCCCCGTCCACGCTCAATATGTACCTGTGCAACCCGATGGAATTCTATTACCGGAAGGTGCTGGGCGTAGAGGGAACCGAAGAAGTGGAAGAAACGGCCGCCGCCAATACGATGGGCAGCATCGTTCACGGAGTCCTATCCTCGCTTTACGAAGGACAAAAAGGGATTCCCCTGACCACAGGAGCCCTGAAAGAAATGGACCGTATCTCGGACCAAGCCGTCAAGGAGACTTTCCTGCACTATATGCAGGGGAAGGATTTCTCGTTCGGACGGAATTACCTGGTCTACGAAGCCGTGAAGCGTATGGTGAAAAACTTTATCGCCGCCGAAACGGAACAAGTAGCCCGCGGAGCCCGTATCGTAATCCAGGAATTGGAAACAACCTTGGAATGCCCCTTTGAAAGCGGACTTTTAGGCGTGCCCGTCATCCTGAAAGGACAGGCAGACCGGATAGATATTTACAACGGCACATTGCGTATCGTCGATTACAAGACCGGGCGAACGGATCCTGCGGAATTACGGCTGGAATCCCTGGAGCAGATCTCGGCCGCCGTCCTCGGCCCTCAGGAAAAAGAAATACCTTTTACCAAGCCGAAAGCCCTACAAGTGCTGATGTATGCCTATATGTATGCCCAGGAAAAACAAATGACCAGTAATTTCAATGCGGGGATCATTTCGCTGCGAAACCCATCGGCAGGGCTCATCGGGCTCCATTTCACGACCGAAAAAGCCCGTACCTACCGTTATGACCTCACAGGAGAGGACTTAATAAAATTCGGAGAAACGCTGGAACGCATTTTTGCCGGGATGCTCGATCCGGGCGTTCCTTTTGTCGAAATAGGGCCGCTGTACTACGATATTTGACGCAGTTTAGCGAATACGTCCCACAAGACGACCCCGACGCATACCGCCACGTTGAGCGAATGTTTCGTCCCCTCCTGAGGGACTTCCAGCGCACCGTCGCAGGCATCCACCACTTCCTGCTCCACGCCGAACACTTCGTTGCCGAATACCAGGGCATACTGCCGCCCGGATTCTACGGTAAAATCGTCCAGCATTTCACTGCCTTCGACCTGCTCGACGGCCAGCACCCGCACCCCTTGCTCTTTCAATGCCTCCACCGCATCGGCGGTTCTTTCAAAATATTCCCATTCCACGCTTTCGGTCGCCCCCAAGGCCGTACGCTGAATGTCCTTATGCGGGGGGCGGGCAGTGATCCCGCACAGATACAGCTTTTTTACGGCAAAAGCATCGCAGGTACGGAATACCGAACCGACGTTGTTCAGGCTCCGCATATTGTCGAGCACAACATATACAGGACGCTTTTCCATCGCCCGGAATTCGGGGACTGTCCTGCGCTCCAAGGCATCCGAAGATAATTTTTGCATGGTAAAACGATCCGTAACAGTTAACTTTTGCAAAAATAGTGATAAGAAATGACGAAATTGCTTTAATTTAGCAGATTGTTAAGGCGGTTTTCGCATTATAATGCTTTACTTTGCCTTCAAACCAAAACCAAAATTAGAAAGACCATGAAGAATCTGATCGCCGCCACCGCGTTGATGTTATTCGCGCCGATGGCACTCGTTGCACAAGACATTAACATACAGAACCTTCCGCACATAGACGTCCCGGGCCATGCCGAAGCCAAGGTACAGCCCGATACGTTCGAGATCACCGTCGCTTTCGGGGAAACCAAAGAATTCTTCGGCAAGCAGAACATCGAAAAGCTGGAGCAGCAGATCATAAACGTGCTGAAAAAACACAACATAGACGTCAAGAAGGACGTGAAAGTGACCGGTTCGTACAACGTAGCCGACGGAAAGACCGTCTTTATCCGCAAGCGCGTCACCTTTTCGGTAGGCAGCTACGCGGATTATTACGCGATAGCCAAGGAGCTGGACTTCAAAGGTGTGGAAAAAGTTTCCATCACCAAGGCCAGCTATTCGGGCGAGGATGCCCTCAAATCCTCTCTGCGGGCCCAGGCATTGGCGGATGCCAGTAAATCGGCCCGCGAGATCCTCTCCGGATCCAGCGCGAAGATCGGGCGCATCCTTTCCGTGAATGCCGGTCGGGCCTACATCCAGACCCGGATGGTCAATACCGCCTATATGGCGGATATGGCCGTGGCCGCCAAGGCGTCCGGATACGAAAGCATTGAACAAAGCGACGATATCACCATTACGTTCGACCTACAGGCTTCGTTCGAGATCGTCCAACCTAATTAATCATAAAACCGTTTTCATCCGTACATGTCATCGAACACTAAAAAAACGCTTTTCTTACTGATCCTAGCATTCCCGTTTGTGGCCGCAACGGCGCAGACGAAAGAGGATACCCTGCCCCGGCCGGCCACCATGGAACAATGCGTCCAATACGCCATAAGCCACAACATAAGCATCAGCCAGGCCGAAAGGAATGTCGATCTGTCCAAAGTGGATAAAACGGCGGCTATCGGCGCATTCCTGCCATCGCTGGGTGCATCGTCGAACTACAGTTTTAACAAGGGTTTCAGTTTCGACGCAAATACCAACCTGCGAACCAACCAGCAGCAACAGGGCATGAGTTTCGGCATATCGACCCAACTCAATGTGTTCAACGGCCTAAAGGATATCAATACCTACCGCCGAGCACAGCTCGAGCATGCTTCGCAGCGATACAATAGCGAAAAGATACTCAACGACGTATCCCTGAACGTAGTCAGTGCCTATATCAGCATTCTGGCTGCTTTGGAATACCAGAAAGTGACCTATTCGCAGCGGGAACTGTCCCGGATGCAGGTAGAGCGCATCCAAAAGATGTACGACGCCGGCAAAAACTCCTTGGGAGACCTTTATGAAGTGCAGGCAACCCTGGCCCGGGACGAGCAGGCATTGGTAGAAGCCAACAACCAGATCGACCTGGCCTATCTCACGCTCAAGCAACTGCTGGCCCTCGACCTTTCGTACGATCTGCAAATAGAGACTTCGGGATACGACATCGTAGCCCAATCCCCGATCATGTCGATGAGTACGCTGAACATCTACCGCGCCGCCGAGGCCAACCTGCCGGAAATGCGCAAAGCGCGTAACGATATCGACGTCTCCCGCCGCAGCCTGGCTATCGCAAAAGGTTCCTACCTGCCGACTATCTCGGCCAACTACGGATGGAGCGACAGTTTTATTTTCGATTATAAGAACGCCAGCGGCCCCGTTTCTATCGGCGACCAGTGGGACAACAACTCCCGCCACAGTCTGGGTGTAGGCCTTTCCATTCCTATCTTCAACCGCCTGTCCACATATAGTTCAGTGAGCCGCTCGAAGATAAACCTCGAAATAGCCCGGCTGAACCTGGCCCAGGCGCGGCTGGATCTCCAACAGAACGTAGAAAAAGCCTATTCGGATGCTTCGTCTTCGTATAAAAGCTACCTGGCTTCGGTAAAAGCTACCGAATCGTCCCGGGAGGCCCTGCGATACGCCACCGAGAAATTCGAAGTGGGCAAAATCAATTCGTTCGACTACGAAACCGCCAAAAACATGCTGATGAAGAGCCAGGGAGACCTGCTCCGGGCAAAATTCGACTACATATTCAAAGTCAAGCTGCTCGAATTCTACCAATCGCAGGAAATCACCTACTGAAAAAGATCATAACAACGCTAAAAACCTAACAGACGCAAAATGGCAAAAAGCAAAAAGAAAAAGTATATCATCCTGGGCGTGGTAGCCCTGATCATCGTACTGGCGCTGATGAAGAGTTGCGGAGTATTCGGCACGACCGAAAGAGTGGACATTGTCAACACTCAGAAAGCGAATACCGCGACTATCGTCCAGATAGTAACCGCTTCCGGAAAAATAAAACCGTCCACCGAGGTCAAGATCGCACCCGAAGTATCCGGAGAGATCACCCAGCTTACGGTCAAGGAAGGTGACGAAGTCAAAAAAGGCCAACTATTGGTACAGATCAAACAGGATATCTATATTTCCGCCGTCAACCGGGCCCAGGCTGCCGTCCAGCAGTCTATCGCATCCCTCGAACAGTCGGCTGCCCGCCTGAAAGAATCGGAAAGCGAATACAAACGCAGCAAAGCCCTCTATGAGAGCGGAACCATCGCACAGGCCGACTGGGAAACGACCGAGGCCAACTATAAAGTGGCCAAACTCACATACGATGCCTCCAAATCGAGCCTTGAAAGTGCAAGGGCTTCGTTGAAAGAGGCCGAGGACAACCTGATGCGCACCCAGATATTCGCGCCGATAGACGGCACGATCTCCAAACTGAACGTCGAAGCCGGCGAACGCGTAGTGGGTACCGCCCAGATGGCCGGAACCGAAGTGCTCCGCGTAGCCAACCTGGACAGCATGGAAGTAGAGGTGACCGTTGGGGAGAACGATATCGTGAAACTGGCCGTAGGCAACCCCGTAAATATCGAAGTGGATGCTTACTGGGGTAAAAAATTCAAAGGCCGCGTCACGGAGATCGCATCTTCGGCCGCCAATGTTACGGAAACCTCTTCCGCCGATCAGGTGACCAACTTCAACGTGAAGATCATCATTCTCGAGGAATCTTATGAAGCTTTGTCCAAAGAAAAAGGTCTCAAGCACACCCCGTTCAAACCGGGCATGACCGCGTCCGTGGAAATCCAGTCGGATAAAAAGGACAGCATCCTGGTTGCGCCCATCCGCGCCGTATCCACCCGGCAGATAAAGGACACCCTGTCGGGCGCCAACCAGACCAAAGAGGTCGTATTCACCCTTCAGGATGGGAAAGCACAGCAGCATGTCGTAGAGACCGGTATTCAGGACGACGAGAACATCGAAATCGTCTCCGGACTGGAAAAGGACCAGGAGATCATTACCGGACCTTATTCCCTGGTTTCAAAGACGCTAAAAGACGGGCAGGCCGTCAAAACAGCCGAAAAGAAAAAGTAAATAAAAAGCACTCCGATGAAAATCGTTCTGCTGGGATACATGGGCAGTGGCAAGACGGCGATGGGCCGGGTACTCAACCGACAGTTGGGGCTCCGTTCCATCGACCTGGACAATTATATCGAACAAACGGAAGAGATGTCCGTGCCGGAAATATTCCGCCGCTACGGCGAGGGGGGGTTCCGGGAGATCGAAGCCTACCACCTGCGCCAGATCATGGAGAACGAAGATAATTTCGTCCTTTCCCTGGGGGGAGGAACCCCCTGTTTTTTGAACAACATGGATTACCTCGGTGGAAAATGCGCCACCGTCTACCTCTCGGCCTCTCCTATTATCCTGGCCGAACGCCTGGCTTGCAGTACGACCAAACGTCCGCTGCTCAAAGGAAAAACGGGAGACGAGCTTTTGGAATACGTACGCCAAAGCCTGAAACAACGGGAGCCGCATTATAAAAGGGCGGATCACGAACTCTCCGTAGAAACCCTCAGCGTAGACGAATCGGGACAAGCCCTGATGGAATTACTGAAAAAGAACAACATTATATAACGAAAAAGAAGATGAAACTTTTAGAAGGCAAAACCGCCCTGATCACAGGAGCGTCGCGGGGCATCGGACGGGGTATCGCCAAAGTGTTCGCCGCCCAGGGGGCCAATGTGGCATTTACCTATCTTTCGTCCGTGGAAAAAGGACAGGCCCTCGAGGCCGAACTGGCCGCGGAAGGCGTTAAGGCGAAAGGATACCGTTCGGACGCCGCAGATTTCGACCAGGCACAGGCTTTGGCCGATGAAGTGGTCAAAGACTTCGGACAGGTGGATATCCTGATAAACAACGCGGGTATTACCCGGGACGGACTGCTGATGCGCATGGGCAAAGACCAGTGGGATGCTGTGATCAAGGCCAACCTCGATTCGGTATTCAACCTGACCAAAGGCATACAGCGCTACATGCTCAAACAACGCTCCGGCTCCATCATCAATATGAGTTCGGTGGTAGGCATAAAAGGGAACGCCGGGCAGGCCAACTACGCCGCTTCAAAGGCCGGCATTATCGGCTTCACCAAATCGGTCGCCCTGGAACTCGGCTCACGCGGGATCCGCTGCAATGCCGTAGCGCCCGGTTTCATCGCCACAGAGATGACCGAATCGCTCGATCCCAAAGTGCTGGAAGGATGGCTGGAATCCATTCCCCTGAAACGCGCCGGGAGCGTCGAGGATATCGCCAATGCCTGCCTGTTCCTGGGCAGCGACCTATCCTCCTATGTGACCGGGCAAGTACTGAGTGTCAACGGAGGTATGTTGACCTAGAAAAAACAAACCGATAAAAAATGCTTACGTGAATCTTTCGTAAGCATTTTTTATTTTCAGTTAAAGCATACCGGAAAACCCACAGGCAGAAAACCGGCTCTGAGGCGTAATTTTTTGACGGACACTACGCTTTTTCACTATCTAGTATCTCCACCTTGACCGGATACATATCGGGTAATGTATCGATGTGGCAATCCGCAAAATCTTTTCCATAGAACATCTTTATCGCAAAAGCAGGGTACCAGTAAAATCCATTCTGGGGATCTACGGCAAACCAGCCGTATCCTTTTACATAACATTCGGCCCAGGCGTGGGCCCCTTCGAACTTTTGCTCCGGCATATAGATATACCCCACCACCATCCGGCAGGGTATACCAGCCTTACGCATCAGCGCGAGGAACAGGTTGGTATATTCACTGCATGTCCCCTTTCCCCGCTCCAATATCGTTCCCACATCGAGGGTACGGCATTTGCCGTTATCCAATTCCTGCGCCAAAGCATTGTCGTATGCGATATGCTTCGACACAAATTTCAACCCCCGGTCAATAACCTGGAGGGTAAGCGTATCCGTATCCCGGAACAGTGTATCGGCTATGGTTTTAATCTGCGCAAGAGTGCAGTCTACCAAAAGGGTCGGTTCCAAGTATGCCGCAATACTGTCCGGATAAGCATATTCCGGCCTATACATATCTTGCAAGACTACTTTCCGCTTTACCGTATCCTTATATGTGGCAAAAGTAGTAAGCTCTGCCATATAGGTATCCCCGTCCTTTTTCAAATCCAACAGTTTCTGCGGGTACGAATCCAAGGCCTTGGCCGACATATTGCGGGCACTGAGCCGGTAAGTGACCGTTTGCTGCCCATGGCAGGGCACGAACAAAAAAGCAGCCGACATAGCCATCAAAATCCCCAGACCTGCGATCCTTTGGGGAAAAAGCCGATATAATACCCCAGCGAATAAATATTTCATTTTACAATCCATTTTCTGGTTATATAAGATATTAGACATGCCGCATAGAAAAAGGTTACATTCAAAATCGTTAAAGCAGACTATCCCTGAAACATAAAACCTATAGGGGCAAAAGCACTTCTATACAAAAACGGATTTGCTTTCGCAAATCCGTTATATCCTTACTATTTATCCTGTCTCTTTTCCAGCCTCTTGCGGATACGGATCTTATGCCCGTCGTAAGCCATCGCCGCAAAGGCCAAAAGCATCGCCGCCGCCGAAAGATAACCGGATACGGCGCCATCCTTTATCCCGAGGTACAATCCCCAACCGAAGACCACCGCCTGTACGATAGCCAAAAAGATAAATATGATGAGTTTCTTGGTTCCCATTCAATATTATAACGCCTTCTTCATCCACATGTAAAATATCAACAGGACGAACATGAACAGGAAGAAGGTCAGCTTGCGGCGTATGAATTTGCAGTCGCCCCGCTTCTTCACCAACGCTACGATAAGATCGACCAATGAATACAGCGTAGCAGCCCCTATCGTACAAACCACAAAGATACCCCGGTTCGGAATGCCATCGTCTTGCGTGAAATCATCGGCGAAATAGCCGTATATCATCCGGCCTGTCATCAGCAGCCCGAGGATGATCGCGTAGGTGCGGGAACGCGCCAGGGAGAACTGCTTCTCCTTGATCAGGGCCACCATATCGCAGAGGAAATAGATGGCTATCAGCGCAATTATCAGGGTTGTTAGGTTGAGTAGCATGATCGTGAATATTTTGAGTTAAACACACTCAAATATACGCATATTTTCAGATACTTTGTCAATTTCGATTAAAAAAAGCGCACCCAAAAGGGTGCGCTTTTATGTTCTGTTTAACCCGAATATTATTCAGTTTTTTCCAGGTTGAGCCCTACGTCAAAAGTCGTGCAATTGTCGAGCACATTCTTTATGTCGCCCAGGATCATATCGACAAAAGGTTTTATATCACTTTCCGGATCGTTCGGATCCATCAATATCTGATCCGGCAAATTGGCTTCCACCACGGGAAGAGCCTTCTTCAGGAATTCCTTGTCCAAGTATATGGCAGCACCGGTCGTAGTCTTCTTGAAGCCTAGCGGCACATACAAATACCCGTTTTTCGGAGGGAAGAAACCTTTCACGATCTCGCCGTATCCACCCGGGATCATATCGATCATTGCCTGTTCTACCACAAAGAACAATTGGCCATCTTTCATGTACCAACGGATCGCTCCGGCAGGGATCATTTCATTGGGAATCTCGATCACGGCCCCATTGTTCAGCGGGTCATGTACCAGCAAGGCAATATTGCCGTCCGCCTTGAAATCGATATACTGAAGGGCATTCAGGTAGTCTTTTCCCAGGCCGCCTACCAACTCCGCTACCCAAGCCGGGAAACCATTCACTCCTTCGGTCGGCATACCCATAATAGTCAGGTCACCGGCGCCGGTGATTTCAAACAATACGCTGGGTATATCTCCGTATGTCGTACTGTTTACCAAGGCTATTTTCCATTTGCCTACCGCATCGCCGAGATTTTTCACGGTAATATTTACGGTCATCGCATCGCCGATAATTCCGGTAGCGGAAACCTCTCTATAGGAATCCTTATAAGTCGCCGTGAAATTATACTCGACCAACTCGCCTATATCGATCCTTGTATTAGGATTCGTATTGGACCCCTGAACTTTAGAAACCGTCATCCTCTGCATTTCCAGTTCATCTTCACCCACTACGATATTCTTCAGCACCATTTTCAGGTCGGATTCATTTGCCCCCTGCACCTGTACGGCTGCATTTTCAGAAGCCTGAACTCCGTTGACTGAAATACTGCTCCCCTGGTCTTTCGTATAATCCCCCGTAACGCCGGCGTGCTCCACCGTCAGGGTCATCTTCCGGGTAGTTCCCGTGAGGGTTATCTTACCGCTTATCCGTACCAGATTGCAATCCGTATCTCCGTTGCCCACAAAAACACGGGCATCATACTGATCCACGCGCATCTGGACATTTTCGATTTTATAGCTCTCCTGGCCTAATATAATATTCTTAGCCGTAAAAGTCATATGATCTGCTTCATCTCCGGTTACGTCCACGCTAAAGTCTCCTGCGCTCTGAATTACTCCGTTTATGGTCACGGAAAGATCTCGGCCAGAATAAGTACCGGGAACTCCTTCGAGAGTATGGTCTTTGTCACTGGAGCAGGCCGATGTAAGCAATGCTGCCACTGCCGCCAATGAATACAGTAAAAATCTTTTCATCCTTTATATGGTTTATAGTTTCTCTGCAAATTTAGACTACTTCGTGTTATTCCCGCAACTCCGCCAGGATTTTAACACAACATATTTGAACACCCGTCTTAAATGCAATAAAAAAGGAGGCTGGAAACCAGCCTCCTTATATTTTTTCGAGCAACCTGTTTTTTATTCATTTGCGGCCTCTTTCCTCCAGGCAGAGTAGTAGAGCGCACCGCCTTTAGTAGCGCCGGCTACGTTGCAAACCATTTCAAGTCTTATACCGAGAGGTTTTGCATGCGCAACCACATCGCAATTATTGTAAGTGGTATAAGTATGAGTGGTTCCGTCATCCTTCAAGCTGTCCACTGTGAAGGCGCCTTTGCTCTCGAAATATTTCATATCCGGTCCTACACCGGCATAATCTACCGTAACATCGAACGAATAACCGGTAGAAGATGCTTTTGCCGGCACTACAGATGCAGAATATTTCAACTGGGTAGCGGAAAGGGCCGTTACCACGACATTCTGCTCGGAGTAGGCGCTCGTAAGCCCGTTGTACCAGTTTTCATTGACACCGGTACCGTGCTCCCTTATAGTCAAGCTACCTATAAATGTCCCTGCGCATTCCTGCGTGGTATAGCTCAAGTCTGCCCCATCATCATTCGAGCATGATGTGAGCGCAAACATCGCACACCCTATCAGCAAGGTATTTTTTAGTAAAGTAAGTTTTGTTTTCATTTTTAATCCGTGTTTTTTATTGTTCTTTAAAATAGGACTTCTCTTAGCAAGACAAAAGTAATATAAAATATTCACTAAATCCAAAAAAAAACGACTTTAACATTTAATTTTTTCTAACAAAGCCTTAACTGTTCATTGAGATAAGGAATTCTTCATTGTTAGCCGTGTTTTCCAATCTTTGCTTAATAAACTCCATCGCTTCCAGCGGATTCATATCGGCAAGCATCTTACGCAGAATCCACATCCGGTTGATCACATCCCTGGAAAGGAGCAGGTCGTCACGGCGCGTTCCGGAAGCCACCAGGTCGATAGCCGGGAATATGCGCCGGTTAGCGAGCTTACGGTCGAGCTGGAGTTCCATGTTACCCGTTCCCTTGAATTCTTCAAAGATCACCTCGTCCATCTTGGAACCGGTGTCTATCAGGGCTGTGGCAATAATGGTCAGAGACCCTCCGTTCTCAATGTTGCGGGCCGCGCCGAAAAAGCGCTTGGGCTTGTGCAAGGCGTTGGCGTCGATACCGCCGGAAAGTACTTTCCCGGAAGCCGGGGAAACGGTATTGTATGCCCGGGCCAGGCGAGTAATACTATCCAACAGGATCACCACATCATGTCCGCTCTCCACGAGCCGCTTGGCTTTTTCCAACACGATATTGGCTACCCGCACATGGCGTTCGGCCGGTTCGTCGAAAGTGGAAGCCACCACTTCGGCCTTTACCCCGCGCTGCATATCGGTCACCTCCTCCGGACGCTCGTCTATCAAAAGCATGATTTGATAGACCTCTGGATGGTTGGCTGCGATCGCATTGGCTATGTCTTTAAGCAACAGAGTCTTACCGGTCTTAGGCTGGGCGACGATCATCGCGCGCTGGCCTTTGCCGATCGGAGCGAACAAATCGATGATACGGGTCGATGTGGTCGCATTTTTCCCGGCTAAACGAAACTTTTCCTCCGCAAAAAGAGGGGTCAAGTGTTCAAAAGCGATCCGGTCACGGACGAATGAAGGTTCGCGGCCATTTATGCGGATGACCTTGACCAACGGGAAAAACTTCTCTCCTTCTTTGGGAGGCCGGACGATGCCCCGCAGGGTATCCCCGGTTTTAAGTCCGAACAGCCGTATCTGCGATTGGGATATATATATGTCATCCGGAGACGAAAGATAATTGTAGTCCGAGGAACGAAGAAAACCATAGCCCTCGGTCCCGATCTCCACGACCCCTTCGCATTCGATAATTCCTTCGAATTCATAATCGGCAGAGAAATAATTCGGCTTGTTTTGAGATTGCTGCCCGTTTGAGGGAGCGGGCACGTTACGCACCGTCTCTTGTTTTTCAATCGGAGCCGACGTTTGCGCGGGCATATTCTGTACAGGAGCTTGTTGCTGCTGGCGGGCCTGCTGTTCCATACGCCTACGAGCCACTTCCTGCTGAGCTTTCAAAGCTTTCAACTGGCCTTCGGTCAAAGGCGGCTTTGATTCGCCATCCGAATTTTCGGGGGTTGCGCCTTCTCTCCCCCGCTCTTTGCGCTCCCGGGCGGAACGCCTTTCTTTTTCCGCCGGTTGAACAGCCGGATTATCTCCGCGGGCAATATCCCGGTTTTCATCTGTCGCACTTCCCAAAACCTCTTTCGTATCTGCAACAGGCGAGCTGGCAAAAGATTTCAGAATCAATTGCTGTAACTCTCCTTTTTTCATGTAACGATAACGGGGGATTCCGACCTTGGCTGCAAAATCCTGCAACTCGGGAAGTTTCATCTTCTTTACTTCTTCTATATCCAGCATATATTGAATAAAATGAGGTTCTTACAAAAGCGGCCGCACTCTCGGGGAATGCTTCCGGTATCTTTCTTTCAGTAAAATAATCGAGGATTGTTGTTTGGTCTTTTTTCTAAACAAATTTCAGGACATACTCCACACACCTGACCTGGGACAAAGATAAACATATTTTACGGCAAACAAAAAAATCTTTTAAAAAAGTACTATCTTATTTACGATAAATGCAATTTCGACAGAATCATAAAATCGCAAATCAAAACGTATGTTCGCAAACCACTCGGAAATGGCCAATCGCGCAAGAATAGACTCATTAATCAAAAAATAAATTCCTAGAAATGTTATTTTTGTACTGAATAAAAATCTACCTTTACGGCGGAAAATAATACAATTGTCAAAAAAACATGATTAACGTACTAGTAGTGGACGACCATGAGGTGGTCAGACGAGGCCTTGAACTGATATTCAAGCAAACCAAAGATATCAATCTGACAGGCACTACGGACAACGCGGACAATACGATACAACTGTTGAACAAAAACCATCAGACCGACGTATTGCTTTTAGACCTGGAGATGCCTAAAGCCAACGGACTTACCGTGCTCAGAAAAGTAAAGAACGAATTCCCTGGAATCCGGGTATTGGTTTATTCCATGCACCCTGACGACATTTATGCCATCAATTGCCTTAAATCCGGGGCCATGGGATACATCAACAAATCCGGCCAGGTGGAAGAACTGCTGGAAGCCATCCGCAAAGTATCCGACGGGGGGATATACCTCTCCGAAAAGTTGTCCGAACGCATGGCCTATCAGAAACGGGCTGGGATAAACGCCGCACAACGACGGATGTACAAACGCCTGTCCGTGCGGGAAGTCGAAGTGCTCAAACTGCTCACCAGCGGCAAGCGCAACAAACAAGTGGCCGAAGAACTCGGCATCAATGAGAAAACCGTCAGTACCTACAAGGCCCGGTTGCTCAAAAAACTGAATGTAAACAACATGGTGGAACTTATCAACCACGCGAAAAACATAGAAATGCGCGAAAAGATGTTCCAATAAAACTGGTGGACACATAATACCCCAAAAACGCCGGATTTCCATCCGGCGTTTTTCATTTTTTTCCTACAATGGGCAAAACGATTATTAATATCTAAAAAGAAATATTTAATCCCCTCCATTATCCGAAATACAGCAAAAAACAACCATATCCAAAAAGATATTTTACCCCTGTATATTTTTGATAATTCATCTTATTTTCTAAAAAAGTTCATACCTATCGCATACAAAGAAAAAACAATCGCCCTTACTTAAAACAACGTAATAAACTCCGCTCCGATTTTGGGGCGTATAACAACTTATTTTTCCGGCATTTTTTACCATGTTTCCACGGAGAATAATCCGATACCACTGATTTTTATATTACATTTGCACGTAAAACCATTTTCAATTATGCAATACCGTCGGATACTCCTCAAATTAAGCGGTGAAGCCCTGATGGGCAACCTCAACTACGGGATAGACCCCGAAAGGCTTTCCCAATACGCAGAAGACATCAAAAAGATCGCCGACCAGGGTGTACAAATCGGCCTGGTGATTGGCGGGGGAAACATATTCCGGGGCATGCAGGGCGCTGCACAAGGCATGGACCGGGTGCAGGGCGACTATATGGGCATGCTCGCCACAGTCATAAACGGATTGGCCCTTCAGGGAGCCTTGGAAGAAAAAGGGCTCAAAACACGCTTGCAAACGGCCCTCGAAATGGAACGCATTGCCGAACCGTTCATCAAACGCAAAGCGGTACGCCATTTGGAGAAAAGCCGCGTCGTCATCTTCGCAGCCGGCACCGGCAACCCATTTTTCACTACCGACACCGCCGCTACCCTGCGGGCGATAGAGATACAGGCAGACGTAATCCTCAAGGGTACCCGGGTGAACGGCATCTACACAGCCGATCCGGAAAAAGATCCGACAGCCACCAAATTCGACAAGATCACCTACGACGAATTGTACGACCGGGGACTTAAGATCATGGACAAAACAGCCTTTACCCTCTCCCAGGAAAACAAAATACCTATTGTCGTATTCGATATGAATACACCCGGCAACTTGTACAAGGTCTGCAATGGGGAAAATATCGGCACATTGGTCACCGAGAAATAATAAAACGAGTACACAACAAATCAGCCGAAGAACAAGATGAACGAAGAACTTGACCTGATCGTAGAAGACGCCGGCGAACGTATGGAGAATTCCATCGAGCATTTTGAAAAGGCGCTGCTCAAACTGCGCGCCGGAAAGGCATCTCCCGTTATGCTGGAAGGCGTCATGGTAGAATACTACGGCACCCCCACCGCACTGGACAAAGTAGCCAGCATCAGTTGCCCCGACCCGCGCACTATCACGGTAAAGCCTTGGGAAAAGAACATGCTCTCCGAGATAGACCGCTCTATCCTGATCGCCAATCTGGGTTTCACCCCGGCCAACAACGGGGATATGGTCATCATCAATATCCCTCCGATGACCGAAGACCGCCGGCGCGAACTGGCCAAAATGGCCCGGACGGAACTGGAAACTGCGAAAGTGAACATCCGCAACATCCGCAAGGACGCCAACAATTCCGTACGCCGCGTAGAGAACGTGAGCGAAGATTTAGCCAAACAATACGAAGACTCCATCCAAGCCCTGACGGACAAATCCATCGCCCGGGCGGACGAGATCATGGCCCGAAAGGAAAAAGATATCATGACGGTAGCCTAATATTATTAATTAGATTTTCCGTTCACAAAATACTCCCAAACGCGCGGCGGCCTTAAGGCCGCCGCGCTGTTTAAAAAGAAATCCCAACAATCCATGAGAAAAATATTTTTCCTTTCTTCCATTGTTTTCGTATCGGCGGCAACCTGCGTTGCCCAACAAGATCCGGCACAAGCCGCCTACCGGGCACTCGCAGACAACTGTTTCTCCTATCTGGGAAAAGGGGATTCGCTTTGTTTTGCCAATACCTACCCCAAAGTCCTTGCTGCTTACGAAAAAGCGGACGAGCCGGAAATGGCCGCCGTACGCGAAGAACTGCTTGACCTGCGGGCCAAAGACCAAAGCATCCGCATCCTGCTAATGGACGCAAGGGAAAGATACGGGCGGGACAGTGAAATGGCCAGAAAAGTCCACCGGCAAATGAAAATCATCGACTCTGCCAGCGCCATCCAGGCGCAACGGATCGTCGACCGGTACGGCTGGCCGGAAAAAGACGGGATCGGCGAAGAAGCCTGCGAAGCCTTGTTCCTGTGCATCCAACATGCCGATGGGACGAATATCCAGCAAAAGTACCTCCCCATTTTGGAGCAGGCTGTCCGGGAAGGCAATGCGGAGCCCTGGCACCTGGCTTTTCTCACCGACCGGGTGCGCATGAACCGTGGCGAGAAGCAGGTATACGGCACACAGAGCATCAACGGGAAAGAGCCCTATATTATCCCGATGGAAGATCCCGACCGGGTAGACAGCCTGCGCCAAAGCATCGGATTGAGCCCTATAGCCGACTATGCAGCTTCCCTGGGCATATCCTGGGATTTGAAAAAGTACAAGGAAAACCTACCGCACTACGAACAACTATACGAAAAATGGTATCAGGCCTACCGGCCGAACGAATAAAATCCGGTCGCCCGCCGCAGAAAGACTTTTCTGCGCCCGGTGCAATCTTATAAAAACGGCCCGGAATTTCCCGGGCCGTTCTCTATGCTAAGAAAATATTATAAAGTCCTTACAAAATCTTCTACCGCCGACGTAACAGGGTCGATAAGGGTGTATTTCTTTTCCTTTCCAAGAAATTTTTCGAGCCCTGCCGGTAACGGAAAGTCTTTCCCGAGCGCCTCCTGGATGACATCCCCGAACTTGGCCCGATGGGCGGTGGAGAGCCAGAAACCTTTCACCTGGTATTTCTTGGCGGCATTGTAGCCCACCGCGCTGTGCGGGTCGGACACATACCCGTATTTTTGGTAAATTCCCCGTATCGCTTCCAGGATAGCGGCATCGTCGCAGGAGTAACCTTTCACTCTGTCCGTAAGTGCGGCGAAATCGTTCCCGTACAGGTCTACGATCCGCTCGTAATTGCTCGGGTTCCCCACGTCCATTGCATTGGCGACTGTCCTTACGGAAGGTTTTGGAGCGAACACTCCCGTTTCGAGGTATTTCGGAATGATATCGTTGGCGTTCGAGGCCGCAATGAAACGCCCGACCGGCATTCCCATCTTTTCGGCCAGCATCCCGGCGGAGATGTTTCCGTAGTTCCCGCTGGGCACCACGATATCGGGGCTGGTATCGCCCGTTGCCGCCACCCATTGCGCCCAGGCATAAAAATAGTAGAACGACTGAGGCATCCACCGCAGGATATTGATGGAATTGGCGGAAGTGACTTTTTTCTCCCGGCGGAAGGCTACGTCCGAAAATATCTCTTTGACGATACGCTGGCAATCGTCGAACGTACCGCGCACTTTCAGGGGATAGATGTTTTCGCCCAGGGTGGTCATCTGGCTTTCCTGCAGGTCGCTCACTTTCCCATCGGGGTACAGAACGACGACCTTTACCCCGTCGATCCCGTAAAAACCGTTCGCCACGGCGCTGCCCGTATCGCCGGAGGTGGCCGTGAGGATAACCAGGTCTTCCCCGCTGTCGTTCAGTTCGCCCAACGCGCGGCCCATGAACCCGGCCCCCACGTCCTTGAACGCGAATGTCGGCCCATGGAAGAGTTCTAGCGTGTATTTATCGTCGCCCAGATGCTTCAGGGGCACCGGGAAAGCGTAAGCGGCCTCTACGATACGGTCTATCTGCTCTGCGGACAAATCATGCCCGAAGAACAGTCCCGCCGCATAACGGGCCACATCGGCAAAAGAGCCGCCGGACAGTTCTTTCACCCGATCCATATCGGCTACCGGGATCGCTTCGGGCATAAAAAGGCCGCCGTCGGGCGCGAGGCCCATGAATGCCGCTTCCTTGAGCGAGTAGCGAACCGATTTATCCCTTGTACTGTAATATTTCATATTTTTTTCGTTTAAATTCTACTTTTATTCCCGCTTTCCGATAAACGGACAACTGCGTTTGCAAGCGAGCAGCTTTGCGGAGGGTGGGTCATGAAACCAAGTGCTTACCCGCCCTCCGCAAAGCTCCGGGAGCGAAGCAAACCATTTTGTCCGGGCTCGTTTTCTTTGCCGCTTTCTTTTGGAGCGGCAAAAGAAAGCGGAGAAAGGTACTATTTTATTTTACAACCCGGGCCCCGACCGTCGGCACATGCGACACGTACAGGTCGTTCTCTATGTTCAACGCGTCGAAATGCGCTTTCATCGCTTTCCCTACCTGCTCGGCCGTTTCCAGCGAATCGCTCAGGGCGAACACCGAAGGGCCGCTGCCCGAAATATTCACCGCCAGGGCGCCGGCTGCCATACAAGCGGCTTTGAGTTCGTCATAACCCGGGATAAATCCTTTGCGGTAGGGTTCGACTACTACGTCGCGCATCGACCGCCCGATAAGGGGCATATCGCCCGTCATGATACCGGCTACCAGTCCGCCGACGTTCCCCCATTGGGTCACCGCCTCGCGCATCGGGATCTCCTTGCGCAATACATCGCGGGCTTCCTTGGTGCTGACCATGATATGCGGATGCACTACCGAGAAACAGAAAGAATCCGGCACCGGAAGGCTTACGATATCCAGCGGTTCGTACCCGCGGATAAAAACGATGCCGCCCATCACCGCAGGGGCTGAATTATCGGCATGCGCCGTACCGCTGATCAATTTTTCCCCCTGCATCGCAAAATCTACCAGTTCCTTGACCGTGAACGGCCGGCCGAACAGCTCGTTCAGCCCGAAAACGGCTGCCGCGGACGAAGCCGCACTCGATCCGATCCCACTGCCAGGGAGTATCTTTTTTTCGACGGTGATTTCCACCGCCGCTTTTTTCCCGGCCGCCGCCATAAAAGCGCGTACCGCGGGGGTTATCACATTTTTCTCTATATCCGAGGGGAGGTTCATCCCACTCTCGTTGTTTATCGCAAGGCTGTCTCCGTCCCCGACGGACATTCGAAGGATATCGCCCACTCCGTCCAACGCCATTCCCATGACATCGAAGCCGCATCCCAGGTTGGCCGTGGAGGCGGGTGCGAACACCCTTATCGTTTTATTTTCCATTTGATTTTTTTTTCGTTTTTCCGGATTAAAAAATTACACTAGCGCCCGAAATACTCTTTTCCCGTCCGGGCTACGACGGACTCCAACCCCCGCACTCCCACAGGGTTTCTATACATACGTATATACGATTGGAAATATATGACTCTTTACCCCCTAGGGGTAATCGTAATAATGGATGTAGTGGTTGTGGCAATAATAATGGCAGAATAGGCCTCACGGCCGATACCGTCGCCTAAAATGTAGTTCAATTCGAGTAAGCCACTTTTCATAATGGGGACAAAGCTATTGCAAAAATTCTTTTATCCAAAATAAAAACGTATTTTTTATGCGTTTCATCTGATGTTTTAACATTTAAGTTGGTGAACTTTCTGAAATACGGAGCTTTTTGTTGTGTTTTTAATTTTTTATCCGGGGAAAAATCGCGTGGCTGTACAGTATGCGGGATAGGAAAGAAAAATAACAAATCCCTAAATGCCGCCCCGGCCTCACTTACCGGAAAAATACTGACGTGCAATTACCAAACAACCTAATAAAAGCACCCGCGACATACCGGCTATATACGGAGAGAAGCCGGGGCATATTTTTTGGCGATGAGCGATCAGAGCGGCAAACGACCCGTCGTCCCCCAAAAAAAGCCGCACCTTCGAAGATGCGGCCTATAAATAGCATAATACAACCTTACAGATTCCCAGATTCGGCCTGGCGGATCATCTGCTCGCTGGCGGTGATGTACACCTCTACCCGTCGGTTGGCCGCGCGGCCTTCGGGGGTGGAATTGTCGGCTACCGGGGCATCGAAAGCCAGCCCCTCGGTCTTGATTCGGTCACGGGAGATACCCTGTCCTACCAGGAAATTGGCTACGGCCGTAGCACGATCGAGGGACAGTTTTTCATTGACGGCCCGCGAACCGGTATTGTCCGTATGACCGTAGATAGTGATGTCCGTCTGGGGATTATTCTTCATCGTATTGGCGAACTTGAGCAGGCTGGCACGGGCCGCCTCGCTCAGTTCGGATTTGCCGGTAGCGAACAGGATACCCGAATCGAAGGTCACTTTAATGGCCTGCAGGTTGTTCACATCGGTCACGGTCTCTACCTTGGCGCCTTCCACCTGCTGTTCGATCTCGGCTTTCTGGCGGTCCATTTTCTTGCCGATAGCCGCTCCGGCCCCGGTACCTACCACTCCGCCCACGGCAGCGCCTATCGCAGCGCCTTTACCTCCGCCGAATATGGCGCCGAGTCCGGCGCCTACGGCCGCTCCGGAACCGGCCCCGATGGCAGCGCCTTTTCCGGTGTTGCTCCACGACGAGCAGGACGAACAGGCCAGGGTGACTACCGCCAGCACTACCGCCATTTTACTTCTCATGCTTTTCATAGCTTTCTGTTTTTATGTTTGTCTTTGTTTCAAGTCTTTCCCAAAATTGCGCATTTTTCGCGACTTTCACAACGGTTCCGGCGGATTTTTACTTCGCGGCCCGCTTCTCCCACCGCAGCACCAGCACCAAAGTCGCATCGGCTCCTATCGATACCCGGTCGCCCATCAGCAGCATTTTTTCGGATTGGAAACCCTCGATCCCGGCTATCTCCAGCCGGTCGACCTCCCACCGCCGGATGCCCAGCGCCTCGAAATCGAATTCGGGGACAAAACCCTGCTCTGTAGGAGAGGTATTGCGGCACACCACCACGATCCGATCTGCCGATACGTAACCCGACAACCGGACAAAAGGATTGTCGGTCCTTACCGGCATACCCGCCGTACGCTCCGGATAGAACCGCACTCCCGGAGCGTCCAACCCCAGTGTTTTCCGCACCGCCCAGGTCGCTTCCGCCGTACGGACGGAAACGGAATCGGCCTCATCGGCGTACACCGGTTTCCCGAAAGACAGCGCCGAGAGCACATTCCCGTGGGCCGCTTTGAAATATTCCGTCAGCCCTCCCAAAGTGGCCTGGCAATCTCCCGCGCGAGTACCGAGGGTATCCTCCGTTACCACCGCATCGATCCAGGGAGTATATCCCAGCAGCGAAGCGTTAAGCCCGTTTTCCCGCAGGAAGACCAAAAACGCTCCCCCCTTTTGGGTGCGCATCAGGGAATACACCCCGATCTTTTCCATATTGTACGGCGAATCCGAAAGCAGTACGCCCTTTATGTATTTTTTGTCCAATATCCGGCGGTAAAGATATTCCATCGCCGGGGCCAGTTTTCCCGACGGTTCAAAGTACAGCGTGCGACCGGCGTTTTCCGGCCGGCCCGCAAAGCCCATCGAAAGCAGTATCCGGGCATAGTCCGAAGAGGCCGGCAAGGCGAACGGACGGATATACGGCAGGATTCCCGTTCCTTTATCCGACAATGCTTCGGCTGTCCGGTCGTTCCGGTCGTCCAGGAGAATGAACGGATCGTTCACCACCCACAGATCGGCCAGTATATCCGAATCCGGTTGCGGGAGCGTATCCGAACTTACGACCTGTATCCGACGGCCTGCCGCAGACGGCAAGGCGTAATCCGCCGGGAGTATTTGCATCGAGCACTTCAGTGCGATCTTCTCGCCGCTGCGCATACGCATGGCCCCGCTGCCGACGATAAGTCCCGTCTGGGAGCTTTTATACAGCGTAACGGACGCATTATCCCCGCTGTAGAACACATTCGAGGGGTCTTTATCCACCGTCACGAATACCCCGCCGCGGTCGCCGCCCAGCCAGAGGCCGGAGAAATTTTCACGGGGATTCAGCGATACGGTCGCATTTTCCACCACACACACCGTATCGTAGCAGGCGCGCGTCACCTCCCGGGAAAAGCCCGCTTCCAGGCTGATATTCCGGAAATCGATATTAGAAAGAGCCTCGACATCGACCTCGTACTGCACCAGCCCGAACGCCGAAAGGCTGGCTTGGAGTTCCACATTCATATCGTGGGTACGGACACTGCCGCGCCATACCTGCACCCCTCCGTCGCGCCGGACGAAACGCAGGTCTTTCACCCCTATCTTGCGGATGCCGTTGGCAGTCGAAAAAACGAGCAGTACGGGATCGGCCAAAAGAGGCAGACTGTCCGAATATATTTGGCTGGGAAGCGCCGTAGCGGGATTGATCGCCAATACGTTCTTTCCGCTGCGAACCTCGTACCCTTCGTATACCGTCACAGGGAAGCGGTCGTTTACGGAGGTTTTTTCCACGGCGGCGTCTGCTTTACCCCCTATCCGCGATACGAATTCAGCCGCTAAAGAACTTTCCGTAGCCGGGTTTTCCTCCGTTACCTCAAGCACGAACGGGAGGTCGAGCGACTGCCCGGCCCCTTCGATCCGTACCGAAAGATCGTAAAATCCTTTTACCGCCTCGTCCGAACACTCAGCCACGATCCAGGCGCTGCGGAGTTCCCGGGGACTGACCGTTATTTTTTTATCTCCGGCCAGTTTCAGTACCACACCGGCACTCGGGGCGGAGGTATGCCGCACTGTCAGCCCGACCGGTGTTTTTTCCGTGCAGACGATCCCGGTTTGTATCAAGACCTTCCCGCCCCGGGGCACCCGTATGGTATCCCCTCCGGAAGACACATCCTGTTTTTTGCCGAACATGCGGGAGAAAAAACCGCCCGTATCCTTTCCATCGCCGGGCACGGCCCAGGCAAGGGGAAGGCGGTTATCGCCGTTGAGCGGATACCGGGCTGGCACCAGATAAGCCTCGAAAGATCTTTTGGCCCGGGAAAAATAAGCGTCCGCCTCCGTACGGGTAGCGGATACGTCATACGGATTATCCGGTTTCCCATAGCGCGACTCCACTCCTGTGACTACCCCGCGCGGCATCCGGCTAAAATCGGGGTAATTGTCCGGGCGGTGTTTCTTCATCCAGATGGGCCGGGAAAAAGCGTTATTATCTATAACAGTATGCGGAGCATAATAAAGTTCGTAGTCCCCGGCGGTAAACGCTTCGAACACCGCAGCGACACGGTCCGCAGTGAGTTCCCTCACATAAAGATTGTCCACCCGCCGCCCATCCGAAGCCCGGTACACCGACACATGTTGCCCGGCTTCTTCCGCTCCGTATTCCGGTGTTTGCCCAGGCAAACGCCACAGGATATCGCAGGCTACGGCACCGGCGGCACGCGGCACGGTGATGAACACACGCACCGTCGCATCCTTTTCCAGCCAGGGACGGACGGATGGCGCCGCCCACAGTCCTTGCTTGGCCGAAAAAAACAGGGCGGCACTTAAAATGAGTAAAAACGGGATCTTTTTCAACACGGAATTTTCTCCTTGCAGTTTTCGTTCAAGGGTCAAAAATACGGAGTTTTCCGATGCGGACGGCACAAAAAAGCCGGAAGAACGATAATACAGAAAAGTAAAAGACAAAATTTGCAAATTCAAAATGTTGCACGTATCTTTGCCGTCCCGAAGAAAAGGGAAATTTCATTATTCAATAACAAACATACAAACCGTTACAAATGTACGCAATAGTAGAAATAGCGGGGTTTCAGTACAAAGTACAAAAAGACCAGTATGTCTATGTGAACCGCCTGGCAGGCGAGGCCGATAGCGCCATTACCTTCGACAAGGTACTGCTGGTAGGTGGAGACAAGGACGTAAAGATTGGCACCCCGACTGTATCAGGCGCAAAGGTAGAGGGAAAAATCCTCGAGCACCTGAGAGGTGAAAAGGTCATCGTTTTCAAGAAGAAACGCCGCAAGGGCTACCAGACCCAGAACGGACACCGCCAGTACCTGACCAAGGTTCTGATCACGGACGTAGTGGCATAAACGACCTTCAGTTCAATTCGTTTAACCAAAAACAAAGGATAGAAAATGGCACATAAGAAAGGAGTCGGCAGTTCCAAGAACGGACGCGATTCGGAGAGCAAACGCCTGGGCGTAAAGATCTTCTCCGGTGAAGCGGCTATTGCCGGCAACATCATCGTACGCCAGAGAGGCACCAAACACCACGCAGGACAGAACGTCGGCATCGGCCGCGACCACACTTTGTTCGCCAAAGCGGACGGAGTGGTGACGTTCCAGAAGAAGCAGGGCGACAAGTCCGTTGTCAGCGTGATCCCCGTAGCGGAGGCATAAATCCCGCCACGTTACCTACAAATACGAATCCGGAACCTTTAAAAGGTTCCGGATTTTTTACATTCTATATCCACTCCGACGAACCGGACAAAAGGAATCCTTTACGCCGCCGTATCATCCTCGACATTCGGCGTGGCCGCAGTCTTTCTGGCACTGGTGGGCCGGGCTTCCGGATGCCGGTTTCGCCTCGAAAATAAAGACTTCGGGACTGTATTCGGACTCAGCCTGCTGCGGGCTGCCACATCCCTGAGCCTGATTGTCGCCTACCAGCACATCGCCAGCGGAGTAGCCTCCACCATTCATTTCAGGCATCCTCTGACCGTAGCGATCGCAATGGCCGTTTTTTTCCGGGAAAAGAGATCGCCCTGGACATTCGCCGCCATCTTGGTATCCGTAGCCGGGGCCATCCTCCTTTCCGGCGGCGAAACCGGCACCAGCCGGGGCAGCCGGACGATCGGGATCGTAGCCGCTTGTATATCCGTCGTTTCGTATGGGCGATATATCGTCGGAGTGCGGCAAAGCAGCCCCCCCCAGATAGAACCGACGACGTTCACTTTTTATATCATGGATTAGGAGCCTTGTATTTTATCGCCGGCGCCTGCCTGACTTCGGGCCTGCGTCTGGCTACGTACGGGATCGAATGGATATATATCCTCGGGCTGGCGTTGCCGGCTACCGCGGTTTCCAATATAACGCTGGTCAAGGCCGTACGGTACATCGGTCCGACACTTACCTCCCTTTTCGGAGCATTGGAACCGCTCACGGCTGTCATTCTGGGCATCCTTGTTTTTCACGAGCCTTTTACCCTGCAAAGTGCGGCAGGGATACTTCTGATCCTGCTGTCCGTCAGCGCGGTCGTTTTCCGCTCCGGGCCTAAGCCCGGCAAAATCCCCATTAAAAGTTCTCCCGTTAAAAATCGAAACTAAGCTGCCGGACATAACACACCGGGCCATCCTCCGGAGGGTTCGAAACGCTCAGCCCGATCAACCGCACTGCCTTGCCGCTCATTTCTTCTTCGGCCTGGGCCAACAATTTTTTCGCCAAAGGCAGTATTTCGTCCTTGGTGGAAAGAGGGTGGCGGACGGTGACACTTTTGGTGCGCAGCGTAAAATCGGCGAATTTGATCTTCAGGGTCAACGTCGAGCCGGTAAACCCGCTGCGAGCGATCCGGCGTTCGAGTTCGGTGACCACGTGGTATAGCTCGATAATCATCGAGGTATGCGAAGTAACATCCTCATCCAGCGTATTTTCGCAGCCGACCGATTTGCGGATACGCACCGCCTGCACCGGACGGAGATCCACGCCCCGGGAAAAATCGTAATAAACAGCGCCTTGCTTGCCGAAGTTATGGGTCAAAAAATCCAGCGAACACTCCCGGAGATCCCGCCCGTTCTTGATCCCAAGGGAACGCATCCGGCGCGCCGTCACTTTCCCCACCCCCCAGAAATTTTCAATGGGCAGGCGGTCTATGAACCAGAGTGCCCGGCTGGGGTGAATGGTACACAGGCCATCGGGTTTCCGGTAATCGGAGGCTACCTTGGCCAGGAATTTGTTGTAGGACACCCCGGCGGAGGCCACCAGCGAGAGAGACTCCCGGATCCGGGCTTTTATCTCCCGGCCGATATCCACCGCCAAGGGGATACCGGCTTTGTTTTCTGTCACATCCAGGAAGGCTTCGTCCAGCGACAAAGGCTCCACGATGTCGGTATATTGGTGGAATAGGGTGCGTATCTGGGCAGACACTTCTTTGTACACTTCCATCCGCCCGGGCACGAATACGATACCGGGACAAAGTTCTTTGGCACGCATACAGGACATCGCCGAACGCACCCCGTAACGCCGGGCCTGGTAACTGGCCGCCGCCACCACGCCCCGGGGCTGCCCGCTGCCTACGGCTACGGGCTTACCCCGCAGCGAAGGGTCGTCGCGCTCTTCTACGGATGCGAAAAAGGCATCCATATCGATGTGTATGATCTTGCGTGATGTCATTCGGGAAATGGGTTCGTCCCGGCAAATATAGCAAGCCGGGAGTGCTGCGCCATCGGGCGTACTCTTAAAAAAACAGGCCGCACCGTTAAATTCGGTGCGGCCTGCCACATTTATCGAATGCGTGTAGCCTCAGTCTTTTTCTGCAATAAGCTTGTACCCTTTACCGCGTACGTTCGAAAGTTGTACGTTCGGGTCCAGGCTCAGGTATTTACGCAGTTTGGTGATGAAAACGTCCATGGAACGGGCGTTGAAGAAATCGTCGTAGCCCCACAATTTCTTGAGGATAAACGATCTCTCTACCAGTTCTCCCATATTTTCGCAGAATATCAGCAAAAGCTCCGCTTCCCGGGTGGTAAGCTTGCGGCTCTCTCCACCGAAAGTCAACGTGCGCTTGCGGAAATCGAAAACATAGGCACCGATCTTGAATTCAGTTTGCATGTTCATGATTACTCCCTTTATTTTTAGTTATTAATTTATTATCTCCTCTTTCGATGCCCGGATCAGGGCACATTCCAGAATACAAAGTTAATTCTATTTAATAGAATAAATAAAAAAATACTCATAATTTTTTGGCGTTCTTGCTGTTGCTTCTGTTAATTTTTTCATAAACGCGCAAATTTCGCATTCAGATTTTCGATACACAATGAAACCGGAACGAGTATTTTATCTATCTTCGCACTTTGAATCAATATTATCATCCGGAACCGGAAATACTCGGATTCTCCTGACCGCTGTCGCTTATGAAAGTTGTACTGTCTTCTCAAAAGAACATCAACATCCTGGCCGGGTGGCTGATGTTCGCTATCGGATCCCTCGTCTATATCCTTACCACCGAACCTACGGCCCCGCTCTGGGACTGCCCGGAATATACGGCCACGGCCGTAAAACTGGAGGTAGGGCATCCTCCGGGCGCACCGCTTTTCCAGATGATGGGCGCCGTGATCACCAATATGTTCCATGTAGACCCGTCCAATATCGCTTTTATGATGAACGTTTTCGCCTGCCTGTCGGGTGGGGCCGCGATCATGCTGTTGCTCTGGGTCATCACGTATTTTGCGAAACGGATCGCCGGAAAACAGTGGGGTGAAATATCGACCTCCACTTTTACGGCCATTATCGGAAGCGGGATCGTTGGATCGGGCGCCATTCTGTTCTCCGACACGTTTTGGTTCAATGCCACCGAAAGTGAAGTATACTCCCTGGGCAACCTGTTCACCGTACTGGTATTCTACTGTGCGATACGCTGGGCGGACGGTTTCGGGAAAGAGCGGAATAACAAATGGCTCATCCTGATAGCCCTCATCGTAGGTCTGGCGCCGGGTGTCCATTTCATGGCCCTGCTGGGCATCCCCTCGGTGGTCATGTTCTACTATTTCAAGACCGAAGAAAAAAAGATCACCACAAAACGGTTTATCATTTCCAATCTGGTGGCTTGCGCCATACTGGTGGCCGTATTCGGACTGATATTCCCGTTCCTTATCAATTCGTTCGGGTGGGCGGACATTGCCGTAGTCAACACTTTCGGCGCGCCGTTCCACACAGGGACTATCCTGTGGGCTGTCCTGCTCACAGCCATATGCGTATTCCTTCTGTGGTTTTCCCAGAAAAAAGGGTGGATCGCTCTCAATACCACGGTCCTATCCCTGATGTTCATCACGATAGGGTTCTCGTGCTACCTGATGATCCCCATACGGTCCAACGCCAATACGCCGATCAACGAGAACAGTCCTACGTCCGCCGCCGGTCTGGACTATTATTTTACCCGGCAGCAGTACGGGTCGTCTTCTCTGCTCTACGGGCCTTCTTACAACTCCTACGCGGGAGTGGACCGCTCCGATCCGTTTATCGTCGGGGAACCCGTATACGAGCCCAACAAAGAGACCGGCCGCTATGAAGTGGTAGACCACGGCCTATCGATACGCTACCTACCCCAGTACATGATGGTGTTCCCGCGCATATCCAGCGATATGCCCCAGCATGCCAAAAATTACCGGGCGCTCACAGGACTTAAAGAGGGCGAGATTCCCTCTTTCGGGGACAACCTCTACTATTTCCTTACTTACCAGTTGGGATATATGAACATGCGGTATTTCCTGTGGAATTTTTCCGGGCGCCAGAACGACTACCAGGGGCAGAGCGAGCCTTATAAAGGCAACTGGATCACGGGAATAAAACCGCTGGACGAATGGCGCCTCGGCCCGCAGAATCCACAGGCCGACTACATGAATGACAATAAGGCCCATAACAAATATTACATGCTCCCGCTCATCCTGGGACTCATCGGGCTGTATTTCCATTTCAAACGCAACGACAAAGACGCATACGCCACCCTGCTGTTCTTCATTATTACCGGGGTGGGTATTACCTTATACACCAACAACCCTCCGTACGAACCCCGCGAACGGGATTATGCGCTGGTAACGGCCTTCTGGACTTTCGGGGTCTGGATTGGCTTGGGCGTGATGGGCATTTATACCTGGCTTAAAAAATACGTAGGCCAGCACCAAAAGACGGCATTGGCCGTAGTTATTACAGGTGTCTGCCTGTTGGCCGTCCCTGTGCTGATGGCCAGCGAGAACTGGGACGACCATGACCGCTCCGGCCGCACGACGGCCCGCGCCGTAGGCCGCAACTACCTTTCGAGCGTAGGCAAGAACGGCATTATCGTTTCTTACGGGGACAACGATACATTCCCCCTGTGGTATATGCAGGAAATGGAAGGCTATCGCACCGATGTGCGGGTGGTAAACACTTCGCTGATGACGGCGGACTGGTACATCGATCAGATGCGCCGCCAGTTCTACGACAGCCCGGCCCTGCCGCTTACGCTCCCGCAAAAAATGTACAAAGGATCGACCAATGATACCGTCTATCCGAGCGAAGAGAACAATCCGCTGGCCGACAAGGAGCTGGATATAAAGACTTTCATCGAGCTTATCAAATCGGAACATCCCCTGTTCCGCCAAAAGGATATGTTCGGCCAGTACGACGCGCTACTCCCCACTACGCACCTGTCCATCCCGGTGAACAAGGAAAATGCCGTCAAATATGGCATCGTATCCCCTGAGGATGCTCCTTACATGGAGGATTCACTCCATATCACCATCGGACGGCCCAGCCGGGGAAATTCGATAGATAAGAAGACCCTCGCGTTCCTGGATTTCCTTTCCAATTACCAGTGGGACCGCCCGATCCATTTCGGCATCGGCGGAGCAGGCAATCCCGACGAAAATATGTTCGGGTTGCAAAAATACATGGTAATGGAAGGCCTGACATACAAACTGGTTCCGTTGGATATAAATAACCTGGACGCCTGCGACGGCCGCCGCACTTACGACCTGGCCATGGATGAATGGGAATACGGAGGCATGGACAATCCGAAGGCTTACCTTTCGGAGGCGGACCGGCGTACGGCTTCACACGTCCGTTCGGCACTCAATGCTGCCTCCCGTTCGCTCCTTATGGACGGTGATACCGCCCGGGCCCGGGAATTGATCAGCCTATCCGTAGAAAAGATGCCGGCCAACCGTTTCGAACCGAATTTCTACGTCATCGAAACGATAGGCACCCTATACCGTACCGGACAAAAAACTCAGGCCGACAGCTTGGCTGAATATACTTTCGACCAACTAGAAAAGGACATTCTGTATTTATATTCCTTCCCGGAAAGCCATAAAATGGGTGTATATCAGGACGCTTTAATGGACCTGCGCCTGTACAACATGCTCCTGGAATATGTGTCCGAATATAACAAAGACCTTTATGAAACGAAGAAAGGGTATTTCGACAAGATGTACTCGGCGTATATGGCCGTATTCCCTTTCGTTATACGGAGGACTGAAAACTAAATGCACTTATATCCCTTTAAGGTCTCGCGCCTGACACGCTCCCTATTGGGAGGCATCGTATGGAAAATGGATCCGGGCAACCGCCGGATCTACCTTACGTTCGATGACGGGCCCGTGCCGGAGGCCACCCCCTGGGTGCTGCGCCGGCTCGGGGAGTTCGGGGCTAAAGCCACTTTCTTTTGTGTAGGGCACAACATCGACAAACACCCCCGGGTATTTGAACAGGTACTGCGCGCAGGACATACCCCGGCCAACCATACGTACAACCACCTCAACGGGTTCAAATATTCGGTGGAAGAATATATGGAGAACGTATGGAAAGCCGAAAGGCTTACCGGAACCCGGCTTTTCCGGCCACCCTATGCCCGTATCACTCCGGAACAGTACTCTACGCTCCGTAAAAATTTCCGGCTCGTACTGTGCGACGTCATATCCGGCGATTTCGACAGCGGGCAGGGTGTGGATCGTTTACGGCAAAACGTATTGGCCAACACGGAAGACGGGTCTGTGGTGCTTTTCCACGACAGCATCAAATCCATCCCCCGGATCAGCGAACTACTGCCCGATTTCCTGCGGTATTTTTCGGATATGGGGTATGAATTTTGTGCCCTGCCCGTAGAAGATGCGATCCCGGCCAGCCTGGCGGGAGAATCCATTCTGACCGTTTCCAACATCTGACATGGAAGATAAAATAAAAAAAGGCACATACCGCCTGGTATGTTCGGATATAGACGGAACCCTGCTCGACAAGCAGCGGGATATCTCCGATACGACCGCCCGGGTGATCAAAGACCTGGACGAAAAAGGAATTCCCCTGGTGATGATATCCGCCCGGATGCCCCGCGCTATGCGGCCTTTTCTGGCCAAGGCCGGGATCAACCGGCCCATCGTTTGCTTTAACGGGGCCTATATCGAAAGCGAAATAAAATCGGACGGGCGTCCCCGGGTGCTGCGCAACCGGACGATGAATTATGAGGTATTCCTGCAAATGCTGGCTTTCCTGAAAGACTACCCCGTCCACGTATCGGCATTCCACAAGGACGCCTGGTACGCCAACCGGATGGATCGTTGGACAGAACGGGAAATACATAATACCCGCACCGATCCCGAGATCGTCTGCACGGACGATATGCTGTACCGTTTCAGCTGCGAAGGACTGTCGGCCCACAAAGTGCTGGTAATGGGCGAAACGGAGGTCGTAGAGGAGCTTTACCACAAGCTCTCAAGCCTTTTCGGCGACCATGTGGACATCTACCGGAGTAAGGACACTTACCTGGAAATCAATGCCAAAGCCGTATCCAAAGAAAAATCGCTGGCCGTGCTGGCCGGATATTTTGGCATCCGGGAACAAGACATCGTTTCCTTCGGGGATAACTATAATGACATAGGTATGCTCTCCCGCTCCGGGCTGGGAGTGGCGGTGGGCAATGCCAAAGACGTAGTCAAAAGTGCGGCAGACATAGTCGCAGACAAAAATATTTTCGACGGAGTTGCTAAATGTTTGAAAATTATTTTTGATATTTGACGGGAATTAAGTAAAACAAAAAAATTTATTAACCTTTAATAATTCAAACAATGGAAAAATTACTCAAACAGATCCAGGAAAAACTAGAAGATTTCGCAAAAGATGCTCAGGCTCAGGTAGAAAAAGGAAACAAAGCAGCCGGAACCCGCGCCCGCAAAACTTCTTTGGAACTGACCAAGCTGTTCAAGGAATTCCGCAAACAGTCTATCGACAGCGCAAAATAATACCTTTCGGGCGGCCTCGGGCCGCCCGAAACGTTTACCCAAACAGGGGCGGGCATTATGCCCGCCCCTGTTTTCTTTTAAGAAAAACTTAAAAAGCTCTCCGTGAATATCCCCTTCGCAAAAAAGGATTATCTTTGTACAATTGGCGAAAAGCCATGTGTATTACAACGCGCAACCCGTATCCCCGAGATCAAGCCCGTATGAAGAAAAGCAAAAAATGGCTCGTCCTGGCGTTTTCCCTGGCAAGCGTCTATTTCGCCCAGGCGCAGGACGCAGGACTGGAAAAAGCAGAAAACCTCTTCTCCGCCAAACAATACCCGGCAGCCCTTATCGAACTGGAAAAAACTTCTCCCGTCAGCCAGGCGGACAAAGAAGCCGTCGCTTATTACATGGCCATGTGCCGTATCTATATGGGTACCCCGGGCGCCGGCAAATCGGTGGACGATTTCGTAAAACAATACCCCGCCTCCATCCGCAAAGTGGAAATGGTCACTACGATGGCCGACGAGCTGTTCAACCGGGGACGGTATGAAGAAGCGGTAAAATACTACGACCTGACGGATAAATTTTCCATGGGACAGCCCCGCAGGGACGACTATGTCTTCCGGAAGGCATACAGCCTGTACGCCTCCGGCGATTACCCCGCTGCCCGCCCGTTGATGTACAGCCTTTTGGGAAGCCCGAAATGGGGAGCGGACGCCGCCTATGCTTTCGGGCATATGTGTTACGCTGAAGGAGATATGACCCTGGCCCTGGAGAACTTCCTCAAAGTGAAGGACGACCCGAAATACGCCGGGAAGATCCCGTTCTACCTCACCAACATTTATTTCAAACAGAAAAAATACGACCAAGCTATCGCCGAAGGACTCGAAGTGCTGAAGAAAACGCCGGATGCCCCGGACGCGCCGGCTATCGGAAAGATCGTCGGACAATCGTATTTCAATTCCGGCCAATTCAAGGAAGCCCTGCCCTATCTCACCAAATACCTGGGCGACCGTACCCCGACAGCCGAGGAGAATTACCAGATAGGATATGCGCATTATAAATGCGGCGAATATCCGCAGGCCATCGAATACCTTTCCCGGCTCGTGGGACAGGATTCCCCGTTGGCGCAAAGCGCTTATTTCGCATTGGGACAATCTTATTTGGGCATGGACAAAAAAGCGGAAGCCCTGGGCGCGTTCCGTTCCGCTTCGCGGATGGACCACAATGCCGACCTCAAACAGGACGCCTGGTACAATTATGCCGTACTGAGCTACGAAGCGGGCAATCCGTACGAACCCGCCTCGAAAGTCCTCTCCGAATACCTGAGCCTGTACCCCGAAAGCCCGAACAAAGACCAGGTCTTCGATTACCTGCTCGACTCGTTCATCAGTTCCAAGGACTATCAGGAAGCGATAAACACTATCGAATCGATGGGGCTCGATTCCCCCCGGGCCACCGAGGCACTCGCCAAAGCCTCTTTCTACCTGGCCGCGCAAAAACTGAACGCCGAAGATTACGATGCCGCCCTGAAATACTACCGGAAAGCCTCCCAGTCCGCTGCGGATGCCGGGCTCAAAGCCCGTGCGGATTTCTGGCTGGCGGAGACCTATCTCCGCGTGGGCCTGGACGACCAGGCTGCCACCGCCCTGACAGCTTTCAAATCCAACCCGGCCTCCCGCAATACGCCGGAATACCAAAAACTCTCCTATCAGCAGGGTTATCTGGCGGAAAAATCGGGTGATTATGCCTCGGCCCAGAACTATTTCTACGCCTACGAGAAACTGCCCGCCCTCTCCGGGGATGAGAAAGCGGACGTGCAGCTCCATCTGGCGGACTGCGCCTTTGCCCTGGGACAATACAGCGTGGCGATGGCCCTGTA
>CAUHQV010000012.1 GCA_959608625.1 uncultured Flavobacteriales bacterium
GATTTCCGCTGGGGGTATTCCTGAAGTACGGATTCTATCACAGAGATACTGTTGTCCGGCGTGCAATCGTCGACGAATATGAATTCCATGTTTTCGAGTGTCTGGCCGAAGAGCGACCGGCAGCACTTTTCCATGTATTTTTCCACGTTGTAAACGGGAATGATTACTGAAACTTTTGGGGTCATATTTTTTTTCGGATAACGTTACTGATTCTGGCGGTGAAATCCTTCATCCCCTGTTCTGAGATATAGAGCAGGATGGCCAGCAGGATAAAGAACAGGCTGACGATGATCCCTCCATACAATGCCAGGTTCAGATAGGACGCGTTGGGATCGATCGATATATGGGGCAGCACCGCGAACATTAAGACAACGATCACCACTGCGGCCACAATATGTTTGAAGTATAGGGTAATGTATTTTACTACCGGCTCTTTCATTCCGCGGGTGAACAGGAAATAGGGCTTCCACACAAAAATGATGAGGACCAGGCTGATCAGTACCCCGCTGAGGATGCCGTGGAGCCCCCAGAAATATCCAAATAAAATGGATAGCCCCAGATTCAGCGAGGCTTCCGCAATGGGCGCCCAGATGTCGTGGAAAAGACCGTAAGCGTTGATGTAGGAGTCTACCGTGCTCCGGGAAGCGTTGATATACAGAATGCAGACCATCAAGATGAGGGAGGTGCGGTCTAACAGGTACTGTTCGCCCACCCATAAGGAAATGAATGGATCGGCTAGCGCGTAAACACCAAAACTGATGGTCGCAGCCATCAGGAAGCGGGAAGAAAAAAGTTCGTTGAATACCCGGAGTATCCTTGTTTTGTTCCCTTCCGCCACGAGGTTTCCCACTCCGGCATTGATGCTGTTGAAGATGGCATTGATCAGCATCAACACCCCTGTAACGATCAGCATATAGTTCCCGTAAATGGCCACCAAAGTCAATGTTGCATACGTATATATAATCAGCGGACTGGTCTGGAAAAGGGCGAAACTGGCGATCTTATGGAAAAACAATTGTTTTGTTTTTGTAATGATTTGTGGATATTTTGCCCGCAGAGCCTTTCCTTCGGAGGGGTTGGACGAGAGCCAGGGATATTCCTTTTTCAGGGTAAGGTTGATGGCAAAAACGGAAAACAGGGTCATGCAGAATTCCAACCCGAGCCACCACACGTATCCATCCTGAAAATACGATATGGCCAGTATCTGGAGGATTACTTTGACGAACTTTATACTCTGGACGGCCAGGATAAGTTTGTAATTTTTTTGGTCGGCCGTCAGAACGATTTGCCGGTAGTTGAAAAAATACCCGGCCAGAGCATCTATCAGTAAGACGCTGAACGTAGCATAGGCATACCATAGAGGGATGTGGGCTTTTTCAAAAAACCGGGGAAAGAAGCACATCAATACGCCGGCCGCCAAGAGGATAATGACACCTATCCGGCGATACAGATAGCCTTGTACGGATACGATCTCATTGACGGTCTGCCGGTCTTTGTTTGCCAGGGGTTTGTACAGGGAATATCCGATTGCGGCCCCGATGCCAAGTTCTGCAAGGTTGAGGAATTGCAGCAGATTCATGGCGGTTGTGTTGAGTCCCAACACTTCCGAGCCCAGATATTCGAGGAATATCTTCCGGGAGAAGAATTGCAATATGAGGTTTATGCAATAATATAGCAGGGCTATTTTTGCATTTTTTATGCTTTTTCCTGTCCGGGAATCCTTGGCCATAACTAAAAAAAACGGCGATTATTGCAGCGTTTTTATAATCCTTTCACAGGCGATGCCGTCCCCATAGGGATTTACGGCACGGCTCATGGAATCATAATAGGCGATATCGTCTAAAAGTTGGGATACTTCCCCGACAATTTTGCCATAGTCTGTCCCGACCAGTTTTACCGTACCGGCCGAGAGGGCTTCCGGTCGTTCAGTGGTATCCCGCATCACCAGGACCGGTTTTCCCAATCCGGGGGCTTCTTCCTGGATGCCGCCGCTGTCCGTGAGTACTAGAGTACTCTTTTCCATCAGGAACACGAAATCGAGATATTCCAACGGCTCGATAAAAAACATATTTTCCCCGGTTTTATCCCCAAAAACTTCCGCGATCGGTTTGCGGACATTCGGATTCAGGTGCATCGGATATACAAAATCCGTATCGGGATATTTTTCCGCCAGCGTTTTGATGGCCTGACACATATGAATGAAACCATCCCCAAAATTTTCCCGCCGGTGCCCGGTGATGAGCACCAGTTTTTTCCCGCCGGTGAGCCTGGCCGCGTCGTATCCGGCTTTCCGGAGGTTATGTCCGAGTTGTCCGGAGAGGTTTTTGTCCCCTTTTATTTTCTCGACGACCATGTACAGGGCATCGATCACCGTATTCCCCGTCACTGTGATCTTTTCCGGGGATATGTTTTCCTTTAACAGGTTTTCCCGGGAGAGAGGGGTGGGAGCAAAGTGATAACTGGCGATACGGCCGGTAATCTGCCGGTTCATTTCTTCCGGCCATGGACTGTATATATCGTGCGTACGGAGGCCGGCTTCTACATGTCCTACGGGTATTTGCTGGTAAAAAGCGGCCAGGGCTGCCGCGGTAGACGTGGTGGTGTCCCCATGTACCAGGACGATGTCCGGGCGGGCTTCTTTCAGCACATCCCGCAGGCCGGTGAGTACACGGGCCGTTACATCGTAAAGGTCCTGACCCTGTTTCATGATATTCAGGTCGTAATCCGGGGTGATATTGAAAAGGTGCAATACTTGATCAAGCATTTCCCGGTGTTGGCCGGTTACGCAGACGATCGTTTTAAACTGCTGGGGGTGCTTTTCAAATTCTTTGACTAAGGGTGCCATTTTGATGGCTTCGGGGCGTGTGCCGAAAACAAGCATTATGGTTTTCATAACTTGGATGATATTAGGGTAGACGCCTTTTTCAAGGCGGCTGTTGCTAGACAAATCAATAAAATTATTAATAAAATATTCATTGCTTTAAAAGATGTTAAAAACAGTAAAGAAAAGGGGCCGAGGATAAAAATATGGTGAACGATATAAATTTCGTAGGAATACCGGTCGATTATACCTCCTCCGTTATTTACCGATTTATAGTTGTTTAAACTGAATAACAGCGTGAATATCGCGATTCCGCCCGCCGCATGGGCTATGATGTTCGATAGGATCTCCCACCTTCCGCCCAGGAAATAGTAGCCGGCCGCGGCAGCAACGGTAACAACTATCGGGATGGCCACCGGATTTTTACCGAGTTTACGCATGTAGAAGCCCAATATATATACTCCTACCCAAAACGCGTAGCTTTTATGGATCATGAAAAGCAATAAACAGAAGATACCACAGAGCAACAATGCGTGGCTCGTTTTTTTCCGGTAAAGAATGGGCGTGATGGTGTAAGAAAGCAAAATGACGGTAATGAACCATAAGTGCCCCAGTCCGTCGATCGTATAGTTTTCCGGGGCGAATCCTTGTAGTCCGGTTAAATATATCAGATCCGCTGCGGCGGACGTTTTCCCCGGCTCCGCAAAATGGTAAAGGATCAGTACCGGTGCCAGGAAACATAGGTAGGGGATCAGGATCCTTTTGGCTTTTTTCCCGTACCAGTTTTTAATACTGTCCATGCGGGTGCCTGCCGCCAGGAATCCGGACATGTAAAGGAACGTTTGTACTCCGACATTCAGGACGAAAGCGTACGGGCTGCCGTATCCCTGGAAGAAATGGCAGGTAACGATCAGAATGACAGCGGCGGCCCTTATAAACGATATTGCACCGCTTTGTCCAGGGGATAGCTTTTCAACCATGAATGGCTATTTTTTAAAAATGCCGCAAAAGTCCAGGATTATCTTGTCTTCGTTGTACGGCAGTTCTTTAAATACATTGTGAGCGACCAGGAATGCTACGATATCGGCATCCCGGTAGGCTTTCTTGTAATCCGTGAGTTTAAAGACCTTGTGTTCCGATACGTTGGGCTCTACGATCATATACTCGGCGTCTTCTCCTTCCATTACTTTGGAGGCGATGTATTTGGCCGGGCTTTCGCGCAGGTCGTCGATATTTGGTTTGAAGGCGAGTCCCATCAGGGCTACCCGGGCTTTCCGCCCGTTCTTTACTTCAAAGTCCTTGATAGCCTGCCGGGTTTTTTCGGCACACCAGAATGCCTTGTAATTATTGATCTCGCGGGATTTGGCGATCAACTGGGATTCCACCGGGAAATCGGACGTAATAAAATACGGGTCTACGGCGATACAATGGCCTCCCACCCCGCTTCCGGGCTGGAGAATGTTCACCCTTGGGTGTTTGTTGGCCAGTTCGATCAGTTCCCATACGTTGATGCCGGCTTTGTCGCAAATCAAGGAAAGTTCGTTGGCAAAGGCGATCTGAGCGTCCCGCGAGGAGTTCTCGGTCAGCTTGCACATTTCGGCGGTTTTTGCATTGGTCCGGTGGAGTTTGCCTTCGACGAATTGCGAATAGAACCCGACGGCTTTTTCGGTCGATTCGGGGTCGATCCCGCCGATCACCCGGTCGTTGTGTACCAATTCATGCAGCACGTTGCCAGGCAGGACGCGTTCCGGGCAATATGCGATGTGGATTTTGCCCCGGAGTTCGGGCCTCTGTTCAAAAATCAGGTGGGCCATTTTATCGGTAGTCCCTACCGGGGAGGTCGATTCGATGATGAACAAATCGCCTTCTTTCAGCAAGGGGAGTACCGAACGGGTAGCTGCTTCCACATACGATATATCCGGCTCGTGGTTCCCCTTGAATGGAGTAGGGACGACTACCAGGTAGACGTCGCTTGCCACAGGTTTGGTGGTGGCCTTCAGTTTACCTTCGGCCACGGCTTTGTGTACCACATCGCGCAATCCGGGTTCGATGATATGTATTTCACCCCGGTTGATGGTTTCCACTACGTTAGGGTTGATATCGACCCCTGTCACTTGTAACCCTTTGCTCGCGGCGACGGCCGCTGTGGGCAAGCCGATATATCCCAATCCTAAAAAGAGCGTATTCATCGTATGAATGTTTTGATGTTGTTTTATTTTCTTTGAAGCCACAAAGTTAGTGAAAATACTGTTGCCACGGACATCATCTCTGCTTTGTCCGGGTCGCATTCAGAGTTTTAAGGCATAACTATCCTACAATCAATTATCTTAAATGATAAAATGACAAAATCAAAATTACAAATTCCCGAGAGACTCAGATCGATATTTCTGATTTTTTTTAGGAAAAAATCGGCGGCATAATAAAAACAGCAAGACTCCGGGCTCCCTGCGCTCCCTGAACCATGACGGCGCCGATGTCCGCCGTAGCCGAAGGCCCCATCATAAAACAGCCATAATTGTTTGCATCCAACTCGACTTTTCCGTAGGCTTCGTACATATCCCTGACGATGCACTGCGGATCGAGCAGGATGACAAGGTGCTGGGAGAGCACTCCCAGGGAATTGACCTTCAGGTCTTTTTCGCGCAGCCAGACCATGCCTGTCTCCGATACCCCGAAATCCGCCCGGATGACACCCACGTCTACATCGTTCGTGTCGTGCGGATCGGTGATGCCTGCAATGTCTTTTGTGCCTTTGACCTCCGGCGCGGCCGAACAGATGACCCGGGCATCGGGATGGAGTTCCAGGATCAGCCGGGCGGCTTCTTCCGGGCCGGATACTTCTTTCCAGGTACCTCCGGCTTCCACCAGGCTTTCCTTGAATTCTTCGAGGATCGGTTTGCCGCTTTTGGGAAAATCGGGTATTTGGGGATAGGGTGTTTTTTCCATCCGGGTGTTTTCCCGGACTGCCCGCAGGATATATTCTCTTGTGGTGCTCATTTTTCGTGGTTTTTTTTATGGTTCTTTAAATACCAGTCGCGAAAAGTTTCTTTGGCAAATACCGGCATTTCCCGATCCCGCCCCCAGGGATTCAGGTGTTTGTTGTATATCAGGAAGTCCGGCACCACGGGCAGCACCTTTTCAGCCGCTGCTTCCGCTGTGCGGAAAAGGGCCGGATGGGCGAAGACCTCGCCTGCCGCGGCGAATGCCGCCCGGCGGCCTGCCGGCAAATATTTCTTTTCGGCCATCACTTCGCGCCATTTGTAGATCTGGTCGGCGATATCGATCTTCACCGGGCACACGTCCGAACAGGACCCGCACAGAGTGGAATGGAACGGCAGTTCGCTGTACCGGTACGCGTCGAACGTAGGATCCAGGATAATGCCGATAGGACCCGAATACGTAGCCTGGTAGGCTAGTCCGCCGCTTCGGCGGTATACCGGACAGGTGTTCATGCACGCCCCGCACCGGATACATTTAAGCGAGTGCCAAAAATCTTCCTTGCCCAGGCGGCCGCTCCGCCCGTTATCCGTGAGGATGATATGCAGCTCGCCGCCTTTGCGTGGGCCGGTGAAATGAGAAGTGTATTGGGTGGCCGGAGTGCCGAGTGCGCTGCGGGCCAGTAAACGGACGAATACACCCAGATCTTCCACTTTGGGCAGGACTTTCTCGATGCCGATGCTGGCGATGTGCAGCGGAGGTACGGAAGCTCCGATATCTGCATTGCCTTCGTTGGTACATACTACGAACGACCCCGTTTCCGCCACGGCGAAATTGGCTCCTGTCATACCGGCCCCGGCTTTGAGGAACCGCGGGCGGGCGTTTTGCCGCATGGCTTCGGCCAGCGAATGCGGGTCGGTATCGTTCGGATCGGTGCCGATGGTGCGGGCGAATAGCTCGGCTACGTCTTTCGTCGTTTTTTCGATGGCCGGCATGACGATATGCGCCGGCATCTGGTGGTCGAGCTGTTGGATGCGTTCGCCCAGGTCGGATTCGGTCACTTCGATACCCCGGGCTTCGAGGAACGGTGTCATTCCGCATTCCTCCTGGAGCATCGACTTGCTCTTGATCACGGAAGTGACCTTCCGCTCCTGCAGGATACTGAAGACGACCTGGTTGTGTTCCGCCGCATCCCGGGCCCAGTGCACGACGGCCCCGCGGGCGGTGGCGTTCTTTTCGAATTCCTCCAGGTATTGGTCCAGATGGGAAAGGGTGTGCTCCTTGATTCGGGAGGCCAAATCGCGCAGCTCTTCCCATTCGGGCATGGCGGCCGCGATGCGGTCGCGTTTCATTCGCACGCTCCAAAGGTTCTTGTCGTGCATCTTTTCATGTACGTTGTCTTCGTGGATGAATTCGGCCGAATTCCGAACCACGTCTACTTTTTTGTCGCTCATACCTGTTCCGGTTTAAAAGGTCCGCCGTTGAGTACCTGTGCGATGTGCACGAATTGAAGCCCGTCCATGCCTTCCCGCCGGGCGATGCCCATCTGGTGCATCAGGCACGACATATCGGGGGATACCACATATTCCGCTGCCGCGGTGAGATAGTCGGCCACTTTGTCCTTGCCCATTTTGGCGCTCACCGCTTCGTCCGTCACGCAGAACGTTCCGCCGAAGCCGCAGCACTCGTCGGGGCGGCTCATACGGACGATCTCCACGCCCTCTATCCGGGAAAGCAGGTCGGCGGATTTATTGAATGGCTGGCCCATCAATTCCGAAGGTTTGGCGATACCCAGCCCCCGGATGGAACTGCAACTGTTGTGCAGAGCTACCCGGTGGGGAAAGGAAATGCCCGGGAAAGACGTTACTTTCAGGATGTCGTGCAGGAATTCGACCAGTTCGTATGTGTTCTCCCGTACGTGTTTTACGTCTTCGGTCTGCTCCAGGCGGTCGTAATGCACGCGTACCTGCTTTACACAACTGCCTGCCGGGCCGACAATATAGTCGAAATCCTTGAAGTTCTTTACGAATAGCTCTTCCGCCGCTTTGGAATTCTTGAAATCCCCTTCGTTGGACATGGGCTGCCCGCAGCAGGTCTGTTCCGTAGGGTACCCGACGTCCACTCCGAGTTTCTTCAGGAGTTCCAGGGTAGCGATACCCACTTCGGGATATATGGCATCGATGTAGCAGGGAATGAATAATCCTACTTTCATGGTCATTGTTTGGGTTTAATGGATGTTGTACACTTCCGGAAAGCTCCGGAAATTCCTGTAAGTATAAGCAATTTTTGTAATCCGGGCAAGCAACTGAAAAGAGAAAATAACCAGACAGGAATGGAGTGTCCTTTCGTTTGTGTTGGATTTTCCGGCAGATCGGTTGAATTTTACCAAATTTCCCACTTGCAGTTCAAAAAATAATACTTAAAAGTCCGGATCAATCGTTAACTTTGAAAATCGTATTTTTGGTCTAACAACAACATACAGCTATGAAACCAGTCGCTTTCCTTTTAGGCCTTTGCGCCCTTTTCCCTTTGTGGACATCCTGCTCGCCCGGCGCAGATAAAAAGCCGGGAAAACCCGCCGTGATCGCCTATGTGGGCGGGTATCGCGGTCTGGTGGATGCCGGTAAAATATCGCCGGAAAAGCTCACGCACATCAATTACGCTTTCGTCAATCTGGTGGACGGCCGCGCCATGCTGACCAACGAAGCGACGGATACCGTCAACTTCCGCACATTGAACGCATTGAAAGCGAAAAACCCCGACTTGAAAGTGCTGATTTCCATCGGCGGCTGGACATGGAGCGGCACTTTTTCCGATGCCGTGCTCACTCCCGAAGGACGCGCCCTCTTCGCCCGCACGTCGGCGGATATCGTCGGGCAGTACGACTTGGACGGGGTGGATATCGACTGGGAATATCCCGGCTTCGGCGGCCTGAAAGGCAACGTCATCCGGCCCGAAGATAAAGAAAACTATACGCGGATGTTCCGGTCGCTGCGCCACAGCCTCGATTCGCTGGAAAACGTCACGGGCAAAAAATACCTGCTCACCACGGCAGTGGGAGGCTTCAAGAAATTTGCCGACATGACCGAGATGGACAAAGCCCAGCAGTACCTCGATTATGTAAACCTGATGACGTACGATTACTATCCCGATACGCTGGCCGTACACCATACCAACCTGTACGCTTCGGATAAATACCCGGTAGACAACAGCGGGGACGCCGCGTTCCGGGCGTTCCGGGCAGCGGGTGTGCCGGCCGAAAAACTCGTGATGGGTATCGCGTTCTCCTCCCGTGCGTTCGAACTGAAAGAAGGCTCGCGGGCGGGGGTCGGAGATACGGTCGTCAAACAGGTGCGCGGCGGCGGATTTACCCGGATCAAAGACAGCCTGGAAAACCAAAAGGGTTTTGTGAAATACTGGGACGAGGCAGCCCGGGCCCCTTATCTGTTCCATCCTGAAGACCGGATATTCGTCACGTACGACGACCAGCAGTCTGTGAAAGAGAAATGCCGTTACGCCAGAGAGAACGGTATGGGTGGGGTGATGTTCTGGGAGTACACGGCCGACCCGAAAGAGTATCTGCTCGACGCGATCAACGAAGCTTTTTCGGAGTAGATTTTACCGATTTAAAAAAAACGCCTCCTTTTCATTCGCCGCGAATGGATAGGGGGCGTTATGTTAACTTTTTTAAACTGCTAAAAACTTCCGCTAATATTTGTTATTTTTGGAGATAGGCAAAAGAATTCCGGCGGCGGGGCTTTTCCCTGCGAACAGCTTGCCGGCGCCTTTTTTGCCAGACCTTACCCCGCTTTGTAAAACCTTTAAACAAATATAATTATGGGAAAAATTGTAGCAGACCAGCTTGTGGAGACCATAGCCCAGGCCGGGATCAAACGTATCTATGCCGTAACGGGCGACAGCCTGAACCATGTGAACGATGCGGTGCGCCGTTTGGGCAGTGTCCAGTGGGTGCATGTGCGCCATGAAGAGTCCGGGGCTTATGCCGCCGCGGCCGAAGCCGAACTGAACGGGATCGCCTGTTGCGCAGGCAGCAGCGGCCCGGGACATGTGCACTTGATAAACGGGTTGTACGATGCGCAGCGCAGCAATGCAGCGGTGTTGGCCATCGCCTCCACCTGCCCTTCGGAAGAATTCGGCACCTCCTATTTCCAGGAGACGAACACCATCCGCCTGTTCGATGATTGCAGCGGGTACAACCAGGTAGCGGTCACTCCGCACCAGTTTCCCCGGATGCTCCAGCAGGCGCTCCAGCACTCCCTGCTCCGGCGGGAAGTGTCGGTTATAGGGATGCCCGGCGATCTCGCGGCCGCGGATGCGGAAGAGGGATCGACCGCCGACTTCCTGTTACCTACCAAGGGAGTGTACCGCCCGCAGGATTCGGAGCTCGAAGCTCTGGCCAAATTGATCAACACTCACAAGAAAATTACGATTTACTGCGGTATCGGGGCCAAAGGCGCCCACGACCAACTGGTAAAACTGGCGTCGGTCATCAAAGCTCCTATCGCATACAGTTTTAAGTCCAAGCTGGCCATCCAGTACGACAATCCGTACGAGATCGGCATGACCGGTCTTCTCGGCCTTCCGTCGGCCTATGCCAGCATGCACGAATCGGAATTGCTTATCCTGCTCGGTACGGACTTCCCGTACGAAAACTTTATGCCAACCGGATGCAAGATCGTACAGGTGGACGTGCGGCCCGAGCGGATCGGCCGCCGGGCGAAAGTGGATATGGCGCTGGGCGGCGACGTAAAGGACACGATCGAGGCCCTTTTACCTTTGCTAGAGGAAAAGAAGAACGACGATTTCCTGCAGGAGCAGCTGAGCGTCTATGCCGGTCTTCGGGAAACGATGGCCAATATCGCGGCCAAAAAAGGAGAGGACGATACTATCGCTCCTGAATACGTGGCTACGGTGATCGACAAACTGGCCGCCGACGATGCGATCTTTACGGTCGATACCGGTATGTGTTGCGTGTGGGGAGCCCGCTATCTGACGGGCACCGGCAAGCGCGAGATGCTCGGGTCGTTCAACCACGGCTCGATGGCCAATGCCATGCCGATGGCTATCGGTGCGGCCTTCGCCCGGCCGGATCAGCAAATCATCGCTTTCTGCGGCGACGGAGGCCTTTCGATGCTGCTGGGCGATTTGGCGACCATCGTACAATACAAGTTGCCGATCAAGCTGATAGTGTTCAATAACCGGGCCTTGGGCATGGTGAAGCTCGAAATGGAAGTAGCCGGACTGCCCGACTGGCAGACAGGTATGTACAACCCGAATTTCGCCGAAGTGGGCCGCGCGATGGGCATGACGGCGTTCTCGGTGAGCAAACCCGCGGATGTGAAAAAAACGCTGAAAAAGGCGCTCGCCACCGAAGGCCCTGTGTTGGTGGAGATCATGACCGACCCGAACGCTCTGGCATTGCCCCCCAAAATAGAGTTCGGCCAGATGTGGGGATTTGCTTCCGCGATGGTCAAACTCGCCTTCGACGGGCGGGTAAACGAGGTGGTCGATACCATCAAGAGCAATATGAAGCATCTGCCGGATATCTTGAAGAGATAGCCCGTTGTTGTCCCTATCTAAAAACCCCGCACGATAATCCGCGCGGGGTTTTTAGATAGGGACAACAAATGTTGTTATGCGGGGGATGCCGTTTCGAGACGGTTATTTCCTTTGGTATACTTTTACATAGTCGATATCGTGATACTGCGGGAACACAGTCGTTTCATCCGGATTGCCCGGCCAACTGCCCCCGATGGCCGTGTTCATGATCAGGAAATGGGGCTCGTGCGGGATGCCTTCGGTGGCGGAGTGAATGAGCTTTCCGTCGATGTACCAGCGGATGGCTTCGGGCTCCCATTCCAGCACGTAGGTATGGTAGTCCTCCGAGAAGTTGAAGTCCGCTACGTATGTGGCCGAAGAAGTCATTTTCTTTCCTTTGAAGGAATTATAATGATAGGTGGCGTAGAATACGTTCGGCTCGTGCCCGAGGAATTCCATCATGTCGATCTCGGTATACCAGGGGCGCAGCTCGGGGATCGAGGTTTCTTTGCCGTTGGCTACGGCTTCCTGCATGACATACTCCATCGCCCAGTCGCGGTTCTGGGGGTAAAGCCAGTAAGCAGGCCAGATGCCTTGTCCTACCGGCAGTTTTCCCCGGATCTCTATCTTTCCGTAAGTGATGGCCAATTTATCCTTAGTGTCCAGGCGGCCGCTGGTATAATGTTTGTTTCCATAATCCCTTTTGCTGCTGCGGATGCGCAGGTTGCCGCCGTGCAGATAAACTTCTTCAGGAATATAATATTGGAGTTCGTCGTGTTTGCTGGTTTCCCGGATCAGCACGTTCCATTTCTTGGGGTTCAGTTTTTTGCCGTTGAAGTCATCTTTCCAGATGAGTTTCCATTCTTTCTTTCCGGCGTCTTGTCCCCATGCAGTATGGCCGAGGGGTAGCAAGAACAGGGACAGAAGTAAAATAAGACTGATTTTTCTCATGAGTTGTGTTTTTTAGCGATTAACGACCAAAGATAGGCTGGCCTGCCGGCATATCAAAGGATTGTAAAGATAAATCTTCAATGTATAAACAGTTGATTTACATTGTGTATGTGTGGCAGGTTCGAAAAAAGACAATTTATTCTTTTTGCAGGCGCAAAGTGTTGGTAATAGATAAAAAATATCTACTTTTATTGCGGAATCCGGGGATGAAGTTTCTAACCTGTTTTGCCTGAATTCGTAAAGGTTGACAGGGAATGCCTATTGCCCGCATGCCGAAAGAAATGAAGACCGAAAGCTGGAAAATGATTGAGAGAAAAGAAATAATGGGTGGAAAAGGATGGACGGACGGCTATTCGGCGAAGGTCTTTAGGGGTAAAACGATTAGAATTGCGGTAGTGCCATGAAAATATTCTCCGAGTCAGAATCCGACCAAGGACAGTCTTCGGCAGGTGGGCAGAACGGTATCCGGGGGATATCTGCTGAACAGTTGCTTTCATTGAGCCCCGATATGATCTTTGTGCATGATGAGCAGCTTCGCATCATGCAAGTGATAAATGCCGAAGATTCACTGCTGCCCATCCCTTCCCGGCAAATGATCGGCATGAGTGTGGATGAGGTCATCCTGGACAAAAAGATGGCCGACGATTATCGGGAACACCTCTTGGATTCTCTGCACCAAGGGATCCGGAGGCGTTTCGAGTTCAGCATTCCGGTAAATGGCAGCCTGGTCTATTTCGAAGTCTGTACGGCTCCTTTAACTCCCGGGCGTGTCGTTACTTTTTTGCGCGACATCACCCAAAACACCCTTCACCGGCTCGAGTCCGAAAAACTCCGCTCGTTTTTGAACAAAGCGCTGGACAATATCGGGATCCCCACATCCATCAAGGATATGGAGACCGAAAAATATATTTTCTGGAGCCGGCAGTCCTCTATTTTCGGCTATACGGCCGAACAGATGGTAGGCAATACCGAATACCAGTTCATGGAACGCGAACAGGCGGATTATTACCGGGAGTTCGACCGCAAACTGGCCCGGGAAACGGGAAAATACCAAAGTATTGAAAAAATAGTTTTGGCCGACGGGAAGGAACACTCCCTGATGGTCACCAAGAATATTTTCGTCTCCGACGGGGTTAAATGGCTGATATGCAGCACACAAGATGTGACCGATATCCAGCGCCAGCAGGAAGAGGTCGAATCCATTACCCATAAGCTGACCCTGGCCCTCCATATCGCCCGGCTCACGCTTTGGATGTACGACACCACCAGGAATGTCTTTATCCTGGATTCCTCCCAGATAGCCGGGCAGTACAAAGAAACGCTCAATTGGGATAAGGAGCTTCCGGATTCTTTCTTCTTTTCGGCGCTCCATCCCGAGGACAGGCCGGTAGTTGCAGGTTATTTCGAGGCCCTGAAAGCCGGGGAAATGGAGCGCGTTCAGACTGTGGCGCGGGTCGATTTCCGGGGGACGGGCCGTTATGTATGGGTGGAATTCCATGTGTCGGTGGACGAGCGGGATGCCTGTGGCCGCGTCGTAAGGTTGATAGGTACGACGGTCTCGGTGAACGGGCATAAAGAACTCGAGCAATCGCTCACCCGTGCCAAGGAGGAGTTGGAGATCACCAACTCCATGATGAGTTCGGTACTGAGCCTTTCCAAGGTACTCCCCTGGGACTGCCACGTTCCCTCCCAAACGTTCTCTTGCGATTACCATATTTACCACCACGAGAGCCAGAGCGAGCCTATAGACGGGAAATACTTTTGCACGGTCGACAAATACGTCGAATCGATCCATCCGGACTATCGGGAGCATATGCGGGAGGTATTCGCCGACCTGGTGACCGGAAAGCGGAAAGATTTCCATGAAGTATACCAGGTGCATTGGTACAACGACCGCGAGTACGAATGGATCGACAAGCAAGGTGCTGTTTACGAATACGATGAGGCAGGAAAGCCTAAAACCATTATCGGGTCGAGCATCGTTATTACCGAGCGCAAGCGAATGGAACAGAACCTGATGCTCGCCAAAGAACAGGCCGAGGAATCCAGCCGGCTCAAGAGTGCTTTCCTGGCCAATATGAGCCATGAGATCCGCACCCCGCTCAATGCGATCGTCGGTTTTTCATCTGTATTAGCCCAGACGGACGATGAAAAGGAAAGGCAGGAATACCTGAGTATTATTGAGAGCAACAATGCGCTGCTGCTGCAACTGATCGGGGATATCCTCGATCTGTCCAAGATCGAGGCCGGAACGTTGGAATTCGTTTACAGCGATGTGGATATCAATGAGTTGTTGGCCGAAATAGAACAGATGACCCGGTTGAAGGTCGACGGGGAAAAGGTCGAAGTGTCCTTTGACCAGCGGCTCCCCCGCTGTATCGTCCATACCGAGCGCAACCGTCTGTCGCAGGTAGTCAACAATTTCATCAATAATGCCGTGAAATTTACCCAGAAGGGAAGTATCCGTCTCGGATACAGGCAGCAGGGAAAAGAACTTTACTTTTACGTGGCCGATACGGGCCGGGGCATCCCGGCAGACAAGCGCGACCATGTGTTCGGCCGGTTTGTCAAACTGGACAGTTTTTCCCAGGGCACGGGATTGGGGTTGGCTATCAGCGAGACGATCGTAAAAAAACTCGGCGGCCGCATAGGAGTGGAATCGGTCGAAGGACAAGGATCGACGTTTTGGTTTACCATCCCTTGCAATTCGCAGGATGGCCGATGCTTGGCGGAGGAGTGTTCGTCCGAACCGGCCGCTGTGCAGCCTCCCGCTGCGGCAAAAGAAGAAAAGCCGCTGGTGCTGATCGCTGAAGACAATCCGAGCAATTACAAGCTGTTCGAGGCGATCCTGTCCCGGGAATATACGCTCGTACATGCCCACGACGGGGTCGAAGCGGTCGAATTCTACAAGAACCTGCACCCGGCTCTCATATTGATGGATATTAAAATGCCGTTGATGGACGGGTATCAGGCGACGGCGGAAATACGGAAATTGTCCCCGGAAGTGCCTATCATAGCGGTGACGGCTTTTGCATTCGCCCAGGACGAGCAAAAGGTGTACGACAGCGGCTTTAACGGTTATTTATCCAAACCTGTCCATGCGGAGATCCTGCGGGAAAAGGTGCGGCATTATACCGGGAACAGCAAAAATAATTACAAAGAAGAAAAACAGAGAGATTTTTGAGGATAAAGAGAGATGAATGAGAACGAAATAATCCAGCGTGTTCTTTCCGATGCCAGGCTCGGTTGGTGGAAAGCGGATTTTAAGCGCCGCACATATATTTTTTCGGACTATCTGAGGGAACTCTTCAGCTTTTCGCAGAACGAGGTCCCTTTCGAAGAATTTATAAGCTATGTCCGGCCCGATTTCCGGGATCGCTTGCGTAGCGAGTTCGATACGTATGCCAATCAATTTATTTACGACCGTTCGATCCCTGTGCGTACCCCGAAAGGCGAGGTATGGATCCGGGCCAAAGTACTCGACCGTATCACCCGGCAGGATGGATCGGTGGTGCATATCGGGTCCGTTCAGGTGGTGCCCGGGGAGGATGTGCTGGAAAAAGAAGGGTCGGTGCTGCGAACGAACGACCTGTTGTACCAGCTCAACAGCATCTCCCATACGTTGTTGTCTTTCCTTCATGCCGAATCGGTCGACGAGATCATCGATAAGATACTCGGCGATATCCTCAAACTTTTCAAAGGCGGACGGGCTTATATCATCGAATACGACCGGGAAAACATGACCCAGACCTGCACCTATGAAGTAGCGGACAAGAACGTGAGCCAGGAGCAGCAACGGATCGACCATTTGCCTATGTCGGATTCTCCCTGGTGGACCCGGCAGGTCTGCGCCGGGCAGTCGATCATTCTTTCCGAATTGGAAGATCTCCCGCCGGAAGCGGCGCAGGAAAAAGAGTTTTTGGCCATACAAAATATAAAATCCCTGATCGTTGTTCCCCTTATCGCCAAAGACGGCGTCTGGGGATATGTAGGGATCGATATTGTAGAGGAGCCCCACCGGTGGACCAACGAAGACTGCCAATGGTTTTCTTCGCTGGCCAATATCATCAATATCTGCATGGAACTCCAGAAATCGGAGCAGGAAGCCCGGAAGGAACGGACGTACCTGCGGGGCCTTTACCAGCATATGCCGGTAGGATATCTCCGTTTGAAGATCCTTTATGATAAACAGGGTACTCCGGTGGATTATCTTTTTCTCGATGCCAACGATGCTACCGAACGGATCGTATGGAACTGCGCCAAGGAGAATTATATCGGGTTCCGGGCCAGTGAAAAGGGCCGCGACCTGGACGTGGAGCTTCCTGTGCTGGCCGAAGTACTTCGGAGCGAACAGTATATCGACCTGACCGACCACATGGGGGATACTCATAAATATGTGCGGACGATCATGTATTCGACCCAAAAGGACGAGGTAATCTGCCTGATGTCCGACATGACCGAAATATCTGAAGCGCACCGGGCCCTGGACCGCAGCGAAAAAATCCTGCGCAATATCTACGATAACCTCCCGGTCGGGCTGGAACTTTACGACAAAGAGGGCTGCTTGGTGGATATGAACAACAAGGATGTGGAAATGTTCGGCGTACAGGACAAAGAAACGACCCTCGGGGTCAGCTTTTTCCAGAACCCCAATGTACCTGAGGATATCAAAGAGAGAGTCCGCAACCGGGAAGATGTTTCTTTCAAACTCGTTTATCCTTTCGACCAGGTCGGCGATTACTATTCCTGTCAGAAGACCGGTTTCGTAGAGATATATACGACGGTGAGCATGCTGTACGATTCGCGGGGCGAATTGGTCAATTTCATGCTCATCAACATGGACAATACCGAGATCAACCGGGCACACAGCCGGATCGCCGAGTTCGAAAGTTCTTTCTCGATGGTCTGCCGTTTCGGCAAGGTGGGTTACTGCCGTTTCGACTTGCTTACCAGAGAGGGATACGGGGTGCCGCAGTGGTACCACAACCTGGGCGAGAAGGAAGATACGCCGCTCCGGGAGGTACTCGGCGTGTACAATCACGTCCATCCGGACGACAAAAGCTACCTGATGGAATGCATCCGCCGGGTAAAATTGGGCGAAATAGACAATTTTACCGCCGACCTGCAGATCATCGCCCCCCAAGGTAATAAATGGACCCGGGTCAATGTGATGCGCAACACGTTGAACACCGATCCTTCGAAACTCGAGATGGTCTGCGTGAATTACGATATTACGGAACTGAAACGAACGGAGAAAAACCTGATCGAAGCCAAGAACCGGGCCGAAGTTTCGGACCGGCTCAAATCGGCGTTCCTGGCCAATATGAGCCACGAGATACGCACCCCTCTCAATGCGATCGTCGGGTTCTCCAACCTGCTGGTCGAGGCCGAGGACGCGGAGGAAAAGAAAGAGTACATCAATATCGTACAGGAGAACAACGACCTTTTGCTCAAACTCATTTCCGATATCCTCGACCTGTCCAAGATCGAGGCCGGGACATTCGAATTCGTCAACGATGAAGTGGACGTCAATCAACTGTGCACCGAGATCGTCCGGTCGCTCGGGATGAAGGCGGCCGATACCGGGGTGGAACTCCGCTTCGGGGAGCACTTGCCGCAGTGCCGTATGGTCAGCGACAAGAACAGGCTGATGCAGATCCTGTCGAATTTCATCAACAATGCCCTGAAATTCACCTCCGAGGGGTCTATCACCCTGGGATATCGCCTGGATCCGAAAAAAGAGATCCTGTTCTATGTCCGGGATACGGGGGCGGGTATCCCCCCCGAGCAACAACAGGCCATTTTTGACCGTTTTGTCAAACTCAACAGTTTTGTCCAAGGCACCGGTCTCGGGCTTTCCATCTGCAAAAGCATTGTAGAGCAGATGGGCGGACGCATCGGGGTGGAATCGAAGGAAGGGGAAGGCTCCACATTCTGGTTTGCCCTTCCTTTCGTGGAAGGATCGCACGATCCTGCCCGGCAGGACGATGCCGTGGTCGCGAGCGCTCTGCCGTCCGGCCATTCGGAAGAAGACCGCCCGACCGTTCTTATCGCCGAGGATACCGACAGCAATTACCTGCTCCTTTTCCTGCTGCTGAAAAAGGAATACCGCATAGTCCGGGCTCTCAATGGCCTGGAGGCAGTGGAGATGCACGAAAAACTGCATCCCGACATTATCCTGATGGACGTGAAAATGCCGGAGATGGACGGCCTGCAGGCCACCCGGGAGATCCGCAAGAAAGACACAGCCGTCCCGATCATCGCGATCACGGCGTTCGCTTTCGATCAGGACAAACAGCGCACGCTTGAGGCCGGTTGTAACGATTATATGTCCAAACCGGTACAGGGAGCCCTGCTGCGCGAAAAGATGCAGCAATTCCTCCGGGGCGATAAAGGCTGACTTTTTCGCACCCTGTCGGCCGGAAAAAGAATGAAAATATCCGGAGTCCCCTGCCGTTTGCCGGCAGGGGACTTTTTCTGACGGAAAAAGTTTCCTATCATAACCCTGATTCCCTCTGTTCCGGAGCCCCGTAGCCGGATATTTTTGCCGGAATTGCCCTCCCGGTAGCGTATAAAGATGCCCTCAAATTTTTTCCGGGGATTGCTTTTTCGAGCCTCTATTTATTGCTACTTTTATCGACGCTTTCGGTGGCGGAAATTCGCTCCGCCCCAAGAGGGAATACCGTGCGATTCGGTAACAGTACCCGCTGCTGTGATTCTCGCCGAACCCGGAAAACGATGCCACTGCGATTTTGTGGGAAGGCGTTCCGGGGGAGAGATAAGCCAGAAGACCTGCCGAAAGACCCTGATGAGATTTCTGCTTTCGGGAGTTAAAGCACGGGAACGGTTGGAATCCGGCGCATCGGTGCGCATTTCGTTTTCCTTTCATTTCCTCCTTTATCCTTAGAGCATTGCACATCCCTGCAGGGCGGCCCCATCGTATGGACAAGACGTACAATATATAAACGAACCATAGGAATAATTATGAAACCATCCGATTTCTACATCGTAAAACGCGACGGGCAAAAAGAACCGTTCTCCATGGACAAGATCACGGCGGCCATCGAAAAGGCCTTCCGGTCGGTCGGCAAGACAGCCACCGATGAACTGTTGGAAAAACTCACATCCAGCCTCTACATCCACGAGGGGACGAGCGTGGAGGAGATCCAGAACCAGGTGGAGCTGGCCCTGATGAGCCATGGGTATTACGGGGTAGCCAAATCGTTCATCATCTACCGGCAGCACCATTTGGAGGACCGCGAAGTACGCGACAAACTGGCCTTCCTGGTAGATTATTGCCAGGCCGAAAACCCGGCTACCGGCAGTAAATACGACGCCAACGCCAATGTGGAGAACAAGAACATCGCCACGCTGATCGGCGAGCTGCCCAAACAGAATTTCATCCGGCTCAACCGCCGCCTGCTCACCGACCGGATCAAGGAGATGTACGGCAAAGAGATGGCCGACAGCTATCTCGAACTGTTGGACAAACATTTCATCTACAAGAACGACGAGACGAGCATGGCCAATTACTGCGCCAGTATTACGATGTACCCCTGGCTGCTTTCCGGCACGACGCCTATCGGGGGAAATTCCACCAAGCCGACCAACCTCAAGTCGTTCTGCGGCGGGTTCGTGAATATGGTGTTCATCGTTTCCAGTATGCTCAGCGGGGCCTGCGCTACGCCCGAGTTCCTGATGTACCTCAATTACTTCATTAGCCTGGAGTACGGGGAGGATTATTATAAGGATGCCGGCCGAAAGGTCGACCTCTCGCTCAAACAGCGGAGCCTGGACAAGGTGATCACCGATTGTTTCGAACAGATCGTGTATTCCATCAATCAGCCTACCGGGGCGCGCAATTTCCAGGCTGTGTTCTGGAATATCGCCTATTACGACCGCTACTATTTCGAAAGCCTGTTCGGCGAATTCGTATTCCCCGACGGTTCGCGGCCCAAGTGGGATTCCCTGGATTGGCTCCAGCGCCGGTTTATGCAATGGTTCAACGATGAGCGGACGAAGACGGTACTCACCTTCCCCGTGGAGACCATGGCCCTGCTTTCCGAGGACGGCGACGTAAAGGATAAAGCCTACGGCGACCTGACCGCCCGGATGTATGCGGCCGGACACTCGTTCTTCACGTATATGAGCGACAATGCCGACTCCCTGAGCAGTTGCTGCCGCCTGCGCAACGAGATACAGGACAACGGCTTCAGCTATACTCTGGGCGCCGGAGGTGTTTCCACCGGTTCCAAAAGCGTATTGACGATCAACCTGAACCGTTGTATCCAGTATGCTGTGGGTAAAGGGATACCCTATACCGAATTCCTGGAGGACGTAGTGGATAAAGTACATAAGTACCAAGCGGCCTACAACGAGAACCTGAAGAATCTCCAGGCCAACGGGATGCTGCCCTTGTTCGATGCCGGTTATATCAATATGGGCCGGCAGTACCTGACTATCGGAGTGAATGGGCTCGTAGAAGCCGCCGAATTCCTCGGTCTGGCCATCGACGACAATCCGCAGTACCAGGCTTTCGTACAAGATATCCTGGGACTGATCGAAAAATACAACAAACAGTACCGCACGGCGGACGTGATGTTCAACTGCGAAATGATCCCGGCGGAAAACGTAGGGGTAAAACACGCCAAATGGGACCGCGAGGACGGTTACCAGGTGACGCGCGATTGCTACAACAGTTATTTTTACGTAGTGGAAGATACTTCGCTCACGGTACTCGACAAATTCCGCCTTCACGGACGGCGGTATGTGGAACACCTTACCGGCGGATCGGCCCTGCATATGAACCTCGACGAGCATTTGTCCGAACAGCAGTACCGCCAGCTCCTCCGCGTGGCGGCCAGCGAGGGCACCAACTATTTCACGTTCAATATCCCCAATACCGTGTGCAACGATTGCGGGCATATCGACAAACGTTACCTCAAGGAATGTCCCCACTGCCATAGCCAGAATACGGATTATTTGACCCGTGTCATCGGCTACCTCAAACGGGTGAGCAATTTCTCGCGCCCACGGCAGAAAGAAGCGGCTATGCGCCATTACAACCATGCAGCCGGGGAAATGTAAAAAAACCCCGGAATGTTGAAATACGTCAACTACGACATTGTTTTTCAGGAAATTCCCGATGAGGTGACTTTGGCGGTCAACCTCTCGGGCTGTCCTGTGGGGTGCCCCGGCTGCCATAGTTCTTTCCTGAAAGGAGATGTGGGCGATGAATTGTCGGAGGCCGTATTGGATCGTTTACTGGAAAAATACGGGTGCGATATTACCTGCCTGTGTTTTATGGGAGGGGACGGCGCCCCGCAGGAAGTGGCCGCATTGGCGGCTTATCTGAAGGAGAAGACTTCGGGGAGGCTTAAAACGGGCTGGTATTCCGGCCGGCAGGAACTGCCGGAAGGTGTCGACCCGTCGGCGTTCGATTACGTCAAACTGGGGCCTTATGTGGAGGAAAAAGGCGGCCTCCGCAGTCCAACGACCAACCAGCGGCTCTATAAGATAGTAGCCGGCTCCGCCGGAATATCCGGACAGGAGATCGTAATGAAAAATGACCGGGACGTTTTTTTACAGGATATTACATCCGTTTTCTGGAAAAAATAAATCGATGGAACAGCGTCTCACTTTAATTACTCTCGGTGTCGCCGATCTGCGGCGTTCACTCGATTTTTACGAAAAGGGCCTCGGCTGGGTGCGCTCGGAGAAGAGCAGCGGGGATATGATCGCTTTCGAGATGCCGGGAATTATGTTGGCATTGTATCCTATTGAAGAGTTAGCCGAAGATGTCACCGTCCCCTATGAACCGTCGCGGTTCTCCGGGATGACGATCGCCCACAATGTGCGGAGCGAAAAAGAAGTGGATGAACTAATGGCTAAAGTGATGGCTGTGGGTGGGTCTCTGCTCAAACAGCCGCAGAAAGTATTTTGGGGAGGATGCAGTGGTTATTTTGCCGATCCGGACGGGTATGTGTTCGAAGTCGCTTACAATCCTTTCTGGGAATTTTAACAACATATCCGGGGCTTCCCGGTCGATCCCGCCATTTTTGACGGCAGGTAAATTCACGGATAGGGCAGATATTTTATCGGTTTTTAGGGGTCGGAAAACCGGGTCTGACAGGCGGAAAAAATGATTTGTAACTTCATTATAAAATAAATCCCGAGACATTTCCTTTTTGAGAGTGGAAATCTTATTGCCGGACTGAGGGTTCTTTCCGCTGAAATTATGTGATGTTGCTTATAATATCATTATATATTTTGCTTTTTTTTTGTTTTTTACAATATTCATTTTGATATATTAAAAAATGGGGAAAAGTTGATTTGATGGGTTATTGTAAGGTTTTTTATATCATATTTGACAAGCATTTTTGCAGTTAAAAAATTAACCTATCGAATCAGCACAATTATTATGAAGAAAAACACTTCGCTACTACTTTTAGTAGGCAGCCTGGCACTATATGTCGCAGGCAAAAAAGAAACCACCCCATTAAATGGCATTTTCCCAAAGGGAAAGTTACCAATACCAGCAGCTTATTATGGATTTTGTATCCCTCCGCGGGGTTTCTTTAGCGCGGACAAGCATCGAATTACATAAAAATAAGCAGGTCATATAGGTGGTCGCCTCCACATGACTGAGGGTCATCAAGAAGAAACCGGGCGAGAGAGGATGCCAAATCATATCGGTTGACGATTCCAAAAGAAAGCTTGGAGAATCCCCGCAATAGGTTGAAAGTATTTTTATGACCAACGGCAGACATTCAGCAAAGAGATTTTGGTATTAAATGTGAATTACAGTGTGGTTTTGTAAAAAAAACCACTATGTGATTCCCTGCAAATTTGTGCCCCGTATAAATCTACGTAAGTAATTGATATATAGTAATATATGAAGCAAACATCCTGTTTTTTATTGAAATAAAACTGAAAGACACTCCCAACACGGATTGATCGGATAAAACCGAAGCTATAACTATGGTAAAAGACCGGCCGTTTGTACGGCCATCGGAAAAATAACCATTGAAATTAAAACAATCCAAAAAATCATGGAGGAAAAATTTATTAAAAAATTAAAAAAAATGCTTTGTGGTTTGCTGTTCCCTTCTTTTGTTAAAAAGTACCAACAAAGTAAGCATATTTCGGAATGCAGACTAAATCACTTAAAATACCTCATTCACTTATGTTATTTACACGAATCAAAAAAAGAGATTTTTTACAGGAAATTCAAAGAATCCATTACAATTGAAGAATTAAAAAAAAATCACATCGTTAATTTCACCTATACGCCGGAGAAGATTGCTAACTACATTTTATATAATAATATTCTTTCCGGTAATGCAAACATAGATTATGATCCTGCTGAAACGAGCAGAAAACTGCTTATCGAGCGCATATCGGGTTCTCTTTCCGACAAAGAAATGGAAATGCTCTCTCTCTTGGCTTCCGGATTTACCCCAAAGGAACTCAATGTAGTCTTTGGAATGAAGCACCATATGTCAATCAGTGTGAAAATCCATCGCATCCGGAAAAAATGTATGGGAAAGAACATTTCCAGCGAAGACGACTTGCCGTGTTGACCGGCAATAATACGGTTTGCCCGGGAAGATCATCCAAACAACGGCGTATGTCTTCTAAGGAGTGCCACCTGCTGACAACTGGCAGGATGTTTCCCCAAAATTTCCCTTGGGATACCTGCGAATTGCATTATCGGGATAACCCAAGGGGAACAGAAGCGCCGGCATGTGATTACCCGTTCAATTCACCTCAATTTTTCAGGGCGGTTTGTACGTATTTTCCGTGATAATGTTTATGAAACACATGTTGTTCGTTTTCAGTGATTTATGCCTATTTTGATAATGCTGAAATGCGTCTGAAAAAGAGGAATATCACCCCGTGTACCTTAAGTTTGTATAGTTACGAACCATCATATACTAAAATAATAGAACCATGAAACTTTATCAAACATCCCGTATTTTATCTGCGAAAAAACTTCCGGGATTTTCACTTCCGGAGTTGTTGGTCGTGCTGGTGATAATCGGCATTTTGGTATTGATCGCATTGCCCAATCTAATGCCCTTGATATCGAAAGCCAAGAGTACCGAGGCCCAACAGCAGTTGGTATTCCTTCATTCGTTGCAGAAAAGCAATTTTTACTCTTATTCCCGTTATTCCGCTTCGCTTGAGGACCTCGGCTTCGAGCAGCAAAAGCTGGTCACCGACGGCGGAGCGGCAAACTATGTGATCGAAATTGTCGAGGCCACAGAAAAAGGGTTTCGTGCGACAGCTACGGCGGTCGTCGATTTCGACGGGGACGGGCAGTATAATGTCTGGGAGATCAATCAGGACAAAGAGCTGAAAGAAATCATAAAAGACTAAAGCGGTGGTTTTCTTGTTGATGATACCGACCGCGATAATGGCCCTGAGCGATTTTCGCAGCAGAAAGATCGCTTTGTGGTCTTTGCTGCTATTTTTTGCCTTATGCCTGCCCATTTCGATCTATTTATACGGGGGAGGAGCTGTTGTGGGGCGTATCGTGTTAAACATCTTCCTTTTGGTCTACCTGGGAGCGGGTATATTGCTTTATCTATGGATACGCCATCGCCGGTTTACCAATCCTCTCAGGCGGCATCTGGGTTCCGGAGACCTGTTGTTCGTGTTGGCTTTGACGCCCCTGTTCGCCCCGAAAGAGTTCCTCATTTTCTTGCTGGCTTCGATGGTCGGAGGTCTGGCATGGTGGATGGTAAACGGCCGAAAAGACTCCATTCCATTAGTCGGTATTTTGGGAATCGCCTTTGGCATTTATTTGATTATTATATGAATATCGAAAGAATATCTACGGAAGCGATCCAGCGGTTCTCTTCTGCCGAGGCTTGGGAATATCTCCTTGTCCCTTACGGACTGGAAGGGGAGGTGCTGAAATGTTACGGAGAGTCCGGGAGGGATTACCGTTCCACGGTACAGGAAGTGGAAGTCATCCACGGATATTGCGTAGAGATAGAGGGAATAGAAGGAGAACTATTGCAAAAAACGCTCCGCCAGTATTATCGCCAGGACAAAACCGCTTCGCGCAATACCCAGGAGGCAGTCGGAGGTTCCGGTTTCTTAATGAACCTCATCGAGGAGGCATTCGATATCGGCGCCAGCGATATTCATCTGGAACCGTTCGAGCAGCGCTGCCGCGTGCGGCTTCGCGTGGACGGCAAGCTGATAGAGCGGTACGTCATCGAAAAAGGGGATTACGCCGCCCTGGTAAACCAGATAAAGATCCTTTCGGATATGGATATATCCGAAAAGCGCTTGCCCCAGGACGGTCGTATCATGTACGATGACAAGAGCCGGAAGTTCGACATCCGGGTATCTTCCCTTCCGGCCATATATGGGGAAAAAGTCGTCATGAGGTTGCTTACCCGCCGGGTGGAACTGCTCGACCTGGCCAATCTGGGATTTACCGAAAAACAGATGGACGATTACAGCCGGGCCATCGAGAAACCCCACGGGCTTATTTTGATCTGCGGTCCTACGGGATCCGGAAAGAGCACGACCCTTTATGCCACGCTGCGCCGCCTTAATCGCGAGACGTCGAACATACTTACGATCGAAGACCCTGTAGAATATACGCTCGAAGGGGTAAATCAGGTGCAGTTGAAAGAAGAGATCGGCCTGACGTTTGCCGAAGCGCTCCGGACATTCCTGCGGCAGGATCCCGATATCATCATGCTCGGAGAGATACGCGATTCGGAAACGGCGTCGATGGCTATCCGCAGTTCGCTTACCGGGCACCTTATATTCTCCACGATCCATACCAACAGTGCCTGGGGCAGTGTCGCACGTTTGAGCGATATGGGGGTACACCCGTATCTGGTGGCCAATACGCTGCTCCTGTGCGTGGCACAGAGACTTGTCCGGGTGCTTTGTCCCCACTGCAAACGGAAGGGGGAGCAGTATTATGAAAGCATCGGATGCCCGCAATGCTACTATACGGGCTATAGCGGCCGCAGGGCTCTGTATGAAGTGATCCCTGTGGACGAAGAATTGTCCCAGGCCGCCAAACGCGGGGAGAACAATATAGAACCACTTTTGAAAAAACACGGTATAACATCGATTAAAGAAGCGGCTCAAAACATGTTGAATAAAGGCGAGACCTCTTTCGAGGAAGTTTTGCCGCTTCTGGAAACTGACCTATGAAAAGGATTATCTTACTATTCTGCCTGTTAAGCATCTCGTGGATGGCTCAGGCGCAGACAATCGCAATTCCGGAAGTGGACAGTTTACCCCTGGAGTCGATCCGGTCAAAGCTCGATTCGGTGGCCACTACGGATAAGGCCTGGCGAACCCCTGTCGAAATATCGGTAGGGACGATGCCTTTGCCGGAGCTTATCCGTAACGTGGCAAAAACCGGAGGGGTCAATATCGGGATCAAAGGGGCCGATGAGGTCATGGCGACCTGTAATTTTTCGAATGCGAAAATAACAGACCTCGTGTACTATCTGTGCAAGGAATACAACCTCGATCTGGATTTAGTCGGGGATATCGTTTCGATCTATCCCGTTGTCCCCCTGGTCGAACCGAAAATTTTGCAGATCCAGTATTCGGCGGAATCCAAGACCCTTAAATATGATCTGGAGAACGACTGCCTTTACGATGTTTCTAAACGTATATCGGAAGTTTCAGGGATCAACCTTATCGTCCCGCAGCCTCTTTTGGCGCGCCAGGTTTCGGGGTTTGTCGGGGAAATGCCTGTCGACGAGGCCATAATTGCGCTGGCCTCGACAAACGGCCTCCGGGTGAAAAAGGAAAGCCCCGGCGTTTGGCGGATATCCGAAAGGGATTCGTCGTCTCCGGGTATATCCTATGCCAATATCGATCCGATGGAAGACCCTCAATTGTCGGTGGACAGCCTCGGGTTTATTACGGCGCAGGTTGCCTCGGGAGACGTACAATCCATAATTCTCGATCTCTGTCATCGGATGGGGCTGAATTACTTTTTTGCTACGCCCATATCGCAGCGGACGTCGATCTATGTAAAGGAGGTGGAATTCGAAACCCTTTTGGGCCTGCTACTGTCGGGAACCCCGTATTCTTTCTATTGCGAGAACAATATATACATATTCGGGGCGAAAGGAGAGGGACCGGGAACCCCCGGAGCCGGATTGACCTCCGTAAGGGTAGTTTCGATGCGCAACCGTTCGGTGGACAAGATACCGGACGTGATTCCCGAGACTCTCAGAAAGGATTTGCAGATCAAACAATTCGGAGACCTGAACAGTATAATCATCTGCGGCGACCAGCGTCATATAGGGCGTGTGGTGACTTTTCTCAAATCTATCGACCAGAAAGTACCCCTTATCACCATCGAGGTGATGATCGCCGAGGTCACCAAAAAGACCCTTCAGGAGCTAGGCCTTACAGCCGGTCTGGGCAAAGCGCCCGAGAGCCCCAAAACATTCACTCCGTTTGACATGACCCTGAAAGGGAATACCATCAATGATCTGCTGGATCGTGTCGGTTTGGCTAACCTGGGGCGTGTAGGCGATAATTTCTATATGACCATCAAAGCCCTCGAGGAAAAAGGAGGCATAGAGGTCAAGTCGACGCCGAAGCTTTCGACTCTGAATGGCCATGAAGCAGTGCTCAAAAGCGGCGAAACGCAATACTATAAAGAAGTGCAAAACAGCATTATCGGCACGCAGAACCCGATACAGAGCGAATCGTATACCTGGAAAAGCGTGGATGCCAATATGACGCTCAAGATCGTACCTTTCGTCAGCGCCGACAGCACCATCACGCTTGATATCGAGATCGAACAAAGCGAGTTTACCGCCAGGGAAGAAAAATCGGCCCCTCCCGGTATAGCCACACGCAGTTTTAAGTCCCAGATCCGTCTGTATAATGGAGAAATGGTCCTTTTGGGCGGCATAGACCGCAGTGCGAAGGATAAAACGTCTACCGGATTGCCGCTGATTGCGCGTATACCTATCCTGCGCTGGATTTTCGGGACCACGCGCAACAATAAAAGCGATTACAAATTGACGTTGTTCATCAAACCGACCGTGATAATGTGATGATCCGCCTAAAGCAAATAATATCCCGTTTTAACGTGGTCGTTGCCGACTACGGCGACAGCAAGGACTGCCGTCTGCTCCTTTACGAATGCCATTGTAAAAAAGGGGAGATCGAAGTCGGCCCCCTGCAGGAGAGATCGGAACCGGATAAATCCTGGGATACAGCCCCGGTGCTGTTGTACGTCTGCGGCTATGGGGTGATAGGCAAACCGGCCGGGCAGGCCGAACAGATCGTGGCCGATAAGGAAAAATTCATTTCCTCGCAGCAGGGGGATGGTTCTGTTTGCTTTGTAAGAAAGTCGCAGGTTGGCCCCTTGCTCGATAAACTGGAAAAAACGTTGCTGCACGTCGAATGTGTGAATAGTGACATCAATATCCTTGCGTGCGCCAAGAAATATTATGTTTCTGCAGTCAGTTGGAAAAATCTGGTGCGACCCGATTCGATGGGTGCGCGGTTGTCGGCCCAATTATATAAGAAAGCGAAATTGTTCGTATTGGTCGTTGTTTTGGGGATGTTATCGGTCAACTTTGCCGTCCGCGGAACCATCGATAAAAAGTATGCCGAAGGCCATGCCCTGTTGAGCGCTCTGCAAAATGAGAAAGGGCGGCAGAACGAATTGTCGAAGCAGGAGCAGGATATGATGGAAGAGTTTGCCGTGGGCATAAGTTCGGGATTCGCCTTGCTGAGCGACCGCATAGGTGCTGCCCTGCCGGGCCCGGTGATCCTCCGGAATCTGGCGATCCAACCTCCTATCAAGCGCCTCGAAGAGGGTAAGCCGTTTAAGGTGGTGGCTTCGAAAGTCGTGGTCAAAGGCGAATCGGCCGACGCGGCCGGAATATCCCTTTTTGCCTCCCGCCTTAAGGATATCGAGGGCGTGCGCCACCTGAAGATATCGTCGGTCGAACAAAACCGCGACGGACAATCCCTGAATTTCGTAATAGAGATGGAACTATGAAAAAGAATTACGGAGGATTGATACGCCTGTTTGTGTTGCTGGTAATACTTCCCCTGGCCGCGTGGTGCCTGGGAGTCGGCCCTACAGTAGGCCAATGGAGGAAGTGCCGCGCCGAGCAATCGGAGATCCGCTTGCTGGAGGCTACGGGGGACAGGCCCAAATCTTCCCCGAAATTGCAGGAGGATTTGCTCAACAACGGCGATCTGCTCAAGACTATTTTCCCCCGGATCGAAAAGAACGGTATCCATGTGGATCTTTATGTCCCTTTCCGGACTGAAACACGGGGCGCCATCACGCTCAGGAGTGCCGAGGTCGTCCTTCGGGGGGAGTATTCTTCATTGCTTAAAGTGATCTCCGCCCTGGAGCGCGATGTGCCGCAAATTTCTTTGCGTTCAGCCGAATTCGCCTCGGTGAATAACCTGCATGAAAAAAAACTGCAACTGCGTGTTTCCCTGATCGTACAACAATTAACGCACACCGAGCCATGAAATCGAAGACTACGGTATATCTGCTCATTGCCGCCGTGATGGTCATCTGGGGCGTGATCGCCTGGAAGTTGTTCGCACCTTCCCGGATCGCGCTATCCACCACGCCCCCTTCGGCTCCCCAAACCGTAGTCGTTTCGGAAAGAGATACGTTAATACTCGGCTATCCCGATCCTTTTCTGAAAAAGCAGCCGGGAGTTTCGGGATCCGGGCATACCGCTCCTCCGGTCAAGAAAAAGGAACCGGAACCCCAGCCACCGAAAATAAGAGAAGAATGCCAGTTGAGGTATATAGGCCATATACGTCAGGGGAAGGTGCGCCGTTGTATCGTCGAATCCGGCGGGGCGCACCATTCGGCAGCGATGGGAGAATCTGTCGATGGTTTCCGTTTGGCAAAGATATTTCCCGATTCATTGGTATTCACAAAGGATGGTTTTTCATACACCGTCGGTCTCTCGCGATGAAACGGATTGGAAATTTAAAGGCCGGAGCGCTGTCTACCGTCATCGTGGTGAGCGCCCTTATGATGCTGGTCGTGATGGCCCTTGTTTCGTTGTGGGATATGGATATGCTGCTTTTTTCAAGGACACAATACCTGAAATCCCAAAAAGCCGACATCGAGTCCGCTTATTTGCTCTACAGCACCTATCCCGACCGTTTTACGCAGAAGGAAACTGAACTTACGATTTTCGACGACCGCCCCTGGTCGAAAGTCAGGATCGAACGGGATCGATGGGGGCTCTATGAATTGGTATCCGTCTCGGTCGAAAAACCGGCGTTCACCCGGACAAAGCTTATGGGGCTGCGGGAACCGTCGGCCTATGGTACGGGGTTTTATCATCCCGAAAATCAGATGTCCATTACCCTGGCCGGAAATACGAATATCCTCACTACGGCTTATCTTCCCCGCAATGGTTTTATTTACGGGCAGATGAATTCGGCGTTTTTCGATGGCAAAGAATTGGAATCGGCCCAAATGAAACCCGCCGATCCCCTGTTTCCCGTTGCGCCACAGGAGATACTTGCCGGGGTCGATTCGATATTCTCCGTCCAACCGTCCTCCCGGCTTTCTGCAGGAAATACATCGGTCCCCTTTTACAAAAGCCCCCCTCTTATCCTATCGGCCGGTAGCGATATCTATAACTGTAACCTGGCGGGAAAGGTGGTCGTGGTAGGGGATGAATTGACGGTCGATTCCACTTGCCGTTTCCGCGATATTATCATCATTTGTTCGAACCTGGTCGTAGGAAAAGGATTTGAGGGCTCGATGCAGGTTTTTGCGCGGGATTCGGTGGTCGTCGAGCCTAATGCCCGGTTGCTCTCTCCTTCCGGAATTTACGCCGGCAACCGGGTAAGATTGTCGGATAACACCCAAGTGAACGGGTATGTCATCGTGAATCCCCTGGAAGAACCGGAGATAACAACGCCCAATTACGTATCGGCGCGTAAATCTGTGGTCCGCGGTTTTGTGTATGTCGATGGGAATGCCCAGCTGCAGGGGATAGTTTCGGGGAGTGTTTTTATCAAAGAAGCCATGTATTATGCCCCCACTGGGTATTACAGGGGGATGATCCATGATTTCACTTTGCTGGAAAACCCCGGTGTGGCATATCCTATCTGGTTGGATCAAGGCAAAAGGAGGGAGGCGGAATGGGTAAAATAATCGACAGTCAGCTAAAAGGCAGCACTCTTATAGAGGTCATCACGGCATCTATCATATTCCTCATTGTTTTCATCGCGTCTTTTTCCGTTCTCTCCGGGCTTATCCCGGCCGATAACAATGCGATCGAACTGGTGGATGCCGATTACCGGGCCTCGTCCGTTTTCCGGGAATTGTCGGACGGATTGCATGAGGACGGAGAATATGCGACGAAATACTCCTGGGGGAAAATAATTGCTACCCTGGAGCCGTACTCCGATTATGCCGGCCTGCAACAACTGTGCATAACTGTCACTTTGACAAAAAGCAATAAACGGATCGTTTACAAATATGTGGTGGAAAGGATTCAATAAGGCTCACCTGAAGGCGTCGACACTTGCGGAGTTGCTCGTGGTCCTGGTAGTGACTTCGATACTCCTTTTATCGGTTACCGACGGGCTTACCCTTTTCGGGCGGTACGCCCGCCTTATTACCGAAAAGGTGACTCGCAATGGAGAGGTATGGGAGGGCTATTGCCATTTGGAATCGCTTGTGGCCTCGTCCGATAGCCTGGCGCTGATGCCATCCGGCCGGATCGAAGTCTATCAGGCTGGGGTGGCAGCGGAACTTTCTGTCAGCGACAGCGTCTTGTCGTTTTCGAGGGAGGGAAAGAAAGATACCCTCCTCCGTTCGGTAGCCAGTATGGATGTTTCGGCGTCTGCCTTGGGGAACGATTCGCTTCTTGTCTTTATGGCGATCGACCAAAGGAGGTTGCGGATCGCATTTGCCCCACATCCGAAGCCCCGGACGGTCACTCCGGAATTGTATGATCTGGAAGAAAAATATCGATATGAATAAACAGACGCAGCTATCCGCCGCCAAAAAACAATTGTTTTTTGCAGGCTTACACTCTTTACTGTCCGCAGGGCTCGATTTTTCCACGTCGTTCTCTCTTTTGATTTCTTCGGAGCAGAATGACAAACTCAGGCAATTGGTGCGCACCTTGTACGATGGGGTGGTTTCCGGGTCGGCCTTGTGGAAAACGATGCAAGCGTCCGGTTGCTTCTCTGCGCTCGATTTCGGGGTTATCCGGATAGGGGAACAGACAGGCCGTATAAACGATGCGTTGGAATTCTTATCGGATTATTACCGCAAGCGTATGGAGCAGCAAAGGATGATAACTTCGGCCGTGAGCTATCCTGTCGTGATCCTTTGTACGGCTCTTGTGGTGGTAACGTTTATGGTGTTGGTCATCGTGCCGATGTTCGAGCAAGTCTACTCGCGTATGGGGAGCGAACTCCCGGCCTTGACGCAGATGACCATATCGTTTTCGAAGAGTTTTCCGGGCTATATGGCTGTTTTTGCTGTATTTTTCTTGGGGGGAGTGTGTTTTTTCCTGTTCTGGGGGCAAAGGCCGAAGGTGCGTGCTGCTTTGGCTTCGCTTCTTATACGCCTGCCTTTGGTCGGGAATATTTTGCGCAAAAATGAACAGGCCCGGTTCTGTAGGCTTCTCTACCTGCTCCTTGTATCGGGAGTTCCTTTACTGCACGGACTGGAGATGTTGCAGCAGATCATCACATTCTACCCCTACCAGGCTTCTTTAGAGGATTTTTGTAAGTCGTTGAAACGGGGAGAACTGCTCTACACGAATATGGAACGCTATTCTTTCCTTTATGATCCGAAATTCACGACGTTGGTACGGGTGGGTGAAGAAACCCATCGACTCCCCCAGATGCTCAAACGCCATGGCGATGAGTTAACCTCGGAACTTGAATATAGCCTGAAACAGTTGGGAACGATGCTCGAACCGGTGCTGATCCTTTTTGTCGGAGTGCTTGTGGCGGTAATCCTGATCTCGATGTATCTGCCGATGTTCAAACTGGGTGGGATTATGGGATAATTTTTAAAAGGATTAATACGACGCAACGGTACAGCGACTATTCGGCTATAAACGAGAAGAATATCCGCCGGCTGGAGGGGGCATCTGCGTGATCGACCTCACCCAGAAGAAAACAGGCGAGCGGGTTATTATTCCCGTTCGTCCGGAACTGGCGGCCATACTGGAAAAGTACGGTTTTCAACCTTCCGCACATCTATAAACAGAAGATCAACGCCCGGATTAAAGAAGATTGCCAGTTGGCCGGGATAGATGAGCTTGTTACCATCCACTCGATACGGGGAGGAAAGAGCCTATCCGAAACGCTACCCAAATACAAACTGGTAAAGACTCACACCGCCCGGCGTTCCGGCGCGACGAATATGTATCTGGCCGGAATACCTACCATCGACATTATGAAGCTGACGGGCCACCGCACGGAGAGTGAGTTTTTGAAGTACATCAAAGTAACGAAAAAGGAAACGGCGCATAAGATGTTGCTTCATCCTTACTTTTCGGGAAAGTAAGCCTACTTTTAACGCATCAGACCACAACACTATGAACAAAGGAGAAATAGCCATTTACCAGGCGCCGGACGGAACGGCGTCCATCGACGTAAAATTGGAAAAAGAATCTGTTTGGCTCAACCGCCAGCAAATGGCCGAACTTTTCGACCGGGATATATTCGATATACATAACGAAGTGATGCTGTTCCATCCGCAGAGCCTGGCCCGGTATAAAGGAATGATGGGAGTGGCGGGCGTGAAAGTGGCCGAAGTGCAGGCCAGTCTGAACGGAACAAACACAGGGCCTGCGCTATGAAGTGAACGGGTAAAGTTTCAAAGCCTCCCGAATAGACCGCTCTATGAGCTTTGCAAACCTCCGGAAAGAACTGGAGCGTAACCGCACGGAAATCCGCCGCAGCTACGGAACTTCATCCTATGAAGAGGCCAGACGGCGCATATTCGAGGCCCACACCCAGGTAATGACTTATTATACAGGAAATGCAGAAACAGGGCGTCCGTACTACGAAAGTCGAATACTCCCGGGACGGGAAAAAGGAACTGGAAGCCCTTCGGATGGAGAGCGCAGGCACAGCCTCCGATCCTATGAAGCCGACCGGAGTATGGAATTGGACTTGATTACCGAAGACCTGAAACGGACGCCCCCGGAACCCGCTCGACAGGATAAACTCCCCGTTGCGGAAAAGTCGGAAAACTCCGCTTTCTTCGGCTGTATGCCGGAACCGGAATACGATTATTTTCAACCGAAACTAACTAAAACCCTGAAACCTGTTTCTCCGCCCGTGGATGAAACCCGCCAAAGCCCTCTATTCAACTCATCTAAGGGAGGCTTCTTTGAAAACCTCCGGTCGTTCGGCGGTGGAGGGGGACAAAAAAACGAAGACGATGAAGAAGAACAACCCCAAAAGAAAGGAAAAAGCCGGGATAGGCATGTAACAAAAGACAAACTTAAAAACAGAAAGAATGAAAAACCCAAGAATGAACACCAGCGAAATAGCAGAAATACTCATCGCCGAACTTGCCAAATTGGAAAGGTGTGCAAAAGATATTAAAGAGGCTGTAGATAGGGCGGAACGAATCCGATTCCCCGTCGATACCTCCAAGCTGGAGCGGACCGCAAAACAGATGAATGACAACCTTGTTTCCTGTTGCTATGCCGACATCCATATCCGGTGCGATGTGCTTAAATGGGTGTTGTGTGTGGTGTTGGGATTGGTAGCGGCTCTTTCCATCTCTTCGGCGGTGTTTTACCACCGGTGGAAAGAGGCGGTGGGAGTGGAACAGGCGGAAGTGAAAGACATTCTTCCGTCAGAGGAAGAAATAAAATAATATTTTTATATAACTATTTTATTAGTAGAGTTTATTTTTGTCGATAGATAGGTTTATATATGAAATATTTACAATATGGGGAAATATATAAAGTTGGTAGTCCGATTGAAGCATTGGCTCTTGCTAAACACTTTCAAGAGGTGGAAAAATATGACTTGTTTAGGGGACAAAATCAGAATTGGCCATTAGTTGCATCTTTAGGCCGGTTAGCTAATAAAAATATAGAAGCAAATAGGAATCGAATACTTAAGCTTTATGAATTTTTACACCAATATGAGTCAACAAGAAGGTATGCCGAAAATACAGATGATTTATTAGCTATAGCTCAGCACTATGGAATTCCTACAGATTTTACCCGGTCGCCAGAAATAGCGTTATTTTTTGCGACATATTCCCATCGAGAACTGATGGGCAAAGAAGGGGTTATCTATTGTTTGGATACGAGAGATTTCTATGACCACATTGATTTTTGGAAAGTTTGGTATCCCAATAAAGAGGATACCGTCAGAGCCTCAATATAAATATGTGAAGTCAAGAAAATGGCATCCATCATGGGTTAATAGTAATACGAAAAACTGGGAATACAAAGTATCTGAACCGTTACATAAAAAAGCAGACATTGAATTTGAGTTAAATATTAAGAGTGTTGGAAATTTTCAAAAAGATATTTCAGAAATAAAAAAACAATTGATACGTCTTTTTAAGGATAATAGAATTACAAGACGAGACTATATTTCTCCAGTTATCATTTTCAAACCTAAAATTCCTGGCAAAAAGTTATCTTCACTTGTAAACAAAAGTGTGAAGAATATTTGGGACGGTATGCGGACACTCCCCTATACAAAACAACAGATTATATATACAATATCTAAATATTTGGCATTGGAGCTATATAATTCTGCTAAGTATGTTGATATTGAAACTTGTTTTAATTCACCGATATTGATTGAGATGAGTGATAATTTTGGGGGCATTTTAGGTGTTATGTTTCAGATAAGAGGCTTCAAAAGGCCATAAGAGAAGATATATTGGACATACAGGATAAATCTTTACCTCAAGTTGTATCTATTCAATTATTGCTTTATGTACAAAAAGTAAGGATCGTTTTTGATTTTAATATGCTAACCCGTCTTTTTGTTTCTGAGATAATCCCATCGATGATGGTTCGCAATGAATATTCAGATCGACCAATGTTGATATTTTCTCCTGTATATATTGATCGGTTAGGGTATGCATAGGTACAAACTCCCATCCCCTCAGTCGCAAAAACCTTGCCGTTCACCGTTGCGCGGGCTGGGGGTGGCTTAAGAGGGTAAGGGTGTTTTCTGCCGCTACTCGGCGGCGGCGAGCCAAGCCGCAAAACAACAAGCGGGAAAATACGGGGAAAGAATCCGAATATAGTCCGAAGAAAAAGCGGTTAAAACCGGGCTATATAAAATTTTTTACGGCCATATTGCGGCCAAATCAAAAGAAGACCGCCTTACAAATTTTGTAAGGCGGTTTATTGTGGTACCCCCAGTATGCTAATCTTATTTACAACTTAGCACATTATACCTCAACATCAGTCTAAATACCAGCATTTTATCTTCAAATAATTTGTTGGCCCATGTTAAAAAACAATAGGAAATGTCGAAAAAAAGGTGTAAATTAAGGTGTAGAAAAAAGGACAGGATATGGAGATAAAAAGAAGCGTGCGCTTTGCGCTGGAAAAGCGGAAAAAGGATGGTGAACTCATCACGGAAAACGTCCCCATCCGCATGTATGTAAATTACAACGGGAAACGGGTGGACTTTTCCACGGGTTACCGGACGGATGCCAAAAAATGGGATGAAAAAGCCGGAAAGGTGCTCAAAGGCTGTACCAACAAAATGAAACAAACGGCCTCGGACATCAATTCTGCTTTGGCCGAGTACGAGGCCGCCGTGAACGAAGTATTTAAAGTATATGAAACGGAAAACACAGTACCCTCCCCGGCCCGACTGCGGGAATCGTTCAACGAAAAGCTGCATAGCGGCAAAGTGAAAAAGGAATACACCTTTTTCGAGGTGTGGGATATGTTCGTAACCGCTCTGAGCAAACAGAACAACTGGACGGTCGCCACACACAACAAATTCAAAACCCTCAAAGCGCACCTGCTGCGTTTCAACCCCCGGATGACCTTCGAGGAACTGACCGAAAAACGCCTGCAACAATACATCGACTTCGTCCGCACGGAGCGCGACATGCGAAACACCACCGCCGTCAAGCATTTGAAATACCTGAAAACCTTTCTCGCATGGGCCGAGCAAAAGGGTTACAGCACAAACACCGAGTACCGCAGCTACAAACCCAATTTCAAAGGCACGGACGGGAACAGCAAAACCATCGTTTTCCTGTCTAAAGAGGAACTGGAAACGCTGTACAAATTCACCATCCCGGCCAACAAACAATACCTCGACAGGGTGAGGGACGTATTTTGCTTCTGCTGTTTCACGGGCCTGCGGTATTCGGACGCCTACAATTTACGGGCTTCCAACCTGCGGGAAGGAGGGGATTACGGGATGATCTGCATTACCACGCAAAAAACGGCCGACCGCCTGGAAATACCCGTTACCCGCTACGCCCATGAAATACTGGAAAAGTACAAAGACATCCCGTTTGAAAACGGCAAACTATTGCCCGTGATAAGTAACCAGAAAATGAACGACTACCTGAAAGAACTTTGCCAGTTAGCCGGGATAGACAGTATTGTCACCAAAACCTATTATAAAGGCACCGAGCGCATAGACGAGGCCAAACCCAAGTACGAATACATGAGTTCCCACGCTGCCCGGCGCACGTTCGTCTGTACCGCCCTTTTGCAGGGCATCCCGGCCGAGGTGGTAATGAAGATCACGGGGCACAAGTCGTACGAGATCATGAAACCCTACATAGAAATAGTGGATGCGCTGAAAGTGCGCGAAATGAGCAAGTTCAATAACCTTTTTTAAAACAACTACACCGCCATGGATATAACGGCAATGAGCATGGGGCCGGATTTTCTGAGTACTCCGCCGGAAGAGTATTTCAACGGGCTTTGGAACGCCTTCCCCTTTTATGAAAAATCAGATTACTCCATCGAGCTGTATATAAAAGTATGGACGTGCCATTATGACCACACCCAATTGGAAAAACTGCTGGAAATAGCCCAAAACTTAAATCGGCACGGACGGAATGACAAGCCGATACAACACATCGAAAAATGGATAAAACTGGCTAAAACTCCCAAAGCAAAAATATCAAAGGATTTAACCTTTGAGGGTTTTTACGGACGCATACGGGATTATATTTCCGGGGACAACAAACAACAGGCCCGCAATTTATACAACACGGGGCAAACCGGACGGGAAAAAATAAAATGGATGGACAATGCCCGGACGCTGGTGAAAATCATGTATCAGGCTTTCCAAAATGAAATATTTCTTGTTCCGGACGATATCACTTTTTCCCTATTCATTGCGAACAATTTTGTGCAGGGAAAAGGCAAGAATAAAGGCCAGCCCTTCACGGAAAAGACCATTCAGAACGAAATATCCGACCTGGAAAATCCCCAAAAATAAAGTTTCGTTCCCGTGATTGCTTTTACATGAACACAACCAATTGACAGGGTTGCATTTAACTTTCTTCCCAAATCCTTAAAACCCTCCTTGGGGTCCGTGGATAGAAAAGCTAATTTGGCATCATTCAATCAAAACGGGTGGATTTTACTACCCGTTGACATTTAAATTATGCCAAAAAAATGGAAGATAAGAACAAGCCTTTATTTGCCCTCACGGTAGGGGAATTTCTGGATTTACAGAAAAAAGCGGAGCAGGAAACACAGGCCCGCGAAACAGTTTCTCCGGCATTGCCGGATTCGCCCCGTTATGTGTACGGGCTGAAAGGAATAGCCGCCCTGTTTGGCTGCGGCATGGTAACCGCCAGCAAGATCAAACGCAGCGGAATGATAGACCGGGCCGTTACCCAGATAGGCCGCAAGATCATTGTAGACGCCCCTTTGGCGTTGGAACTGGTGCGGCAAAGCAAAAAGGGAGGCCGCAGGCGATGAGCCGCCGCCCCTCCCCACGCTTTATAATAAGTATGGTTTTATAACCAATTCCGTTATTTCATTCCTTTCAAAAATCCGGGCAATCATGGTCGATACAATTCATATCAGGCTCACAAATAATCAAACGGTGGGCAAAATCAATTTTCTTCAACTTTCCTCACATTTCAATACCGTGAGCGATACAAAATACCTCAACACGGACAATACGGTCATAAACGGGCATTTAGGTAATCTGTTAATCAGTGTTTCAAAAAACAGTATTTCCATAAAAGGCAGTATAGCAAAATGGTTTTCGGGCAATAATCTTCATACCTTGTCCTATGAGGAGCTTATTCAGGCTTTTACAAGGTTAGGCAACATTCTTCATATCCCTATAGGTAAGGCATATTTCACAAGGTTGGATATGGCTGCCAATATCAATACAAAATACAGTCCAAAGGCTTATTACAAGTATCTTATGTACCTAAAAGGGTTCAACAGGTCAAATGTAGGGGAGGATACCTTGTATTTCAAGTCGGATGAGGTTACTTTATGCCTGTATGACAAAGGGAAAGAGCAAAAAATGAGAGAGGGAAAATTATTGCGGTATGAACTAAGGCTGGAAAAAAGGTTTTTCGGCGCCGAAAAATTGTCGGTCGGTCAATTTTGCAGTAAAAAAGTATATTCGCGGCTCGTTTCATACTGGCAGGAATCGTTCGACGCTATCTACAAACGCCGTAAAGCGATCCGACCGGAGCTTAACTACAAAGTCGTAAAAACCCCGGCAGAGGCAAAGGTTGTGGCTCTTTCTTACTTCATTGATAAAGCAGGCGGTTTAGAGGCCATGGTACGTGATATTTCCAATGCGCAGGCCAGCTATACCCTTACGCCCATGCAGGCGCACAGGCTCCGTCATGAGTTCCTTTCCTGCTACCATGTTACTGCGGGCGGCCTTATTTCTCCTAATCGTGTCCTGAGCGAACTGAAAAACAAAATAGGGGACTTTGTACAGCGGGAGCTGGAATGTGTTCGCAGCTCTTCTTTATATGGGGTTTAAGGAGTTTTTTGCTCGTTGGTTAATAGCTCTTATTGTTTGGATAGAATCCCTTATTTGTATTGAAAAAGGAAATATTCAATTCATATTGCCTTGCTGAGTTAACCTAACAAACATATTAAATCTCTCCAAGGTTAATATTCTACCCTGAAAGGACCTGTCAAATGAAGATAAATAGGCCCGAGGGACTACCAATCTTACATTATTTGTATACATTTCGGAAAGTTGGTTTGTTGATATTCCTTGTTGTAATGTGAATAAATGTTTAATGGGTATTCTGTCTGCTTCATTTAGAATTTGCCTCCATCTGTCTTTGCAGGTTGTTTTTACCCCGAGGCAAACTAAATTTTCTATAAGAAAACGTTGGTCGTGGTAGGATCTTCCGTCAGGGAAAATAAAATCAGGTTTCTTATTCCCCTCAGTAATAACCTGACTTTCAAACCTGAGACCAGTTAGTGTAAATATTTGACTTAAATGATGTTCTAAGGATTTCCCAGCCCTGCTTTTCCTCCTGTTCAGGATCATATTTGAAACTTTTATCATAGTTTCTACAGAGTCAAAAGGAGTCTTTATGTAGGGGGTATACCGGTCATTTTCAAATGCTTTAAACAATTTAAATTCAGCATCAATCCATTCAAGTAAAAATCTGTCAGGTTGTTGTATAATTGCAGGATCATGAATATGATTTATCCGGTTAAAACAGGTTCTCGCATATTCAGACATACTTTCTGTTGAAGGAAAATCACCGTGGAAATTTCTGATAAAATCTGTAAATAAAGAATCTAAGGTTTCATCCTGTTCTCTTTCACTTCTTTCTCCTTTTATCAAACGATTGGTTTGTGACGAGGATATGCTTAATGCTGCGAAAAAATCATCAATATCTTCATCTGCCTGTAAAACATATCCTTCATAATAATCATCTCCGATATGACATAGTATCATTAAATCCCCCACATTATCATCTGTCAAGAAAGGGAAGCCCCGGCCAAACCGTGTAAGGCGATATTCATTCCTTGATCCGGTTCCGTAATAAATGAAACGGCTTCTGGTTTCAAAATTATCCTGCCACTTAATGACAATATTCCTATCCCGGTTACTTCCTTTCTCTCCCGGAGAATCAAACATTAACGGCCATGTGTTTTTGGGCATATAAAAACCTGCCTGATGCGCACCTGTTTGGCCTGCATCATTGGCAGAAATAAATTTGCAAAATGCATTTAATGATTTGTTAACGGATTCAACCGCCATTTCACTTATCGGACTCATGGCTATTTGCTAACATTGTTTTTATTAAATTTTTGGCTACAGCATTGATAAGAGGAACCACAACGGAATTACCGCATTGGCGATATGCTTGAGCTTCGGAGACAGCATTAAGTATGTATTTATCGTCATACCCCATTAATCGGGCACATTCTCTGGGTGTTAATCGACGAGGATTTTTCCCTTTTCCCTGAGGGATGAGTATTTCTGCTCCGTCTTTATAATATCTTGCACTTAAAGTACGTGAAACTCCATTTAAGTCAACAAGCCCAAATCCAAATCCGTTGCCTTTCTTTTTGTGTTTTTCCGAATACTCCCGAAGATATCCCCATAATTTATCAGATAAAGTATATTTTTCCGGCACATTAAAATCAAGAATATCCTTTATTACACGAGAGGGTTCCGGCAGATCGGGAAAATTAAAATTAATATCTTCCCCAAAATGATTTTTATTAAATCCTACAATCATTATTCTTTCCCTATGTTGGGGCACAAAAGCCTTGCCGTCCATCACTAAGGAAAATACTTTGTATCCTAATTCGTTTAAAGTATTGTATATAACTTTATAAGTATTTCCTTTATCATGCGAAAGGAGATTTTTCACATTTTCAAGAAAAAAAACCTTAGGTGATCTGGATTTAATAATGCTGGCCACATCAAAAAATAAGGTTCCCTGTGTCTTATCCAAAAAACCATGCGCTCTCCCCAGACTGTTTTTTTTTGAAACCCCAGCTATGGAAAAAGGTTGACAAGGAAATCCGGCACATAATACATCTATATTTTCAGGTATGTGTTTTTTCGTTTCTTCTTTAGTGATGTCTCCAAATGGCATATCCCCAAAATTGGCAAAATATGTTTTTTGAGCATATGTGTTCCATTCGGAAGAAAACACACATTTGCCTCCTTGATTTTGCATTGCAATTCTAAACCCGCCCATGCCTGAAAACAGGTCAATAAAAGTAAAACGTGTGTGTGTGTGTTGTTTAAAAGGAACTGAATCTAATTGTTTAAGAAGATTTTTTACAGCATTTTTATCGTCAATTTTAGTGCCCTCAGGAAAAAAATCAGACAGAACAATCCTGTCATCATCATTCATGCCTTTTATGCTGCTCGGATAATTGTGTAAATAATGCGTAAGAAGAGCTATCTTAAACGCATCTTCTTCTGTCTTTAATGTGTTTTTATCTAATAAATCCTTCAGGATATTTTTGCTGTTTAAAATCATTTTCTGTTTAAAAAGGTTTCATTTCAGTATCTGAGTTGATCTTTCAACCAAATAGCACATCTAAACAAATGTATGATATTTCTTTTACATGACCAGATTTACCTGTCTGCAATATTTTGCCTTTGGCAAAAGCTCCGGATAATTATTTCCATACACATAGAGAGGCGTTTTTTTATATCATTCCCCCAAAAACGAAGCACGATCCAACCCTCGTTCTCCAAAGTCTTATTCACTATTATATCCCTCTCCATATTACTTTCTATCTTTTTAATCCAAAAATCCTGATTGGACTTAATTCTTCTCTTGTTTACGTCCCATTCATATCCGTGAAAAAATTCACTATCACAAAAAATGGCTATTTTCTGTCGTTTAAATGTAAAATCCGGTGTCCCAAATACTGTTTTGTTGTTTTTTCGGTACCTGTATCCAGCAGACCATAATGCCTTACCAAGGATAACCTCTATTTTGGTTCCCTTGCTTTTTATTGCCTGCATATTTTTGCGACGCTGATCTTTTGTCAATACATCCATAGTTCAAAATTAAGATTTACAGTTCATTTTCCCAAGTTGTATTTAAATGCTTATATTTCTCTCTACATCAGCATAAAGGGTAAATATTTTTATTTACATTTGTTACAGTCCAACAGGGCTATTTATTGAAAACAAAGAAGTGCCTTTTCTTGTTAAAGTCGCCAACTTTTAAAACTACATACGAGGCACAGACATTCCAATTCATCATTATAGGTGGGTTGGCTGTCTGCGTATGTAAAGGGGTTTGGCGACTACCTAACAAGAAGCGGGCGGTCGCCCACTTCTTTTTTTAAACACAAACTTTCCTTTACTAGGCGATCTGAGGAAGCCAAATATTCTTTCATTCATGAAAACAATGAAACATTCTCTGCTATTATTATTAGCATTCGTAGTATCATGTGGTTTTCCTACACAACCAACAATACAAAGCCAAACAGAAACTAAAAAGCCTCTCACCCTTGCTGAAAAACTTGAAATTGTTGAAAGCCAAACAGGGTATTATAGCTCATATAATGGCTATGCTCCTATGGTTATACTTAAAATTAAAAACGTAGATGAAGAAACAATAAGCGGCTCAATAGAATTTAAATATGTATTTACCGATACGGAAACGGGAGAAGAGCTAACAAATTCAAATAAGTATTTTCAATATGGTTCACAACAAATACCTATTTCTGCCGGAGCAGTACGGCAAATATATTTCCAGTCTGACGTGGTTTATACTTACTTTAATAAAAACAAAAAAATTGCTTGTTCCCTTTACATAGGTAACAAACCGTGGAAAACGTTTACCGTGGATTCAAAAATTTTAGTATCTAACAGAATACAATAAATGCTATGAAAAAATTCATTATCCTTCCTGTAGTAGTCATATTATTGGTTATTGCACTTACAGGCTGTATGTCTAAAAACAACATCAGTGCCGTTGAATTAAGTGTTAGAGAGGGGTTGTTAGAAGGATTTTCCATGACGGTTACTTTTACTGCAGAACGTGATTTTGAGCATGTTTATGCCTTGGAATACGAACTCTCAAACGATACAATAGTTGTATCAAAAGGCAACAGAAGAGTGAAGGAAGACAATCCCTATTGGGTAAAAGGCAATGAATACGACGTTGTTTTAACTCCCGATGAAAAGGAAGTTAACCTACAATACTCTTTGGATTTATTAAAGAAGCTTTTAAAAAACGGCGGCAATGATTTTTCTTGGAAAAATATTACGGAAGATGAAAATATGAAATTGAAAATATGGCTAGATGGCGACCTTTTCCATACGTTTTATTTGAAAGACCTTAAACCGGTAGAATAATGCCTAAGGGTTGTTACTTTTCTTTTCAGTGTAGTAGCCCTTTGCGTATGACAGGTATTTTTATGGTTAGCCTGAACAAAATAGCCTACCTTATTATTAATTTAAAACATTAAAACCATGAAAAATTTTGTAATTACATTAGTGTTCACACTAATTGCGTCATTCGGGCTGCAAGCCCAAAACCAAACCGACGGTAACTTTTGTTATATCGGTTGCACGGTGGAGCAAATCCAAAAGGATTTCCCACAGGTGCATAAACTGAAAGCGGACAACCCTTATGTGAAAGACCTCGGTAACGAGCAGTATTTTAATAAGACTTGGACTGCTTACGGTGTAAACCTCGGGGACGGACAGTCTGTAATTTATTTTGAGGTGGATTTACCTTCAGGTCTTTGTAGTGCCTATGAATTGCAGACGTTCAAACCCGCAGTTAGGAACCAATTCCTCCTACCTTTTGCTCTCTTTATGAGTAATGAGATAGACGTTATGCAGGAATTTGATGGTGGATTTGTAGAAAGCCTGCCAAACAATCCTAACAAAAATCTTCATATATCTCACTATCGTTTGACTTCTATTTTGCTTCCTTCACCGGAGTACAGAGTCAAGGTGATTTGTATGACAGATATTAAACCAGTTAAGTAACATTTGTTAAAAGGTATTACATTGATAAGGACAATATTTTGGTCAATTTCAAAAGCGAAATAACAAAACTGGATGGCATAGTAATAAGCGAGTCATTGGATGATATTTGGGAATAAAAAACACCCTAATCTACATTTTGAGGTGTAAATTAGGGTGTAATTTTTGTATTTAGCTGTATTTCAGCTTTGTTTGTGGTACCCCCAGGAATCGAACCAGGGACACAAGGATTTTCAGTCCTTTGCTCTACCAACTGAGCTAGGGTACCTCTGCAGCGGTGCAAATATAGGGTTAAATTTTCAAAATCGCCAAATTTTTAGTAAAAAAACAAGCAGTCTGTTTTCTCCCAAAGCTTTACACCGGGAAATAAGATCAATCTGTATAGCCCAGGATCTTCATGAACTCTTCCGCCGATTGTTCCTTGCGGAATACATAATCGGTGAAATTACCGTCCTTGTCTTTGTCTACGATGATATGCTGGGGCTGTGGGATCAGGCAGTGCTGGATCCCGCCGACACCGCCCAACTCGTCTTGGTAGGCGCCTGTATTGAAGAAGCCTATGTACAAGGGCTTCTTTTCGCTGAACTTGGGCATATAAATCGCGTTCACGTGCTGTTCGGAGTTGTAGAAATCGTCCGAATCGCAGGTTAATCCACCCATAAGTACTCTTTCGTAAGAATCCTTCCATCGGTTCACCGGAAGCAGCACGAATCGTTGGTTGATGGCCCAGGCGTCGGGCAACGTAGTCATGAACGATGAATTGATCATATCCCAACGTTCGCGGTCGTTCTGCTCTTTCTGGTGCATGACTTCGTAAATAGTGGCGCCGCTTTCCCCGACGGTGAAAGTGCCGAACTCGGTAAAGATGTTAGGCACGGGGATTTCCCGGTCTTCACACATCATTTTGATCTGGCTGATGATCTCGTCAGCCATATACTGGTAGTCGTACTCGAATGCCAAGGAGGTCTTGATAGGGAACCCGCCGCCGATATTGAGCGAATCGAGCTCCGGGCAGTCCTTTTTCAGATCGGCGTATACCTTGAGGCATTTCAGGAGTTCGTTCCAGTAATAAGCGCTGTCCTTGATGCCCGTATTGATGAAAAAATGAAGCATTTTCAGACGTGCTTTCGGGTGGTTTTTGATTACCCGGCGGTACAGAGGTGCGATATCGCGGTATTTAATACCCAGGCGCGAGGTGTAGAACGTAAATTTGGGCTCTTCTTCCGAGGCGATGCGGATGCCGATCTCGAACGGCCCGTCGATGGCTTCGGAAAGGTAGTCTATCTCGTCCTCGTTGTCGATCACCGGGATAGTGTTGTGGTGACCGGTGTTAATGAGGCGGGCAATGTAATCGACGTATTTTCCCCGTTTGAACCCGTTGCACAGAATATAGCTGTCCTTGGCCAGGTGTCCGCCCGCAATGAGTTTTTCGACGATGGGAATATCGTAGGCCGAAGAGGTTTCGATGTGTATGTCATTCTTCAGCGCTTCGTGCATGATGAAACTGTAATGCGAACTTTTGGTGCAATAGCAGTAATTGTAGGAGGCGTGGTAGTCGTTCTTTTCCATCGCCTCGGCAAATATCTTCTTGGCACGCTGGATGTTCTCCGAAATGCGGGGGAGGTAGGTGAGCTTGAACGGAGTACCGTATTTTTCGACCAATCCCATCAGGTCGATGCCGTGAAAAGTGAGGTTGTCTCCATCGAGGCCGAATTCCTCTTGGGGGAAGTAAAACGTCTGGTCGATCAGATCTATGTAACTTGTTTTCATCCTTGTTCCGGGTGGCTTGAAAGCCTTTTTTATGGTTAGAGAAACGGCTGGAAATTAAAAATCCCGGCATATGGCGCTTGTGGGCATGCGGGACTCTGCTGGGGCCGTGCCCTCAGATGCGGATGAAAAACACGCTGCGGCGTGCAAAAACAGGGAAGGTTTTTTTCAATGTCTGCTACATAAAATAATTAAATAGGACTTTATGCGGGTCGGGCTTTTTTCCGAAAAACTACGACCGCGCAAAAGTACGCAAAAATTTCGATAAATAGCGGTGAGTTTTTTTGCTTTTAACGCAATGGAAAACGAAGGTAAGTAGATTGGCCCACAAAGGCTTATAAAAGCCGTACCCCCAAGCGCGCGAGCGTGCCCCGCAGGGGGCGGGAAGCGAGCGCGGGCGTAGATTTATTTAAGAGGTTATTTTCCCTCCGAACGGACTCTTTCGCTGGCCTTGAAGACTTTTTCTTTCAGGGCCTCTTTGAAAGCGATGATGCGTTCTCTCAGAGCCGGATCGGCCGTGGACAGTATCTGGGCCGCCAGGATGCCGGCATTGCGGGCCCCGTCCAGCGCTACGGTGGCTACAGGGACTCCGGCGGGCATTTGGAGGATAGACAATACAGAGTCCCATCCGTCGATGGAATTGGACGATTTCACCGGTACGCCAACCACAGGCAATGGGCTGATAGCGGCCACCATGCCGGGCAGGTGTGCGGCGCCTCCGGCCCCGGCGATGATCACGCCGATACCCCGGTCGTGGGCCTTTTTGGCATAGTCGAACATTTTTTCGGGGGTGCGGTGTGCCGATACGATGTCGATCTCGGTCTCTACGCCCAGTTCTTCCAAAACGTCCCGGGCGGCGCCCATTACTTTCAGGTCGGAATCCGACCCCATGATGATGCCTGCTTTCATGGTTCTTAGCTTGTTTTTATTTTTTGTCCGGTTTGGCGATCACCCGGATGGTCTGTTTTACTTTTTCGGCCGTGGCGCGTGCGGTGGCGATATCCGGTGCAGTGACGGTGATATGCCCCATTTTGCGGAACGGGCGTGTCTGGCGCTTGCCGTAAATGTGTACCGATACGCCGTCCATGGCCATTACGCGCGCGATGCCATCGTATACCACGTCGCCGGAAAAGCCTTCTTCTCCCACCAGGTTGACCATTACGGCGGGGACTTTGCTCTGCGGGTCTCCCAGGGGCAGGCCCAGTACGGCGCGGATGTGCTGTTCGAATTGGCTGGCATAAGCTCCTTCGATGGAATAGTGGCCGGAGTTGTGTACACGGGGGGCCGTCTCGTTGACCAGGATCTCATCGCTCTGAGTGAGGAACATTTCTACGGCCATTACCCCCGCCGTACCGAATGCTTCGGCGGTCTTCAGCGCGGCCATGTGAGCTTTGCGGGCTATTTCTCCACTGATGCGGGCCGGGCACAGGACATATTCCACCTGGTTGGCTACGGGATGGAACTCCATCTCCACCACCGGGTAGGTGCGGGTATGGCCGTCGGTGCTCCGGGCAACGATGACCGCCAGCTCCGTCTTGAACGGGATGAGATCCTCCACGATACAAGGTACGTCGGGTATTTGGCCGAGATCCGTTTTTTTATGCACCACTTGTACCCCCCGGCCGTCGTATCCGCCCCGATCTGCTTTCCAGACGAAATTTTCACCGGGGATGTCGCCGTTCCCGATGGCCCGCAGCAGAGCGTCTTTCCCGTCGAATTTGCGATAAGGGGCGGTAGGAATATGGTTTTGAATATAAAAATCTTTTTGAACGGATTTGTCCTGAATGATATGCAGTACGCGGGGGCTGGGATAGACCGGCAGGCCTTCCTTTTCCAAAGCTTCCAGCGCCTCGATGTTGACGTGTTCTATTTCGATGGTCAGGGCGTCCACCGTTTTGCCGAAGCGGTATACGGTTTCGTAGTCCTTGAAGTCGCCGACCGTGAATTTATTCGAACCGATCGAGCATGGGGCGTCCGGCGAAGGATCGAGTACCGACACGGCAATGTCCATCCGGCGGGTGGCGGCGATGAGCATTTTCCCCAACTGGCCGCCGCCGAGGATGCCGAGGGTGAAATCCGAAGAGAATACGTGTTTGGAATTTTTTCCGGGCATGGCGATATGTTTGACTTAATCGTCCGAGAGTTTGAGTACGGCCATAAATGCCGACTGGGGCACTTCCACACGGCCGATTTGGCGCATGCGTTTTTTACCCTGTTTCTGTTTTTCGAGCAGCTTGCGTTTGCGGGAGATGTCGCCTCCGTAGCACTTGGCGGTCACGTCCTTGCGCACGGCCTTGATCGTCTCGCGGGCGATGATCTTGGCTCCGATGGCTGCCTGCAAAGGGATGTCGAACTGTTGCCGGGGGATGAGCCCGCGGAGTTTCTCGACGATCCTTTTGCCGATATTGTAGGCGTTGTCCCGGTGGATGAGCGAGGAAAGCGCGTCTACCGGTTCGCTGTTGATCAAAATGTCCACCTTCACCAGGTCGGCCGCCCGGAAATCGATCGGGGTATAATCGAACGAAGCATACCCTTTGGACAGGGATTTGAGCCGGTCGTAGAAGTCGAACACCACTTCGGCCAACGGAAGTTCGAAAATGAGTTCCACGCGGGTTGGCGTGAGGTACGATTGGTTTTTGAGCACACCCCGTTTGGAGATGCACAAGGCCATCACCGGGCCGATGTATTCGGACTGGGTGATGATGGAGGCGCGGATATAGGGTTCTTCCACCCGGTCGAGCCGCGAAGGGTCGGGGAGTTCGGATGGATTGTGTATTACCAGGGCATGATCCCGGTCGGAGGTTTGGTACACATGGTACGAAACGTTGGGCACGGTGGTGATGACCGTCATGCCGAATTCGCGCTCCAGGCGCTCTTGGATGATCTCCAGGTGCAGCATGCCGAGGAACCCGCAGCGGAACCCGAAGCCCAGTGCGGCGGACGATTCCGCCTCGAAGGTGAGGGAGGCGTCGTTCAGATGGAGTTTTTCCATCGAAGAGCGCAGTTCTTCGTAATCCTCGGTATCTACCGGGTATATGCCCGCAAAGACCATGGGCTTGACCTCCTCGAAACCTTCTATCGCTTTGAGGGTCGGCCGTTCGACCGAGGTGATGGTGTCGCCGACTTTCACCTCGACGGCTTCTTTGATGCCGGATATGACGTAGCCTACGTCCCCGGCGCTGATCTGTTTTTTCGGTTGTTTCTTGAGTTTGAGCGTGCCGACTTCGTCCGCCAGGTAGGTTTTGCCGGTGGCCATGAACTTGACCTTTTCGCCTTCGCGGATCGTTCCGTTCACCACTTTATAGTAGGCCTCCACGCCCCGGAAAGGATTGAATACAGAGTCGAATACCAGGGCCTCGAGCGGGGCCAAAGGGTCGCCTACGGGAGCCGGGATGCGGGCCACGATAGCTTTCAGGATGTCCTCGACGCCCTGTCCCGTTTTGCCGGAGGCCAGGATGATGTCTTCGGGCTTGCAGTCGATAAGGGCTACGATATCGTCGGACACTTCCTCCGGTTTGGCCGAAGGGAGGTCTATCTTGTTGAGTACGGGGATGATGGTCAGCCCGTTTTCCAGCGCCAGGTACAGGTTGGAAATGGTCTGGGCCTGTATGCTCTGGGCGGCGTCGACCACCAGCAGGGCGCCTTCGCAGGCAGCGATGGAGCGTGAAACTTCGTACGAAAAGTCCACGTGTCCCGGGGTGTCGATCAGGTTGAGCACGTATTTCTCACCGTCCTGCACGTAGTCCATCTGGATGGCATGGCTTTTGATGGTGATGCCGCGTTCGCGCTCCAGATCCATGTTGTCGAGCAGCTGATCCTGTTTTTCGCGGTCGGATACCGTTTGGGTGTATTCCAGCAGGCGGTCGGCCAGCGTCGATTTGCCGTGGTCTATATGGGCGATGATGCAAAAATTGCGAATGTTTTTCATGTTCCTTCTCTTCTTCGGCCGGGGCAAGGGAACACCCGCCGAATCAAGGCCAAAGGTAGTGTTTTTTGACGTATTTTATATTTTATGGCTCCGGTTTGGCTAAAAAAACACATTCTCCCCGAATTAATAACATTTTATTAAAGGGCGGGTTTCCGGGGATCCGGTTATTCTTTTTATTTTCGCACCTTAGAATCCCGCATCGGCAATGCGGCCCAACTATAAAATACATCCGAATGGAATCCGTAGGCTTCATACAGTGGTGCATCGAACACCTGAATTACTGGACGATCACCCTTTTAATGACGATAGAGAGTTCTTTCATTCCCTTCCCTTCCGAAGTGGTAGTGCCTCCTGCCGCATATAAAGCGGCCGCCGGGGAACTGAACGTCGTACTGGTGGTAGTCTTTGCGACCTTGGGCGCCGACTTAGGGGCGCTGATCAATTACTACCTGGCCCGGTGGATAGGACGTCCCATCATTTACCGTTTCGCCGAGAGCCGGATCGGTCATATGTGTCTGCTGGACAAGAATAAGGTGCAGAAAGCCGAAAAGTATTTCGACGACCACGGGGTGATTTCCACGTTCGTAGGGCGGCTCGTCCCGGCCGTGCGGCAGCTGATTTCCATCCCGGCGGGGCTGGCTAAAATGAAACTCTCCACCTTTTTGATATTCACTACATTGGGCGCGGGTCTGTGGAATACGATCCTGGCTGCAATCGGGTATTACCTGCATTCGGTCGTGCCGCAGGACGAACTGATGGCGCAGGTGCTGAAATACAGCAAAGAGTTATCCTATGTTTTTATTGTTCTGGGCATGGCGATCGTGCTGTTTTTTGTGTATAAGGGCCTGAAAAAAAAGAAACCGGTGTCGGCGGATTGAACCTTTCGCAAGAAAAATCGGTGCCGGATGTAAAAAAATCAAGAAAATATTTGGAATTAAAGTGAACTTCTCAGTACATTTGTCCCGTTGATATAGAAAACACAATGAAAAATGCCGTTGTCCTAATTAGCGTCCTGCTGCTGCCCGTGGTGATTACCTCCGGGAGTGAGAAAGGCGTATAGGTGTGGCGGACATACACTAAGGATATACAAAAACCTTTCTCACTCCCATGAGGAAGGTTTTTTTTTGGACTTATATTTCAGGGAAAAAAGACATGGAAAAAAAATTGAAACACCCTTTACGAAGCACTCAGACGATGGATTCCCGCCGTATGGCAGGGGCGCGCAGCCTGTGGAGGGCCAACGGAATGAAGAAAGAACAGATGGGCCGTCCAGTCATCGCGATCGCCAATTCGTTCACCCAATTCGTGCCCGGACACGTACATTTGCACCAGGTGGGGCAGATGGTCCGGGAGGAAGTGGAAAAAATGGGGTGTTTTGCGGCTGAATTCGATACGATAGCCATCGACGACGGGATTGCGATGGGGCACGACGGGATGCTTTATTCGCTTCCTTCGCGCGAGATCATCGCGGACAGCGTGGAGTATATGGTCAATGCCCATAAGGCCGATGCCCTGGTGTGCATTAGCAATTGCGATAAGATAACCCCGGGGATGCTGATGGCGGCCATGCGCCTGAACATCCCGACGATATTCGTGTCCGGGGGGCCGATGGAGGCCGGGAATTTCCGCGGGCGCGGGGTCGACCTGATCGATGCGATGGTGATGAGCGCCGACGAACGCGTTTCCGACGAAGATATAAAGGAACTGGAGGATTGCGCGTGCCCGGGTTGTGGATCGTGCTCGGGGATGTTCACGGCCAATTCGATGAACTGCCTGGCCGAAGCGATCGGGATGGCCTTTCCGGGGAACGGGACGGTCGTGGCTACGCATAAAAACCGCGAAAGGCTGTTCAAAAAAGCGGCGAAGACCATCGTAGAGATTGCCGAGCGGTATTATTACGACGGCGACGATTCCGTGCTCCCGCGTTCGGTAGCTACGAAATCGGCTTTCGAGAACGCGATGTCCCTCGATATCGCGATGGGCGGTTCGACCAATACGGTGCTGCACCTGCTGGCGGTGGCCCATGAAGCCGGGGTGGATTTCACGATGGCGGACATAGACCGTCTTTCGCGCCATGTGCCGGTACTGTGCAAAGTGGCCCCGAACGGACACTACCATGTGCAGGATGTGAACCGCGCAGGCGGTATCATGGCGATCCTGGGGGTATTGGCGCGGGCCGGATTGGTGGATGTGTTGGTAAACCGGGCTGATGGCCGTACCTTGGCCGACGTACTGCGCGAATACGATGTGGCGTCCTCCGATTTTTCCGGCGAAGCGAAAAAACTTTACCTCAGTGCCTCCGCAGGGCGTTTTTCCAACGTGATGGGCTCGCAGGAGACATACTATAAAGAAATGGATACCGACCGGGAGAACGGTTGCATCCGCGAGGTGGAACACGCGTATTTCCGGGACGGCGGCCTGGCCGTACTCTTCGGTAATATCGCCGGCGGCGGCTGTATCGTCAAGACGGCCGGAGTGGATCCGTCGCTCTTCACCTTTAGGGGGAAGGCCGTGGTGTTCGAATCGCAGGAACAGGCGGTGGACGGCATCCTCGGCGGTAAAGTAAAAGCCGGCGATGTGGTGGTGATCCGCTACGAAGGCCCTAAGGGAGGCCCCGGTATGCAGGAAATGCTGTATCCGACTTCTTACCTGAAATCCAAGCACCTGGGCAAAGAGTGCGCGCTGATCACCGACGGACGTTTTTCCGGCGGGTCCTCGGGGCTTTCCATCGGGCATGTATCGCCTGAGGCGGCAGCCGGAGGAGCGATCGCCGTGGTGGAAGACGGAGATGAAATAGAGATCAATATTCCGGAGCGTAAAATAAACCTGTTGGTGGACGAGTCCGAAATGGACCGCCGCCTGAAGGCCATGAAAGAATTCAAACCCGTATCCCGCGAGCGAGTCATTCCGCGCTCGCTTCAGGCATATGCCTTGCTGGTGAGCTCGGCGGACAAAGGCGCCGTCAGGGAACTTTAATGAACGGGTAACGATTTTTTCAATTTTAAAAGACCAATGGAAACAACAGAACGATCAGATAAACAGAATAAACAGACTCGCAGGCTTTCGGGTTCGCAGGCCATCATCGAGTCTTTCATCGCCGAAGGGGCGGATATTATTTTCGGATATCCCGGCGGACAGATCATCCCGGTGTACGACGCGCTGTACGACTACCGGGACCGGATTAACCATATACTGGTGCGCCACGAACAGGGGGCCATCCATGCGGCCGAAGGGTATGCGCGCGCCACGGGAAAAGTGGGCGTATGCATGGTGACGTCCGGGCCGGGTGCGACTAACACGGTGACGGGCCTGGCCGATGCGATGCTCGATTCCACGCCGGTGGTGCTCATCAGCGGACAGGTTGGGGCCAACCTTTTGGGTTCGGACGCTTTCCAGGAGACCAATTTTATCGGGATCACCCAGGCGGTGACCAAATGGAACTGCCAGGTAAAACGGGCGCAGGATATTCCCGAAGCCATCGCCAAGGCGTTCTACATAGCCGGAAGCGGCCGCCCGGGCCCGGTGGTGGTCGATATCACCAAGGACGCACAGGTGGGGATGATGGATTTCAGCTATGAAAAAGTAAAAAATATCCGCAGTTACGTACCGGCCCCGGCCCCGGATCGGGAAAAGGTGGCCCAGGCTGCTAAATTGATAAACCTGGCCAAAAGGCCAATGGCTCTCATCGGGCAGGGGGTTATCCTCGGGGATGCCGAGCAGGAGCTTCAGGCATTCCTTAAAAAGAGCGGTATCCCGGCGGCTTCCACTTTACTGGGGCTTTCCGCCCTGCCGTCTGACCACCCGCAAAACGTAGGGATGCTCGGAATGCACGGCAATTACGGCCCGAACATCAAGAACAAGGAGTGCGACCTGCTCATCGCGATCGGCATGCGTTTCGACGACCGCGTGACGGGCAATCCGGACAAATTCGGGATCAATGCCAAGATCGTCCACCTGGAGATAGACCCTTCGGAGGTAAATAAGATCGTATATGCCGAAGTACCGGTGGTAGGCGATGTCAAACAGACGCTTCCGATGCTTACCGGAATGATCTCGGAAAAAGACCATAAAGAGTGGACCGCCGAGTTCCGGGCCTGCGACAAGGTCGAGAACCAGAAGATCATAGAAAAGGAACTCCATCCTAAAAGCGGGGCTATCCGGATGGGGGAAGTGGTACACAAGGTATCGGAAGCGACTGCCGGGAAAGCCATCATGGTTACCGACGTAGGCCAACACCAGATGTTCGCCGCCCGCTATTTCCGGTACACCACCCCGCGGAGTATCATTACTTCGGGCGGACTGGGCACGATGGGCTTCGGGTTGCCGGCGGCTATCGGCGCCAAGCTGGGCTGTCCTGAGAAGGAAGTGGTATTGTTCGTAGGGGACGGCGGCCTTCAGATGAATATACAGGAGCTGGCTACCATCATGCAGAGCGGCGTGGGGGTGAAGATCGTCCTTTTGAACAACAGTTTCCTGGGGATGGTTCGCCAGTGGCAGGAGCTTTTCTACAATCACCGCTATTCGTTCACCGACCTGCTCAGCCCGGATTATTCCCTGATAGCCCAGGCCAACAAAGTGGATTACGCCCTGGTGGAAAAACGGGAGGATCTGGACGGGGCCATCGAAAAGATGCTGTCCGCACCGGGCGCTTGCCTGCTGGAAGTGCGGGTGGAAAAAGAAGGGGATGTGTTCCCGATGGTGCCGGCCGGAGCCGCCGTATCGGATATCATGCTTGAATAACGACAAAGAAGACTTCAGACCATGGAAAAAGAATATATACTGACGGTATTTTCGGAGAACAAAGTGGGGATCCTCAACCAGATCACCACGGTGCTCACCTGCCGTAATATCAACATCGAAAGCCTGACCACCTCGGAATCGGCCGTGAGCGGGATACACCGCTTCACCATCGTGGTGAACACCGATCCGGAAAAGGTCGATAAGCTGGTGTGCCAGATCGAAAAGAAGATAGAGGTGCTTAAGGCCTTCGTCAATACCCCCGATGAGGTGGTGCAGCAGGAGATAGCCCTCTATAAAGTTTCCCGCAACCGCAACGTGGAAAACCTGGTACGCGACCACCATGTCCGCATCCTGGAAATAGGCGAGGACTGCATCGTACTGGAAAAGACCGGACACAAGGAGGAAACGCAGGAACTGCTGGAACTGCTCCGCCCGTACGGGGTGTACCAGTTCGCCCGCACAGGGCTGGTAGCCATCGTCAAGGACAAGGACAACCTCTTGGATGAATGCCCTGGCTGCGAAACCTTTAGCTACAAAAAATTTTGACAGTCTGTCAAACGATCGGAATAAATAACAAAACGGAATAACCATTTAAATTTTTAAAACATCATGGCAAAAATGAATTTCGGAGGAGTCGAGGAAAATGTGATTACCCGCGACGAATTCCCTCTCTCGAAAGCCCTTGAAACAATGAAGGACGAAACGATAGCGGTAATCGGTTACGGCGTACAAGGCCCGGGCCAGTCGCTCAACCTCAAGGATAACGGTTTCAACGTGATCGTCGGCCAGCGCAAGAACAGCAAGAGCTGGGACAAGGCCGTAGCCGACGGATGGGTGCCGGGCGAAACGCTTTTCGACATCGAAGAAGCCGCCGCCAAAGCGACCGTCATCCAGTACCTGCTGTCCGATGCCGGCCAGATATCCCTGTGGCCGACCATCAAGAAACACCTTACCCCGGGCAAGGCCCTTTACTTCTCGCACGGTTTCGGGATTACCTATAAGGAGCGCACCGGGATCGTTCCTCCCGCCGACGTGGACGTGATCCTGATCGCCCCGAAAGGTTCCGGCACGTCGCTTCGCCGGATGTTCCTCCAGGGTCGCGGGCTGAACTCCAGTTATGCGATCTTCCAGGACGCTACCGGCAAGGCCAAAGACCGTGTCGTGGCGCTGGGTATCGGTGTGGGTTCGGGCTACCTGTTCGAAACGACGTTCAAGAAAGAGGTTTACTCCGACCTTACGGGCGAACGCGGTACGCTGATGGGTGCCATCCAAGGTATCTTCGCCGCCCAGTACGATACGCTGCGCGCCAACGGCCATACGCCGTCTGAAGCGTTCAACGAAACGGTGGAAGAGCTTTCGCAGAGCCTGATGCCGCTGATCGCCGAGAACGGAATGGATTGGATGTACGCCAACTGCTCGACCACGGCCCAGCGCGGCGCGCTCGATTGGTGGAAGAAGTTCCGCGACGCCGCCAAACCGGTGTTCGAAGAACTTTACAAAGAAGTGGCTGCCGGCAACGAAGCCCAGCGCTCCATCGACACCAACAGCAAACCGGACTACCGCGAAGGGCTCAACAAAGAGCTGGAGGAAATGCGCAATTCCGAAATGTGGCAGGCTGGCGCCGTAGTGCGCAAGCTCCGTCCGGAAAACAACTAAACCCGCTGCCCGGCTGCCGGGTACGGAAATATGACGGGCTGTTTTGGCCCTGGCCTGCCGCCCCTGACCGGACAGCAGGCCACTGGTTGGGATGGATAGAAAAGGTGTTTTATCCTCCGATTGAACCGAATGCCTATCGCAAGGCGACTGTGTTTGCGAGCGAAACCATTCTGCCGGAGGCGGAACAGGCACCCTGATGCTTCTTAGCCTTCGGCAGAATGCCGTAGCGCGAAGCAAACCATTTCGCCGCGCAAAAAGCTCGTTTTCTTTGCCGCTTTCTTTTGGAGCGGCAAAAGAAAGCGGAAATAACGGATGTTATTCCCTACCTCGCCCATCCGGGATTGGGATTATCCGAAAGCAGGAAAATAAATAACAAATAAAAGGGGAGAAACCCGGAAAATTACCATGAGTGATAAAGTTTACATATTCGACACCACGCTCCGCGACGCCGAACAGGTGCCCGGTTGCCAGCTCAACACCATCGAAAAGATAGAAGTGGCCCGCCAGCTGGAAAAACTGGGTGTGGATATCATCGAAGCGGGGTTCCCGATCTCCAGTCCGGGCGATTTCAACTCGGTGGTGGAGATATCGAAAGCGGTGACCACCCCAACTATCTGCGCCCTTACCCGTGCGGTGAAAAAAGACATCGAGGTTGCGGCCGATGCACTGAAACATGCTAAACGGGGCCGTATCCACACCGGGATAGGGACATCCCCGTACCATATTTACGAAAAACTAAATTCCGATCCCCAGGAGATTATCCGCCGGGCGGAGGAGGCGGTGAAATACGCCCGTACATTTGTAGACGACGTGGAATTTTATGCCGAGGATGCGGGCCGCACGGAAGAAGAGTACCTGGCCCGGGTGGTGGAAGCCGTGATCAAAGCCGGCGCGACAGTGGTCAATATCCCCGATACGACGGGGTACTGCCTGCCTTCGGAATACGGGGCCAAGATCGCCTACCTCATGAACCACGTCCCCAATATCGATAAGGCCATTATTTCTACCCATTGTCACAACGACTTGGGCATGGCTACGGCTAATACCATCGCGGCTATTATGAACGGCGCGCGTCAAGCGGAAGTGACTATCAACGGTTTGGGCGAACGGGCCGGCAATACGGCCCTCGAAGAAGTGGTGATGGCTATCGCCTGCCACAAAAACCTCGATTTTGAGGTGGGGATCAATACCAAGGAGATCATTAATACCAGCCATTTGGTGTCCAACCTGATGCGCGTACCGGTGCAGCCGAACAAGGCGATCGTAGGACGCAATGCTTTCGCGCATTCTTCGGGTATCCACCAGGATGGGGTGCTCAAGAGCCGCGAAACGTACGAGATCATCGATCCGGCAGATGTGGGCGTAGACCAGTCGAGCATTATCCTGACGGCCCGCAGCGGCCGAGCAGCGCTGAAACACCACCTCAAGGAATTGGGTTACAGTCCGGAAGGCGAGGAATTGGATGCGATTTACCAGAAGTTCCTCGAATTGGCCGACAAGAAAAAGGATATTTCCATCCGCGACCTGGAGGTGTTGGCCGGGCGGACGAAAACGGATATGCCGCTTAAACTGGAGACGCTCCAGGTGGTGTGCGGGCAGTCCACCGTTCCTACGGCGACGGTGCAGATCAGTTTCGGCGGGGATACGTTTACCGAGACGGCCAGCGGCAACGGGCCGGTGGATGCGGCTTTCAATGCAGTGAAGAGCATTACCAAGCGTAGGGTGCATATCGAAGAGTTCCTCGTGCAGGCCATTACGCGCGGTAGCGACGACTTGGGCAAAGTACACCTGCAAGTGTCGCACAAGGGCAAGATGTACTACGGCTTCGGGGCCAACACGGATATTGTAACGGCTTCGGTGGAGTCGTTGCTCGATGCGCTGAGCAAGATCGCCTGACCCCGGTGTCCCCGGAGGGCAGGTAGGGACAATATTCGGCAATAATCGTCGGTTTTTCACTACCAAGTATTCTCTCCCGTCCCGCCGGGGTCACCCGAACTCCCCTTTCTTTTGCGGGCTCAAAAGAAAGTGGCAAAGAAAACAGCCTGCGGGCCGAATGGTTTGCCTCGCTCTCTGTACGCCCTGAAAAGGGCTAAGGAGCATCGGGTTTCATGTTCCGCCCTT